>JAEYYW010000041.1 GCA_023428265.1 Bacillota bacterium | reverse complement strand
GATCAAATTTCAAGACCCGGGCGTGGAAAAACTGATTCGAAAACTGTTGATATTACCCGAGCGGGACATTACGGTTGCTGAGATGAGGAAGATAACCTCGTTTGACTACAACCCCGATATCTACAGTTTTGCCAATGAAAAGATCTATTCGCTGGAAGACCTGCGTTACTGCGAAAACCTGGAGTATCTGTATATCACAGGCAACCGCGTATCCGACCTTTCGCCTTTGGCCGAAATGAAATCGTTGCAAAGTATCTGGATTGGCGGCAACCCCGTGACCGATGCGTCAGCCGTATTGGCTCTGCCAAGCCTGCAGGATTTCAACGCATTGCATACAGGCATCACGGACATTTCAGCGCTCTCCGCCACGAAGAACCTGAGGACGTTTTATTGCGACAGCCAATTTACGGACATCACACCACTCTTCGCGCACAAAAATCTCTGGCAGGTATTGCTCATAGGGATCAACAATGATTCCTTCCGGGCGCTGATGAGCAACTGCAAGGGCATAGGCAGCATCCGAATCAGGGACGCCAGTCTAAAGAACGAAAGCCTTGCCCTGTTCAAGGGCCGCAGCTACTTTGCCATTGATTTGGAGAACTGCGGCATCACGGATATTTCAGCCCTGAAAGGCGTGGCTGCCGTGGAAGACCTGCGTTTCACCAACAACAGCATTGAAGACATCTCCATGCTGAAGAACATCAAGATCAGCCGCTACCTGGATCTCAGTGGAAACCGAATCCGCGACTGGAGCTCTCTCAAAGGCATGACAGGATTATCAGAACTATTGATTACGGGCAATCCGGTTACCGAAAGCAAGGTGCTGGACGAGCTGGAAAAGAACGGCTGCAAAATCACTCGATAAATTGGGAGGTTTCATTTGAATACAGAGAACCATGGTGAATACAACGTCGCGCCGCCGAGCTATGAAGATAAAAGTGGCAAGCCTGCGAGTAAAGTAGCTGTATATTTGTCTTCTGCAATAGTTATCGCGCTGATCGCATTCGGGTCAGCATACCTTGGCGCGAAAATGGCCAGTGTGCCTGCCATTGTGCAGGCGACCACCCCAAGCTCCAGTTCGCAAATCCTGAGTTCCACCCCAACAGCTGTTGATCATCCAACGGACACCCCGGCGGCTTCCCTGGCCAATGAAACGGCAGAGCTGAAGCCCACGAAAAGCATGCCCACAGCATCTCCTTCCCCCACTGCCAATCCTGTCATCAGCAAGTATCCTGACAATGAGGTTGTCGTGTTTGCTGATAAGCAAGTGGAGGAAGTGATCCGGCAGACGTTGAATAAGCCCGAAGGCAACATCACTGCCGGGGACATGAAGGGGATCACTTCCTTCAACTACGATCCGGTCAACGATAAGAACGCAACCGGAACCATTACTACGCTGGCTGACCTGCGGTACTGCATCAGTTTGGAAACACTGCATGTGCTGCACCAGCCAGTCGATAGCCTGGAAGGCCTGAAGGAGCTGGACAGACTCTCTGATATCTGCATCCTGGGATGCTCTGTTTCCGATCTTTCACCACTGGCGGGCAAAGAATCTCTTTCGAAAGTCTGGATCAGCGGCAACCCAGTAAAGGATGCCTCGCCTGTGCTGAGCCTGCCGAACCTCACAGAGTTCAATGCCTATTTTGGCACGGGGATCAAAGATATTTCCGCACTGTCATCGTCCGGCAAACTGAGATATTTCCACTGCCAGAACACCCTGAAGGACTATACCCCGCTGCTCAGGCAGAAAAACTTGCAAGGGGTAACCCTCTCGGGCGTGACAGACGCGTTTTTTCGAGAGTTGCTGGCCAATTGTAAAGTCTTGAGAAGCATCTGTCTTGATCATTCGAGCGTCAAAGACGAAAGCCTCTCCCTGCTCAAAGGCCGCACCATGTACAATCTCTACTTTGAGTCCTGCGGCCTGAAAGACATATCCGCACTGGCAGGCCTGGGCGGCGTGACTGACCTGCGGCTCGGCAACAATCAAATTGAAGACATTTTTGCGCTCAAAGAGCTGGACGTCGGTTATGTGGTGGACCTTAGAAACAATAGGATTAAGGATTTAAGCCCTCTGGAGCATATGACAAGGCTGGAGAACCTCTACGTATCAGGAAATCTCTTCACAGACGACAGTGTGCTGAACAAGCTTGCCTGTGGCGGGTGCAACGTGTATCGGTGATGATCCAAGGTGCCATGCAGATTTGCAATGTTCGTATGCAACCAATAAATTCGGAGGTATCCCATGAGAAAGCCACTCCTTGCCTTCGCCACAGTGCTCCTGGCTTGCGTGCTCTTCCTGTCGTCAGGCGTTGTAGCACTGGCGGACGCCGCTTCGCCGCCTGCTGACAGGGCGGGACTGTTCGCATCCGGGAAGCTGCCGCCGGTGAACGCGAAAGGATTTATTGCGCCCATCTCCCCAAGAGACCCGAAGGCAACGCCAATCTCGACAGTGGCGCAGCTCAGGGCAATGGTGACAGGCGGCAATTATTATCTGACCCAGGATATCGACTTGAGCAGCTATAACGGCGGGATCTGGCAGCCGCTGATGGCGAGCGTAACGCTGGATGGCCAGGGCCATGTCCTACGCAATCTGCGGATACCGGCCAGTGCCAAAATGCGGGCTGCGGGGTTGTTTGGCGCCATGCTCCTGTATGACGATTTGAGCATCAAGAACTTGGGCATACAGCTCCATGCTGATGGCATCACCGGCTATAATGCCCTTGCAGACGGTGTCATCACCGAGTATCCGGTTTTTATCGGCGGGCTGGTAGGTGTCGCTGATAGTCAGGGCACCGACTATACAATTACCTTTTCCAACTGCTATGTAAAAGGGGATGTCACCGGCACCGCCAGCGGTGCCAATCAAAGCGTGCTCGCGGGCGGGTTGGTTGGAGAGATCGTGGGGTCTGCTCCCATTTCCATCGTCGATTGCTACACCACCGGTCGCGTTCGTTCCACCAGCGACAGGGAGAACTCCAGCATCGGCGGGTTGGTGGGCCGGTTGGCGTCGTTCTCAAATGAAAGCAATGTCACGGTAGATCACACCTATTCCACCTGTGATGTGAGCGCCACGAACGGCGACGATGTTATTTATGGTGTTGAGATCGGTGGCTTGATTGGCAGCATCAAAAGAGGGACGATCACCAACAGCCACGCCACCGGTGCTATCAATGCCAATGCATCCAATGTAAACATCGGCGGGTTGGTTGGTGCCTGTGACGACACTGGCATCACCCATTGCAGCTCTTCAGGCAACATAAGTGCCGCAACCCCAGGCAGCGCCGGCAGCGGCATTTGCATCGTTGCCGCCGGCGGGCTCGTTGGGGTTGCACGGGGCTCCAAAATACCAACATCGATTGTCAGTTGCTATTCCACCAGCACTGTGGATGCCATTGCAACCAACAACAACCCAGCAGGCATATCTACCAGCGCCCGTGCCGGTGGCATCGCCGGGGAATTGCAATCCAGCACCATCTCTGACTGCTATGCCACCGGGGCTACCAATGCAGCAGCCGCTGGTGTTACCGGCAATTATGCCAACGCTGGCGGCGTTGCAGGCACTATGAGTAATAATGGCACCGTCACCAATTGTTATGCCACAGGGCTGGTGACCGCAACACAGACTGTAGGCGAAACGAGCGAAAGTGGTTTTACTGGTGGTATTGCGGGCGGGACTTATAAATCCTCCACCATCTCCAAGTGCTATTATGACAACCAAACCACTGGGCAGACACAAGCCGTCGGCAATGACGGCGCAGCCGGGGCCGATGCCGGAAAGACCACCGAACAGATGAAGGACCAGGCCACCTATCCCGACTGGGACTTCGCTTCTGTTTGGAGCATCCAAAGCGAGCGCAACAATGGCTACCCCCATCTGCAGTGGCAGAATACCCGCAGGGTCTTCTTTGACAGCCAGGGCGGCAGCGCTGTGGCCTGGCAGAGCGTGAAGGATGGCGCAAGCGCCGCCGAGCCTGCCCAACCCACCCGCGCGGGTTACACCTTTGCCGGTTGGTACAAAGAGCCCGCCTGCACCAACCCCTGGAGTTTTACTTCCAATCGCGTGACAACCGATCTCACACTTTATGCCAAGTGGGTGTCCACGACGCCCACAGGCGTGAAGGCCCTCTCCGCCTCTTACTCCAGCATCAAAGTTTCGTGGAACGCTGTGCTCAAAGCAGCGGGCTATCAGGTTTACCGGGCAACCTCCAGCACCGGCACCTATACACTGGTCGGCACGGTGACGGGCACCAGCTTCACAAACACCGGGCTGACCGCCGGCACCACCTATTACTACAAGGTGCGCTCCTATGCAGGCTCCACGATCATTTACAGCGCATACTCCTCTGTGGTTTCCGCCAAGCCGGTGCCTGTCGCGCCGACATCGCCAAAGGCGGCCGCCGCAAGCTACAACAGCATCAAGGTGACATGGGCAGCCGTGAGCGGCGCGACAAAATATGAGGTGTACCGGGCAACTTCCAGCGCCGGTGCCTACTCGCTGCTGACGACGACATCCTATCTTTACTATACCAACACCAGCGTGAACACCGGCACCACCTACTATTACAAGGTGCGGGCCTACCGACTTGTGGGCAGCACGAAGGTGTATGGCGCATTCTCCGCCGTGGCATCTGCCAAAACAACGCTGGGCACCCCTGGCTCCATGAAAGCAACTCCGGTGACATATAACAGCATCAAGGTGACATGGGGTGCTGTGAGTGGAGCGACAAAGTACGAAGTGTATCGCTCGACATCCAGCACCGGAACCTACGCGTTGTTAACAACGACATCCTATCTTTACTATACCAACACCAGCGTGAACACTGGCACCACCTACTATTACAAGGTGCGGGCCTACCGGCTGGTGGGCAGTACGAAGGTATACGGCGCATTCTCAAGCGTTGTTTCCGCCAAGACTGCGATTGGTACACCTGGATCGGTGAAGGCCGCCCCTGTGACATACAACAGCATCAAGGTGACATGGGGTGCCGTAACCGGTGCGTCCGGGTATGCGGTGTATCGCGCGACATCCAGCACAGGGACATATGCGTCTGTGGGCACTACTACATCCACCAGCTTCACCAACACCAGCACAGGCACCGGGATCACCTATTACTACGAGGTGAAGGCTTACCGCACCGTGGGCAGCACGAAGGTGTATGGCTCATATTCCGCTGCAGCAACTGCCAAGACAGCCATCGGTACACCCACCACAATCAAAGCTGCGCGGATCAGTTCCACCGGCATCAAGGTGAGCTGGAGCGCGGTTGCGGGGGCGACGCAATATGAGGTGTGGCGCAGCACATCCTCCGGCGGCACCTACACGCTGGTGACGACAACCACCTCGTTGTATTCTTCCAACGGCAGCCTGACCACCGGCAAGACCTATTACTACAAGGTGCGGGCTTATCACCTGGAGGGCAGCACAAAGGTATATGGGGCTTTCTCAACGGTCGTTTCCGCCAAGCCTTAAGCCGGTTGATATCGTCGGTACGAAGACGGAAGCCCGCGAAACGCGGGCTTCCGTTTGTTGTCATAACACTGTGTTGAATAATAAAACCCCCGGACAATCATTGTCTGGGGGGTTGTGGCGGAGAGAGTGAGATTCGAACCCACGGATGGTTTCCCATCTCCAGATTTCGAGGCATGGTAACGAATGTTTCGGAAGGGTTTGTTTAGACCCTATGAGGCCGGTTGCGCGGCGTGAAAAGCGCTTGTTCTCTGGGGTTTCCGGCACTTTTACGCGTATTTCCTGAGTTCCTGACCATCACACCCAAACACCCGAGTTTCCCGCTGCCCCAGACATTTGTTAGAAAACTGTTAGGAGATGTGTGGGAGTTTACCCCACCGATTGAAGGTTGTTGCCAAGGTTTGTCTGCTATCGACAACGCACACAAACGGAGGGAACAGCCATGCAGAAAACCAAATTCACCATCGATGAATGCTACCTCATGATGTTTGCCAGCTACGATGATATCCTCACCGTGGATGAAGTGGCAAGCATGATGCGCCTGCCCAATAAGCGCATCTATCGCATGATCCGCTCGGGCGAGCTGAAGAGCATGAAGTACGACAGGGCCGTTCGCGTACCTAAGCTCTGGATCATCGAATACATCCAACAGTACGGTTTCCAGCGCCTGACGTCCAACCATGAGCAGCGCCGCGCGGCGGTGACGGTCTACTGCCAGGAACCACGCAGCCGCAAGCAGATTCAAGAATTCCTAGACTTATCGGACAAGAAGTTCTTCATGGACACGGTACTGCACCCCCTGCTCAAAGAGGGTGTCATCGTTATGACCATTCCGGAGAATCCAGGGCACATCAAGCAGCGCTATATCGCAATAAGAAGGCTGTGAGGTACCATTTTACGCTACAAGCACGGGCATATAGCTCGTGCTTTTTCATCATCCATTTAGTATAATTTCAATGAAATTAACGTGTTACCGAAGATGGCCCTCGGTAGTGGGAGAACTAATGACTTACAAAGACGTGTTTCAGATGCCTAACCCCGTGAAAATTACTGGCCGCACATCAAGCATTACTAATGCCTTTATTAATGGAATTATACCTTGTTTAGTACCCTCTGAAGAAGAGATAAAAAAAGCGCTATCCATTTTGGGAATGGACGAACAAACAATTTGCTGTTCGTATTGCGGCGATAAATATACAGAATGGGATCATTTTCGACCACTTATTAAAAGGAAACGAGCGACCGGATTTATTTCGGAGATACATAATCTTGTCCCGTCTTGCCCCAAATGTAATCAATCAAAGGGCAATAGTGAATGGCGCGAATGGATAGTTGGGCCGGCCAAACTTTCTCCCGCAACTCGAGGAATAAAGAACATCGATACAAAAATCGCTAGGCTATCTGATTTTGAAAAATGGGGAGAACCAATAAATGTTGATTTTGAGAGTATCGTCGGCATTGAGAAATGGGAGCAGCATTGGAGAAACTGTGAACTGCTACATGAACAGATGTATGACAGCCAAAAGCTATCTGACGAAATCAAAAATTTAGTTCAGGCGTTTATATCAAAAGAAGCAAGACCAATCCGAAGCCCTAATGTGCAGCCAAGGGTTGGTACAACAACGCCTACTCCAAAAGGGGCTGAGAATTGGTCTGCGCAAAGAGTTGGTTTGATAGCGCAAACAGCTTTACGACAAATCCTAGAATCCAAAAAGCATGATGCTGTTCTGTTGAATTGTTTATAAGATAAACTATTCTGCAAGAGCACGTTTGATCTGAATTTCCCATTGCTAATAAAAGTCTCAAAAAACAATCAAAGTCAGAATCTTGGAGTGGATCATACCGGAGTCAATAGATACTATAAAGAGCCTATAACTATAAATGGCGAAAAGTATCTGCTTACTTCGCAGTGGTATGACAGAAACAAGCCATTCTTAATCAAGTGGCTAAATAGCATTAATAGAAAGTAGATTTCCACAGAGATATCTAAGGACACCAGAAAAACTGGTGTCCTTTTTACATACAAAAAACGAAGGAGAATCGCAATGACCACAAGAAGAACCGATATCAAACTCCCCTCTGTGGACGACCTGTTCAAGACCGACGAAGACCGCACCGACGACCAGCGCGAGAAGATCATGGACATCCCGCTGACCGAGCTGCATCCCTTCAAGAACCACCCGTTCCAGGTCAACGACAACGAGGAACTGCGTGAGCTTGCCAAGAGCATTAAGGATAACGGCGTGGTATCCCCCGCCATAGCAAGGCCAAGAGCAAACGGCGGCTATGAACTGATCGCGGGGCACCGGCGCAAAGCTGCAAGCCAGATTGCCGGCCTTGCAACGATGCCTGTCATTGTGCGGGAGTTGGACAACGATGCTGCCACCGTCGTGATGGTGGATTCGAATCAACAACGCGAGAACCTGCTGCCCAGCGAGAAGGCGTATTCGTACAAGATGAAGCTGGATGCAATAAAGCGGCAAGCAGGGCGACCGGGTAGAAGTAATTCGTGCCAACTTGGCACAGATTTAATAGGAACTCGTTCTGATGCGCAAATTGCCGCTGACTCTGAGGACAGTGCGAGAACGATTCAACGCTTCATACGTCTTACACATCTAGTCCCCGATATTATGAAGAAAGTAGACGACAAGAGCATCGCCTTCAATCCGGCAGTGGAACTATCCTACCTGCCGAAAGAGGTACAGAAAACGCTGCTCGAAGCAATGGAAGTGCAGCAATGCACGCCGTCGCTCTCCCAAGCACAGCGCATGAAGACCCTGCACCAGCAAGGGAAACTGGAACTGGATATGATCTTCAAGATTCTTGGCGAGGCGAAAGCCAACCAGCGAGAGAAAATCAGCTTCAATCATGAGAAGTTCAGGCAGTATTTCCCGAAGGGCTACACACCAAAGCAAATGGAAGATAGCATCATAAAGCTGTTGGAGGAACGGCAGCGAAAGCTGCAGCGGGAGCGTGGAGAGGAACGATAAGCCTCCCCCTCTCACACTCTCCCCCTTATATATTTACCAGCCGAAAAAGAAGAGGACAGGAACGGGTATCTAAACCCTCCTTTTTCGGCTGGTATATTAACAATCAAAGAACTGGAGGATTATCATGGAAAATAACGAACAGCGTAGTTTCGGCAGGTACGGCGACCAACGAAGGGAATACCTGGAAAAGTACAGACCTGCACAATATCTATCTCTCAGCAAGAACGGCACGCTGGAACAACACTTGGCCGAGCGGGAAGCCGCATCAAGCAAATGGATCTTGCAGAACATGAAGAAGACTCTCCGCAGGTATCCCTGCCCTGATGATGCAGCCGGTATGGCAAGATGGCTTGCTGAAATGTCTGAGTTGTTTAGGGGTGCGGAAGAAACAGTTTGGTGGATGTACATCTTTGGCGACTGAGCAGTCCCGCACGTTTGAGAAAGTCGGCTGGAATGGCTAAGCTTAGGCAAAGGAGGTGCAGACATGGTAAAGATCGACTATCGACTGCAAGGTGATTACCTGCTCCCGGAACTGACAATCGACGAAAAGCAACCATCCTACGGCAAATATGGGATGCTACGGAAGACCTATCTGAAAAATAATGATCCGGGGATGTACGCAAGCCTGCTACTCTCTGGCCAGTTGAACGCCCATCTTGCCGAGAGGGACTTTCAAGCAAGAGTGATGCTGGATGCTCTATTACATAGCTATTTGGAAGCGCACCCCGCACCAGACAAGGTGACGATGCAAATGGAATGGGTCGGGTACATGAATAACGCAAGGCATAGCGTAGAGGAGATTGTTATGTCAAAGTGTGTAAACTTTTAGCTCAAGATGGCTCAACAATTGGTCATTTGGCTAGCTTTAACTCGCGAACTTATTCTCTAGAAAAGTTATAAACTCTATTGCTTGCTCATTTAGGTGAACCAATTCATCGAAAGATTTATCTAAATTATAGGCCAGCAAATTTTCGTGTGCCATGCAATTTCGCAAATTCCCCATTTCAAGAAATGCCTTCATGTTTGACTTTATTACATCAGAATCAGCGATTTGTCTAGATACAGTGTCTTTGAATGTCTGTCCAAAAAGTCCCAAAAAGCCATTTATGTTATTAGGAATTTTCCCCTCAATATCCCATGTAAAATATGTATGATACTGTCTTTTAATTCCCTTACTAATAGCGAAAAATATCGTTCGATCATCAGTTGCTGTTCTTTCAAGAAAGCTAGAAACAATTTTCTGGATATAATGTTCGTGAAAGCTCGCACATGATATCAAAAATGTTTTTCTAAAATGTGAATCGACTGTCGTTTGGAAAGATAATTGAGATTGCTGAAGGAGTAACTCTTTAATATCTTGATAATCTTTTATAAACGAAACAAATAGAGGGTGCATAATTTTCCTCCTATTTAGTTTCGATTATTTTTTTTGCGCGCGACATCCTCATTAGTACATTAGCTCTAGAGCCAACATTAGATTGAGATGATGCAATAAAATCTGGATCTTTCTTTAGGGCCTCTAAACTTTCTCTCACAATATGCCCATTGATAAATTGCCTTTCCCGGAAAAATGGTAAACAAGTAGAAACAAAAACTGCTTCAAAAAGTGAAATACTAAACTTATAATTAGAACTGTAAAAGTCTCTTGCAGACAAATTCTCTGTACTTTTCAAAAAACTAATGAATAGTTCTTCTAGATATTCCAATAAATCCGCTTCAAATCTGCTACTTGTTTTTGAGAAACGATTGAGGAATTTTGTCATTGTGGCCTGGTAATCCTCATGTGCAAAGAGCATAGCATATGCTCTAATAATTATTTCTATATCCTTAAAATTCAGATCCGGAGTTTTCTGCCCAACCAACTCTCTCCATCTTGTGATAGTATTAAGCTTAAAGAGCAACTTGTAAAAGTTCGAATAATATAAACTCATCCGAATTTCTTGAGGTTTTAATTTTTGTCCCCCCGTGTTAAGTCTGTTAAAAATCTCATACATAGAAGAATCATCATCGGGCTCGTTCTGCTTTATAACAACCGACCTAATAGTTCTCAAAAACTCAAATGAATGTTTATAATCTCCTAACGTTTCAAACTTCATTTTGTTAAATTTATTTTTTTCTGTAGTTATAGGAGACGGTAGCACTAACGAAAAGTTAGAGAAATACTTATCGTCGGACAAAAAGGCTTTATCTATTGATTCTTCTCCGGTTAAATACTCACGTAACAATTTCCGTCCTTCAGTATTTGGAAATCTTTGCTTAATAAAAAAGTAAATTGATAATAGGCGTTGTTGTCCATCAATAATAAGGAAGTTGTTTTTCCCCTTTTCATATAAAAAAACTTGCGGAACAGGAAGTCCAAGAATTATGGATTCAATTAGTTTTGACGCGGCCTTAATATCCCAGACATAATTCCGTTGGAAAGCAGGTAGCCTTATTACACCATTATCCATTAAATTGAATAATGTAGAAATATTGAAATCATTTGGAGATACCGCTATATCATATTCACTTATATAGATTTCCTCCTCATCTTCAAAAGATTCCAGATCATACCATAATTCTGCCATTGGTATTTTCTCCTTTTATTCATACTCTTATGCCAAAGCGATATTCGTTGCGCTTTTCAATTAACAATAGCCATTTTATCATATTTTGGTAAAAATGAGGGAATATTTTCTCAATTGTACTTAATCACAGTGCAAGCTAAAAAGTACATCTAGATCTGAAAAACCTATGAAGGCTGACATCACCTCCAAATCAACATCATGTACCATATCAGCTGCTTCAGGTTCGTTCGGATCAGCTTCAGGGGTACACCTCTTTAGTTAGCTCGTTGTTTGCATGTTTCTGATCATTGTATGAACCCGTGTCAAGGTGTGCAATTTCACTATGTCAAATAGACGTAGATGTTAGCATGTTGTCTGAAAAACATGACATTACCCTGCGTGTAGTAAGTTAACCAGCACTGGCTTTGTATAGCCACAAGCCCCAAAACAGTCCTCTGCCTTTTCGGCAGAGGGCCGTTTCATATGCAGGGGTATCCCCTGCAACCCCCAGCTTGAAAGGAGAAGATGAAATGAGAAACCGATCGGTACCCTTGAATATCCGACTCACGGAAGAAGAGCATCAGAAACTCCTGCGCAGCATGGAGAATTCCAAGATGTCGGCATCCGCTTATGTCCGCTCGCTCATCGGCGGCCACTCGCCCAAGGAGTGTCCGCCGTTGGAATTCCATGAACTCATGAACCAGCTGCATCATGTATCCATGCAGCTCACCTCGATTTTCCATTTGATCCGCATTACCAAACGGCTTGATGAAACGGATGTCGGACTTCTGGAAAAGGAGATGACGCAGTACAAACAGCTATTGCTGGCGATCCAGGCGGCAGTTCTGCTGCCGGAGGATGTTAAGAAGATATGATACTTTAAGCAGCCGAAATGGCTGCTTTTGTAGGTATGAGGAGGGTAGTTATGGCAACAACGAAAATTTGGGACGTGCGTGGCTGGCTTGGCCAGGTTGTGAACTATATTGAGAACCCAGAAAAGACGGAGAACATGAACTTCTCCATAGCGGATATCCAAGGTCTGCGTGATGTCATGAACTATGCAACGCAGGACTACAAGACCGAAAAGCAGTTCTACGTGAGCGGTATCAACTGCCTACCGGAAACCGCGAGGCAGCAGATGCTGCTGACGAAAAAGCGCTGGGCTAAGGAAGGCGGCATCGTCGCTTTCCACGGCTATCAGTCCTTTGCTCCGGGAGAAGTAACGTCCGAACTGGCGCACGAGATCGGACTCAAGCTGGCGAAGGAGCTGTGGGGCGAACGGTTCGAGGTCATCGTGGCCACACATCTCGACAAGGCACACCTGCATTCCCACTTCGTTCTGAATTCCGTGTCCTTTACTGATGGCAAGCGCTACAATGACTGCAAGACTACCTATGCGCTGATGCGACGCACTTCCGACAGGTTGTGCCGGGAGTATAAACTGTCTGTGATTGAGCAGCCACAGCATGGCAAGCAGCGCAGCTACGACGCCTGGCAGGCGGAGCGGGACGGCAAGCCCACCTGGTGGTCTCTAATCCGTTCGGATGTGGATCAGGCAGTCCGGCAATCCATGACATACACGCAATTCGTTCGCCATCTACGTGAGTTGGGATATGATATCAAGCCGGGGAGGTATTTGGCAATTCGGCCAAAAGGGAAAGAGCGATATGTACGCTTAAAAACCCTTGGGGAAGATTACACAGAGGAAGCTATCACGCGGCGCATTCTGAAGCAGAGATACCCTGAGAGCAAGCTCAAGCCTTTCTATCCCGCTGTGAGGCGTGCGAAGTATGTCGGAAGCCTCAAGCGCAGTAAATCCTCAGTCAAAGGGCTGCGAGCACTGTATCTTCACTATGTCTATCTGCTTAGGAGATCGCAGAGGCAAGCAACACAGAAAGCGTCTTTCAGGTTGCGTGAGGATATTAGGAAGCTGGATGAAATCGTTGAACAAACAAAGCTCCTCTGTAAATATCGAATCGACACCAAGGAGCAGCTTGAGACGTTTATGGAACGCTGCGAGGCTGAGCGTGTTCATCTAGTTGGCGAGCGCAAAACCGATAATAACCGGAAGCGGAGAACAACAAATGAGGCTGGCTTGGAGGCTTTTCTGAAACGATCAAAGGAAATTACAAGCCAGCTTGCTGTAATTCGGAACGAAGTAAAGGCAGCGAATGGGATCTTGTCTCGTACCCACGAAACGAAAAATAAACCGGTCGGCAATGAGCATCGAAAAGAAGATGCTTCAAAGCAACCGGAATTAGTAGTTAGTATGCATCAACACCGATAAGACCTTACAGCCTCGGATCCACCGGCTCGCATTCCATCGCGATCACGCCGAACACGCACTCATGCACGCGGTAGAGCGGCTCATGCCCGACAGTCAGCACCCAGTTCTTAACGAGTTGGTTTCAACTTAAAACATAATCCGAATCCTCCGGTGTATAATGCGCTCTTCTCCAACCCCTGCTTACATAATCATCAATTTTTGACGGATGGTCATGTGTATTATCTGTACCATAACTATATACGATTATTGATTGCAGGTGTTCTACAGCCAGGGGAATATCCAAATATACCCCTCTTCTATTAGACCATGAATATTCGCCACCATGGTGACTAGCAACCAGTACATGAATGTCACTCAAAAAAACATCAGGGATAAAATCATATCTTTGGTCTCCCGGTACAAGTACGTTAATTATATTGTCTCGCATGGTAAATCGGAGCCTCATGGACAATCCGGTATCATGTTTGTGCTGGGGGGCATGTTCTGGGTTGCACTTGGAGTTTCCACTTACAAAAATAGTGCCCATATTGCCTGTTATCGTTGATATTATACGATTTACACACCCTCCCGAAACTATAATTTCCGCACACCTTTTACTAAACAGAATCCCTAAGTCTTGGTTCGGTATATACCAATTGCACCTGAAAGCGCCAGGGAATTCCATCAAAGCATACCAGTGGTCCGTATGTATATGGGATATGACAATCGAAGGATGGTAATCGACATTTATATTCATATGTATCGGCTTATTAAAGGTATTGACGCCAAAACTCATTCCAAAATCAAAATACAAGAAAGGCGGTTCACCGATTTCTTCTATCGATGTCGCAAGTCCCTGACCGACATTATATACCCTAAAGCACAGCCCCTGTTTCCTGCTTTTTGTAAAGGCTTCTATGTCCTTCGCCTCCGAGATATTGAACCGAATACCATCTCTAATCTCCTCAAATTTTTCTGCATATGCCTTGGTCTTCCTTAATTGAAAAACATCCACCTTGTCTTCTTGTGTTTTTATGGTTTTTTTTATTTCATCTCGGTTAAGAAGTGCATGGACATCCACCTCCGAGTTAAGAGAAAAAAGCTTTTCCTTCTGGTTTCTTTCTAGGTACGTTTTACTAAATCGTCGATGTGCGCCAGCTAAATAAGTACATTTGCTTTCGATAATATCTTTATACTTGTTTTTATCCACCGATATGCTGAAGACATCCATATAAAGACTTTTTTAATAGCCGCGAAATCAGTATCAGAATACTCATAATAAACCTGGCTTCTTGAAAAATATCTGCCAAAATAGTTCTCAGACTGTTCCAGAAGACGTTTAGTTTCGTTGAATTCTAGTGCATCGATCAGCATAATATTGATTTTTTCAGAGCTACTCAAAACACTTTCATCAGGAAATGCGTAAAAACATTGCTCAATTCTTCTAAAAAGCCCTTTTTTTATATTATATTTGTACTTGACTGCTTGAAGGCCGAGAGAATGATCAAGAAGCACTCTCCCAAATTGCCTAATAAATGAGTTGTCTGCGCTATAATGGAGTTTAAATTCAAAATAATCTATTTCCACCCTGCAATCTTTCAGGTTAGTGGAGAAAAAGCTCTCTATAATACAAATTATATCTTCTTCATAATACTTTAAATTTACTTTACTCCGAATTAGGGGAATCACAATTTGATATCTGTATATAAAAGCCATTTCATCACTTCCTTTCCTCAACAATCAGACACTGTACTGAGAAACTTCATCACCCATCTGCCGCGCACATAATCTCCTGATACAGCCGCGCCAGCCGTTCCTCCCGAACTGGCTTCTTTATCTCGCATTCCCAGACAATAATCACACGCCACCTAGCCGCTCGGAGTTTCTCTATGTTGGTTTTGTCTCTGCTTCGGTTGTATACCAGCTTTGCTTTCCAGAAATCAACATTAGATTTCGGCATTACGAAAAACGGACAGTTCGCATGATAATGCCAAAAGCATCCGTGAACGAAAACTACTGTATGATACTTTGGAAGAACAATGTCAGGGTTCCCCGGATAACGCCTGTCGTTCTTTCTGTAACGCAGTCCCCGTGCGAAAAGATACTTCCTTACCAGTGCTTCCGGCTTGGTATTCGTGCTGGGGATGCGTGACATGTTGTAGCTCCGGGCTTGCGGTGAACGGTTGTCAGGCAACCCAACCACCTCCCCAATCAGACCTGCACCTGAACCGCACCGAGCTTGTCACGTACCGCCATGATCTTTTTGAAATGTGACTGGGGCAAGCCCCTTGAACCTTTGCAGTATTCGATAGCAAGACCGAGCAGCTGTACGTCCATTCCGTTGAGAACGCCCTGCGCTTTCCCGGTCTCGAGCAAACGGCTCCAGTATTCCCCACCGAATTTGAACACCTGCACTTCAAAGGAAACCCCGTCATTGAACTTCTGTTCGCGTTTGGCAGCAACCTTTTCATCACGGACATCTTCCTTGCTGACGAGGAAGGTTTTCGTTGAATTGGACAGTTCAACCTGAATGCCCTGAACTGCTGTCCAGCAGTCCTGCCGTTTACAGAAAGTTTCAATGTTGCCGTGGCTAGGGCTGATCAAAAACTCCCGGACGGAATAGGCAATCCGAGCGATATCGTCAATCAGAAAGTCTGGCAGTTCCTGCCTGTCCCAAATCTGCCTGTAATTCATCAGCCGGCCGAGTTTCTCAACTTCAAAGATCAGCTTTGAGAACGAGTATGTTACTAACTGGACAAGGTAGCCTTTGTTTTCTTTATACCAGTCCAGCCCAAGGATTGTCTTTCGGGTAGTGTTGAAGATAATGGCTTTTGCAATCAATTCGCGGTAATAGGATTCACTGAAAACAGAGGAATCTTTGCTCCATTGCTTTTCCATTTCCACCTGAAAACGGACGGCGTTCACTTCGCGTCCCCAAGCAACATAGAATGGCAGCATCGATGCCGAGTTTATGTATTTAGCCAAATCGGTCTTGTCGAACCGCTGGTTGTGGGGATTGACCCGTTCATATGTTGCGCGTTCGCTTTTAGTCATCTTCATCTTCGGCTGGTCATACTGCCCACGGGAACGTTCAAAGAACCAGAGTGTCTGATAAGGCAAGCCCTGAGATGGTGGCGCGTACATTTTCCGGGAGAAGTCCTCAATACGCAGATAAAAGGGGTGATTGGACACCAAGTCCGCCGAAGTCACCTTATTCTGGCTGTTGGCATACTGTGATGTTTTCCTAACGAACTCGTCGCCTTCTTCGCTTTCATCACAAATAACCGTCAGCTTCATCTGCACAAAGATGCCGTCCAACAGTGCGTTGTCCTTTATGCTGGCGGATGCCAAGGATGCTGTTGTCTGGCCGCCGTTGATGATCTGAAAATCGGTGAATGATGTAATGCACAACCCTTTCCTCGGAACGTCTGTCAGCACCACACTCTTGGCTGTCGTTGATATGCCGTTATTATAGGAAAAGAAATTCTGGCGTTCGTTTAGGATTGTGCCGCGTATGCCCTTGTTAACGCCACCGCGCAGCTGAAGGAAGGAACGGACATTCCGTTCAAGAAGACGGGGGCCGAATTTTTTATAGATACTTGAGAGGAATTCGCCGGGGACAACAGCCAAATATGCTTCGTAACTCCCAGTGCCTATGTCGGCACGGATACACTGAATGCCGTCAAAGCCGAACTCGCTGACATCTATAGTAACGTCCTCTTTTTCGGCAGACGCAAGCTGCACGTTATAAATCTTTTCAAAATCGATGACGTCGAGCTCTACTTTATAGGTTTTGCCAAGAATCTGAACATCATCCAAATCAATGTTTTTGACACGCTTGCTCAGCTGGTTCGTGCTGATGATAAAGAGATGGATTTTATAGATGTCCCCGGCATTTCTTCTGATATCCAAAGCCAGCTGCACAGCAGGGTTTGACTGTTCAGCATCCGCAAAATAGCCTTTGAGGGCATTCTCCACAAAGCTGACCATTTGGTTGCTGTGTGTGGCAATGTCGGTGTTGGTGATGTTTGTTATATCATCCGCATTGTAATCAGCATACAGTAGGTTTATCGTGTTTGTCGACAGTTCAAGCGACCCAGCATGGATGAGCATACTCTTAAACGCACGGGTGCCTGTGGAAACAGAAAAATAGCATTGTTCAATGCCGGAAAGAAGTGACCAGTCGCTGACCATAACATCTGAAACCACATCAATAAAGACTTCATACGGATAACGCTCTTCTTCCATCGAAGTGGCTTTTATTTGGTTTAGGTAGTATTCTCTGTATTCCAGCAAATCCACGGTCAAACCTCCTTATAGCGATCCAGCGAATTGATGATCAACTCATAGCTGACTTTGCAAATCTCCTGATATTTGATATCCGACTCCAAAATGCGGGGGAACTCGGAAGTAACACCGTAAAAGTGCTGGGAAACAACGCTGAACTTCTCAGAGCAGCTTTCATCGGTTAAATCAAGCCCGTATTCAGCAAGCTTGCTTAAGAACGATTCCTTGGTCTCGTCGATATCGATCTTTGCCAAGACAGCCTGAAGGAGTTCACCGATGCTGGATTTTCCGTTGGTAAATACAGGTGACATGGATTCTATCTTTACGATCACAAGATGACCGGGAACTTCGGAAGAAAGCTGTGAAATCGAAGATATTTTCACGCTTACCGCTGAGGAGGACACCGTTTTGATTTCATACCAATCCGCGCCGATTGAAAAATCCTTTGCGGTTCCGTCGGCACCGCTCCACCCGGCGACAGCCTCGTCCATACTGTATTTTTCAGAAAAGAACGTGAGCAGGAAATACAGTTCTCCAAACAGCCCTTTGAGCAACTCAGGCGAGATTCCGGTACTCCCTTTCTTGAACATGGACTTCCAAATATGATATCTGTTCTTGAGATAGACAAGAGCCTTCTTTTCCTCGTAGATTCCTTCAACGGCTCCGGCAAGGTCACTGCAGAACGAGAAAAATACCTGCTTGGCGTTTCCCTGAAGCAAATCGAAATTGGTCCAGTATACCCCTTCCGTTTCCTTGCCCTGGACTACCTTCAGCATTTTTGTCGAATCCATTTTCGGAGGTGCCACAGACGACATAAAGGAAAGACGCGGGTTTCCGTTTTTGTTCAAGCCGTAATAGACCCTAAGTGTTGAGTCTACTTCCAGCATCTTCTGCGAGCCAAATTCGTTGGAGAGGGCTTCAAACGTATCTTTGGTGTATCTACTCATCACTGAGTTCCTCCTCGTCAAAGTTATCATCATCGGAATTTATCTCCTCTGCCTTTATCATGTTCGCCCGGTACTGAATCATCACTTTTGAGTCACGAGCCGGGAAACCCACGGCAAAGCCAATCAGCAAATCAGAACCGAAGGCTTCTTTGATAGCCACGTATTTATCTTTCTCAGCCAGAGGAAGGCTGGTGTCGATATTCAAATCGATATAGTACAGAACAAGTAAAGGGCGTTCCCGAAGTTTTAGCCAGTCTGTGGCAGTCAGCTGATCGGTTGGTCTGTCAGGACGCCTTCTCTGCTTTTTTGCCAGAATATCCTGTTTCTGTTCAGGCGTAATAACAACGCCGCTGTCGAAGATGCCGGGATCGATAATACGGTTGTTGGTGCCGCCCAGACGGATATAGTTCTCATTCGACGAACCCAAGCGGAATGTACGGACTGAACTTGGGAGCGGAGGACACCCTTGAATGTTGAATTCGTGCGATGAGTCGCCCGTCGCTGCAACGACATCCCATATCGGAAAAACAGGGCTTTGTTCTATGTAGGATGAAAGGCTCGTGCAGTCAAACCTTTTGTTTGCACCAGATACAGTTATGCGCCGGATCAAACCGGCAATGTCTGCACTTGCAACACCGCGCAGCATAAAACGGTTCCCAACCTTGGAAAAGGTGAACCCCTTGATTTGCTGTTCTTCGATAAAAGCTGAAACGCGTTCGAGGTTTGTTCGATTCTTGGCGGCATCCTTGAAGAGTTTGGATGTGTCGGCGTAGACCCCGCCGTAATTGACGTAGTGTTCAAACACCTGTGTATGGTACATTTTGTTCCGCGCTGTTATCAGTAGGGTGGTGTTGAGTGTTGCTGGAGATTCCCTGACCATGAGCCCGAATTCCTTCGGGGGTTTACCCTGAAGTTCCATTTCGCGGAACTGGTCTTTGAGATCTCGGATGGCGTCCATTACCGATCCGAAAGAATCAATGCTATCTTGGGAAAGGTATATTCGGCACAAGTCTTCATAGCGGGGACGGTAACCGAACCAGCGGCTCATCTGAAGCAGGGTGTCGTATGCGGTCGCGCTTCGGCTGTAGTAGCTGACGCACAGCCCTTCAAGCGTTAATCCGCGTGAAAGGACGAAACCGCCGATCACAATCACCCTTGACCCCTGTTCGGAATGGGTACTGTAATCGTACCGCATATCGCCCCGGTATCGATTGTTAATGATCGTGGTCTCGAAAAGCCGAACTTCTTCCCAAAGACCGTATTGGATATCCGTCCAGGCGAAATCGTTCCGGATCTCGGCGTAGAAATCAGACCCCTGTGCGTCAGGCTCCGTATAAAGCCTATGGAGCCTTAACGCTTCCGAATTTCTGATGAAATCTCGCTCTGGCTTGTACGAATCCTGTTCGATGACGTTTTTCAGAACAGTTATGTAAGCATCGACAGCATTTCGTATGCTCTCCTGCGGATCGTTCAGGGGGGATATATTAATCATCATGGAACGGTGTTTATACTTATCACCGCGCAGTGTGCGGATGACATTGTTGAGGATAAAGCATAAAATTGCCTCCTTCAAACTGTCCGGTAGAACGGTGACATACAAGTCTTTCTTGTGATGGACGGGCACGAAGTTCGGTTCCTCGGTGTTCAGCAAACGGATGGCTGAAGAGATGGAGCCGTCACTGGGGAAAACCTTATCTCCCCCGAAATACTTGTCCGGCGCATTAAGCTGTACGATGAAATCGGCAGGGAACAAGTCCTGAAAGTCGTCGCTGACATCATGCGGATTGATGAAAATGTTCGCAAATGGTGTTGCTGTGAACCCTATGTACGATGCGATGGGGAAATTGTTGTAGATATCACGGATGCGGAGGTTCACTGTAGACGGATCATACTCCGGCTTCTTCGTGTTGACCGATGCGTTGTCTGCCTCGTCGTCGATAATCAGAATGCTGTCGCCTGAGATGTTGTGTTCACCCGGCTTCAGCCAGTTATGGACGCTTTCGAGGATTCTGGCGTTTTTCTTGACCACAAGGATAACGGGCTTGTTGAAATCGGTCGGCGCGGCATTTACATTTTTTTGAATAAACTTGGCAAAGTCATAGTCCCCGTTGGTGAGAGGAATGGCATAGTATTGCTGTGCCGGGGTGCCGACACCGACAAACTTAACGACGCCGCCGATTGAATTGCTGTATGCACCGATAAAACCGTAATCCACACGGTCCTGCGTCTGCTTGCGGAGAGAATCTGTTAGCCCGGCGAGCAGAACGATTACACGGTAGCCGTAATCGCAAGCCATGTTGATCAGCCCGAGGTAGTTTGCGGTCTTCCCGGCCTGAACATCACCCATAACCATCCCGCGTTTCTTGGCTTCAGGAAGATCTGCAGAAACATGGGGGTCGGCACAGCGGGAAAGGGTTTTCTCGCAGTTCAGTTCGAGATTGTTGATTACGTCGGTATCCCAACCGCTCTCCCGCAGATAACGGCGGTAGCGTTCAAAATAAGGATGTTCGATGTCGTCACGTCGTGTTGTAAACCAGATGTCGCTCGCTGGATCACTGACAAGAACGTCAGGATCAAAGGTCTTGACACCTACGTTGCTTTCGTAACGGCATATCACTTCGTTCAATATTTTCGGGTAATCGGAATCATGGGGTACCCGAATCACACCCAAGATGATCTCCGCTTGGATTACTAGCTCCTGATGTGCCGTGGGCTTTTTTTCAAGCAACGCCTCGAGCATAGTCAGTGCTTTGGTTACGGTTTCATTGTTTATCATCCGAGCACCCTCTTTGTCACATAATCGGCATTGTTCCGCAGATGGCTGTAGGCTTCAGAGGACAGAAGCCTCACAAGCAGTGCCGGTTTTTCTTCCTGCTTCGCCATAGTAAGAATGTCCTGCAGTTCGGAGATTAGCTGCTCGGTGTCGACGGCATCATCTCTGCCGGGGATTTTCAGCGAATCCGTATGGTCATTCAGGATGGAATACTTGGGGAAAAGAGTTTCAATTTGCGATAACAGCACTTCCAGCAGACGCGACTCGCCTTTCCCGAGATTCTCGAACAGCTCTGTAACGAGAGGGTTGTCACGGTTCACTGTATACTGTACGGTCCCGTCATGCATATTTACGGTTCGAATCCAAACCTTGTTCTCTGCCTGCTGTTCCTTCAGACCCGGAAAGCGTACAGTTTTCTTGCTGCGGACAAACGAATCCCGCACCGATGCACGGAGTTCTTCCCTGATTACGTCCGGGATTTTAGCAGACGATTTCTTTACATCCAACATCCAAATCGAATCAAGCGACGACGGAACGTCCACTTGTACGCGAGCCAATTTGTTCTGCTCGCTCTTTAAGCCCATCCGCAGCCAGCTACCCCATGAAATCAGCCTTTTGTTCCGATACAGATAAAAACCTTGGTCGTCGTATATGCTCTTGGGATAGCCCAACAAAGCCTTCTCCTCGTCAGTTATGGTGTTCCAGAAAGGCAGCGTGTAAGGGGTAACCGACATGCTTTTCCCGTTGACATACAACCGTTCCGTATGCCCGGTTTGCTGACGCGGCGCAGAACCGCACAGAAAGGGATCACGTTTTTCAATTCTTCGGAAATTGAAATATATCTCATGCGTAAGATAATAGCGATGAAAAACGAGCTCAACATGACGTTTGGACTCTGCCACAGCTTCACGGAAAGAATCCTCGTATTTCTTCGCCCTGTTTTCGATTTTGTCGAATTTTTTCCATACAACGAGCGTGCCGGACGGATACTGCATCAGCTTATCCGCGTTTTGCACAGCTTGTATTTCTTCTTCGTCAAGAACGCGCAGGTTCCACTTGTTCTCGGCTTCGATCAGATTAAGATCGAACATAATGGCGTTGATCGAATCCGCCACCTTGCTGACGACCGTGAATTCTCTGCACTGGGAAAGAGACGCCGATTTCAGTCCCAGCCCGAAACGTCCGAGTTCAAGCTCGCTGTCAGCGCGGGATTCGCGGTTTGAACCGAGGAGCATTGCATTTTCCAATTCGTCATAGCTCATGCCGCAACCGTTATCGAGGAAAGCAACGTAAGATGTCGCGTCCGTGACATCCGTGATGATGTCGATGCGGGTGGCTTTGGCGGAGATGCTGTTATCGATGATGTCGGCAACAGCCGTCGAAAAATTGTATCCGATCGCCCGTATCCCGGTTATTAAGGTCTTTGCCGGGGGCTCCTTGACGATGACCCGCCCCATATCTCGCACCTCCCTCTTGGCGGTCACTCCGTGCTTTCGCGGGGAGCCACACCATAACAGCCCGCAAACATCTCACGGAATATCTCCGTCAGAACATTTACAACGATGGAGTTGCCGATGAGCTTGTTCATGCGGCGGTAGCTGAAGTCCAGATGGATTGTGCGCTCATACTCTTCTTCGGTGAAACCCATGAACATAAATGCCTCACGGATGGTCAGTCTGCGGAAAGTGTCTCCCAGAGCCCCTCTATATTTGAACAGGGCTGCGGTCTGTGTTCTGTCCATGTTACAGGTAATGGTTCGGATGATCGTTGCCGCGTTTGCTTCCTTTCCGTTTATGTTCCACATAACCATGCGGGATGGTGTGTTGTGGAGCTGGGCAATATCCGCTTCGTTTTTCAGGACTTCCCGGCTGTAATCAACCCGTAGGTACTGTGTAGCATCGAAGACTCTTTCTTTTTTGGCTTTTTTGATGGACTCGGAAACAGACAGTGGTTTTTCTCCCATTCTGCTCACAATAAAAGCGCGTTCCCTGTCCTGCGGAATACCGAAATCAAGGGAATTAAGGAGCATGGGTTGATCGTTCCTATACCCGATTGATTCCAGAAAATCAAGGAACTCCTTTAGATCATCCCGGTATTTGCAGCACAGGATGGTCTTAACATTTTCCATGAGCAGATAGCTCGGGAGTTTATTAAGCTTCTTTAGTTCCCCGAGCAACCGTTCAACTTCCCATAGTAGTGAAGAACGGGTGCCTGAGCCTTTTTTCATCCCCAGCCCGTTCCCCCCCGTTGAAAGGTCTTGACATGGAAAACTGTATATCAGCAGATCGCATTCTGGCATTTTTTCCCCGGTCAGTTGGGAGATTGAGCCATAATTCTTGCTCCTTTGGTTGGCTATATACAGTTTCTCAATCAGATCACGCTCGATCAGCTTCAGATTCGTCCGTCTCGACGATTCGCGGCTGAATTCAAATTGGGAAAGATACTCCAGCTGTTCTTCGTATATGGGCAAGTCCGCCGCTTCTTCGTTCGGATGATGAATGGCATCGTAACAGATAATTGCATCAACCATCCATTCACTGATACCGACAATTTCAAAATTCGCATTCAGACGTTCAAGAGCGGTTGCCTGAGCGCCGATTCCGGCAAAAGCTTCGAAGACGCGCAAAGGCATCTGCTGCTCAATGTCTGTATTCACCCAGACACTTCCCTTCAGTGCATTTATAATAGCAATCAAATTGGTTTCCGTATTATCACGGTTCTCTTGTCGATTTTATAGATAATTCAGGTGGGGCGTGCAAACTTTATCTACCCTGCACCATGCTGCACTTGCCGTTCTGTGACTCCCATATTAGCATCTTCCTGGACTGTCAAATATCCGTTCATTCGACCAATCACCAGTCAGCCGAGCAGACTATATAATTATTCTTCGTCCAAATGACAATGTCAATATAATAATGGTAATTTCATGCAATTTTCGACAGCCGAAGCATAGAAAAACTGGGCTTTCCTTGTATCAAAACTGACCTTTGATTAGGTGTCGAAGGTATTCTTTAGTAGGATACTCCGCAAATTCAGTCGAGCAACAATCACATTATTCCAGTTAGGTGTGATAGACAGCACGTTATAGGTTGCGCATTATAGACAAAATAGTAGCATAAGTTCAGCTTCTTATTTGCTCGTACCATCTCCTCAAACTCCCCCACAGTCATTGCCCCATCTTCCACCTGCTTCATCATTTCCCTAGCGTTTCCCTCCATGACTTATACGCCACCTGCGTATAAATCGCTGGCGCACGTTTTGTTCGCATATAGTAGGCATTGTTCATCCGACGAAACAGATTACACGCTTCATCAGCCACGACCATCAGGTAATTTTTTCCATTACATCAATGTCCTTGCAGGTTTTCTCCGTACCCTCAACCGATCGTTCGTAAAGCAGGAGACTTTGGAACAAGACAGGAAGTTCCGTCCGCAGTGCTCACATCTACGGATCAGAGGTATGGATCACATGTTCTGCTGGGAGGATTGTTATGATACCTTGACAACTCGCTCCACGGTCTGTCCGTTTCGCAGTGTGGCTACAGCCAACCAGCTGCCTTTTTTATCCGGGCAACCTGCCTGCATCCAGTTGCCAAGGAAGTTCATGGAGAATGGGTCGTCATAACAACGGTCCAGCCACACACCGTCACGGTAGAAGTCTACATGGTCGATTTGTTCCGGATACAGCGAGGCCAAGCGGGGGAAGCACACGTCGGTGGTTTCATGCGCTCCCAAACCTTGCAAGTAAAACTGCTCTTCCGGCGGAATGGACGGTGGAGTGATGCCCACAGCCAAGGCCATGCGCTGGGCGAAGTATCGGTCTTCGCCCGCAGTGATGCCCCAATCGGTGGGCGGCTCTTGCTTGGTCATGTTGTTATAGTAGCCCCAGGACACGCCGTAGTCCAGGCACACCTGCATGTTGGACAGCGCCTGTGAGTCCTCGTTGCATACGACGGGCTTGCCTGGCGCATATTTCCGGGCCTTTTGAATGCACTGCACCAGGTATTGTCGGCTTTGGCCATTGCCGTGGATCAACACCACGTCGCTCGCTTGTGCGACCTCGCGGTGGATGGTGCCGCCGCCTCCACTGCATCCGACGGGCAGGCCGCTGTGCTCTCTGGCCAGTTCTATGAGCGCCACAACACCTTGTGCGTGATGGACTAAAGGGAACTCCTCTTTGGAAAAGATATCATACTCGTTGGCGACCTCGATGATGATGTTACGGTAGCCGCTATCCCGCAGGAAACGGCTTGCGGTACGCACGGCGTTGAGCACGCCCCGCGCGCCGTCCAGCCGATGCGCTTGGCCAGCATAAAGCAGGGACACAATGACTACCATGCCCAATTCGTCACAGGTTCGCAGGATGCGCGTCAGGCGGTTGGCATATGCGGCATCGAGCGTCAGGCCGTCATATGAATACGCTGTATTGCAGATGGTATGGTTTGGTGTGGTGAAGCAAGGGCCTCCACCCTGCAGCCCCACGGTGAAGGCACGCAGACCCATGGCATACCATTTGGGTAGGGCGGCAATCAAGTCGTTTGTATTGCGCTCGGTATCAAACATGCGGCCGAAGCGATGGAAGCGAGTTTCGTCATTCGCATCGTGGAAGATGCCCTGAATGAACCGTGCGTTCATCAGAAGACCCTGCGTTTTTGGCAAAGAGCCGGGGTATTCACTGTAGGTCAGCTTGCCGTTGAGCAGGAACTTCTCTCCCTGTATGGATAGGATAGTATTAGCCATACTTTGCCTCGTAGCATTTGTTGGAAATATCATATCCTACCAGAATGCAAAAAACCATCGTGAAGAATTGGTGTCGGCGATTTCATCTCAGCTAACACACTTTCGATGACCATGTGAACTGAATATGAAGTACAGAACTTCTAAGTGCTTATCCACAGTAATTAAGGTCTTGTTCTGCGCTATTGAGTGATAGAGTTTATTACCGTTCTTAATAACGTTCCGGCCCAACCCCCTCATTTTTTCCTTATATAAGTGAGGGGTAAATTTCCTCATGAACCTTGATAACTGAATATCGAGTATCAGGATCGTAGAACTTGCAGGCGCGATGAGCGGAAGCAACAGGATGGATGCGCGAAGACTTGCCGAAAGGCATAGAGCGACTAACATCCATCCAATACAGGTAGTGATTATACCGGTTTGCAATGACCCTGCAGGGTACTAAGGATACTTCCGTCTGGCTAACGTGATGTAAAGGGACGGCCCGGCATAGGAATGCGGGGAGCTCAACTGGGTGTTCGTGAAGAACGGCATTCCGGAAGCTATGTGGCCTGCTAATCACAGGCAGTTCTGATATTTCTCCCTCCAGGGGTAATGGAAGAACGGTATCAAAAAATAAATAGTATAGAAAGAGGTGTACCAACCTGTCAGAAGCCAGCGAGTACTACAAAGTCATGTTCCGCGAATATCCCGATGTGTTAACCGTCGCAAACGTGCAGAAGATGCTGCATATCGGCCGGCATGAAGTGTATCGTCTCATCCTCTCCGGTAAGCTTTACGCACTGAAGGTCGGCAAGTCCTACCGCATTCCAAAGGTCAAGGCGATTGACTATCTGATCGGCAAAGATATCAAGCCTGCGATGTAGGTGAAAAATGCATGTCCGCACATTGGAGCTTCTTTTCGGCCTGTGCTATGCTTCGCCTGTCGATAGCAGGCAAACGGACAAGAGAGGAGATGAATCATGAAAAGCGCAAAACCGCTGACCGGCAGCCTACAAACCAAGAACGAAAAGTACTACGCGGTTATCAACGAGTATTCGGCGGGCAGCCGCAAGCAAAATTGGGTTTACACGGGCTATAAGGCAGTGCCCGGCAGCAAGAGAAGAGCACAGGAGTTCCTTCAAAAGGAGTTGTCGAAAAGGACGGAAGTTCGCAACCGGCCATCCCGCCTGAAGGATGCCAACGCGGATATGTTGTTCGTAGACTTTCTGAGGCTGTGGCTTAAGATGAAGAAGAAGAGTGTAACCACGGGTACCTATCAGGGCTACGAGCTGTTGATCGAAGGGCGAACCCATGCCTTTTTTACAGCACGAAAGACTCTGCTGAGCACACTGGAAGCAGATGACATCGAGGAATTCTATGAAGCGCTCTACGAGGATGGGCTCTCCGGCAACACCGCACTGCATTATCACCGGATGATCAAACAGGCATTGGCCTACGCTGTGAAGAAGGACATTCTGCTGTACAACGTCATGGACAAAGTGGATGCGCCCAAGAAAGGCACTCACATCGCCGATCACTACACTCCGCAGGAAGCCCTGAAGCTTCTGGAGGCGATTACAGACGACCCTATTTACCTCCCGGTTCTGATTGCCTTGTATTATGGCACGCGGCGCAGCGAAGTGTTGGGGCTTCGTTGGAGAAGCGTGGATTTTGAAGAAAACCGCATCGTCATCGAGCACAAGGTATTGGAGGAGAAGGTGGACGGGGTGTACGTGGTGACCGGCTACGACGTGATGAAGACGCAATCATCCCGCCGCTCCATGCCGCTTCTCCCCCGTGTCGCCGAAGAACTGAAGAAGGCGAAAGAGCAACAGGAAAAGTACAAGAAGCTGTTTGGAAATGAGTATTCGAAAGATCGTAACGGGTATGTGTGCGTAGATGCGTTGGGAAACATACAACGCCCTAAATACGTGACTTCGCATTTCAACCAGTTACTAAAGAAGCATGGCCTCCGCCATATCCGCTTTCATGATCTGCGGCACAGCTGTGCCAGCATGCTTGCAGCTGCAGGAGTGCCGATGAAGCAGATTCAACTCTGGCTGGGGCACAGCAACTATTCCACCACGGCGGACATCTATACGCACCTGGATTACAAAGCGCAGGAGCAGTCAGCACAGGCGATGCAGCAAATTCTAGGGTGAAAACGGCCTGTCAGAACTGTTAGAAAAGTGTTAGGAAGTACAAGATTCCAGAATGCGGGAAAATGCGAAAAATGCCCCAGATAAGACCAAAAACCCCTGAAAATCAGAGGTTTTCGATGAAAAGTGGCGGAGAGAGTGGGATTCGAACCCACGGAACACTTTCATGTTCTCCAGATTTCGAGTCTGGCGCCTTCGACCAACTCAACCATCTCTCCAGAATAAGCCTGATTATTTTATCATGAAACCAGAAAATTATCAACGGCATCCAGATGCGGGGGCGGGCGAAGGAAGTAGGCAAATAGAATCGAGATATCTTTTTATTGACAAAGCGAAAAATCATCCTATAATATGTCTAAAAGACCTATTGCATCACAAACCCGCGAGGTGGCAAGTTGCGCAAGGAAAACACCTGTCATTATGTGCTGCTGGGGATTCTTAGCCTCAGCCCCAGCACAGGCTATGATATCAAAAAGAAAATCGAGAAGGAAATCGGATACTTTTACCGCATCAGCAACGGGCAGATCTACCCCGGCCTGAACAAGCTGCTTGGTGACAACTCTGTGACCTGTGAGCGGGATCAGAGCAGCGGGCGATCCCGAATCACCTATACCATCACGGAGATGGGCTTGGAGCGCTTTCGGGAGTGGATGGCTGCGCCGATTGATCTGCGGATCAACAATGAAGACATCTTGCTGCTGAAGCTCTACTTCGGCAGCGTGGCGCCCATACACAACAGCATTGATTTGCTGTCAGGCTTCAAGAAAACCAAGGAGGAAAACTTGCAAGCCTATAACGGCATCGCCGCATATTTCAACTTGTCGTCCGTGGGCTCATTACCGGAATACTACAGCTATTTTACATTGCGGTTTGGCCAGATCGTTGCGAAGGCGTATATCGACTGGAGCAACGAAGTATTGGGTGTTCTGAAGGATCTGGAAGATAAAAACGTATCAAGCCGGGAGGGTGAAACGCAATGAGATTACCGGTATTCCTCATGCTCTGCGCGGCATCACTGCTTGCGGGCTGCGGAGAGGCCGAACCCGGCGGCGGCACATTGTCGCCTTCGTTGGCCAGCGCCGGGAGCGTCTCGATCACAAGCGGCGAACAGGCCGGTTCTGCCCCCGCCACAACCCGTTTGGCCGGCGAAGCCAACGAACCCTACGCGCTTTGGAAAGAGACTCCGCACTTCAAAATATACTGCCTGGAGCAAGACAAAGGGTGCCTGGATGATCTTGCCAAAGGGCTCGAAGCCGCCTATGCCAAAGTGACCTCCGACCTGGATTGCCCGCTGGACTACAAGGTGCCTGTCACCGTATGCCCGGATATCAAAACGCTGCACTCCGCCATAGGGTATGCCGAAGGCACGGGCCAGGATGACTATATTTCGGCAGGGACCATCGGGAGAAACATCTATCTCGTCTCTCCGTTGAACCCCGGGCCGGTGAGAACCTATGAGCACATGACGAAGTCAAGCACGATGCATGAGTTCACGCATGTGGTGATCAATGAGATCACGAAAAGCAGCTCCTGGCCTCTGGATGTGCCCCGATGGCTCAACGAGGGCGTCGCATCCTATGAGGGCGGGCCGCCGATGCCGCTGGAGATATTGAAGCAGCAAGTTGCAAACAGAGTGAAGCAAAACCGGCTGCCCACATTTGAAAACCTCGCAAGCTATGGCCAAGACTTCATTACCACCGGCGGTTATTTCTTCACTTTGCCGGCGGGCAGCTTCTTCATTGAAACATATGGGTTTGCAAAGGTGAAGCAGCTGATCCTCTCACCGGCAGATTATCAGGGCATCTTTGGGAAATCGGAGCAGGAGCTCTGGGATGAATGGGCCGAATATGTCAAAGCGAACTACACATGAGGAACCATGCCCACGAATGGATGCAGGTGCCAACCGCAATCACAAAAAGCTGGAGGTGTGTCATGCGATCAACAAAACAACGACTTCCGTTTCTTCTCACCATTGCCTTGGTCATGATGGCGACAGCCGGGTGCACCGGCGCAGCGGGCGGTCAAACCCCGGCATCGGCTCTGGCAACAAACGCGCAGACGGCATCCCCGGAGCCAAGCCCCGAAAGCATCGATTGGGCAACCGCGGCGCTGGAACACAAAACCGGCGCGGAGTCCGCCCCCATTGTCTATATGACCACGGAGATCAGCCCTGACGGATTGATGGCTGTGTATCAGGCATTGGGGCAAAAGGTGACCGGAAAGGTTGCAGTGAAGCTTTCCACAGGCGAACCGCCTGCCAGCAATTATCTTCGCCCGGAGTTGATCAAAAACCTTGTGCAGTCGCTGGACGCAACAATCGTGGAGTGCAACACCGCATACGGCGGCCGGCGCACCAGCACCGCCATGCACATGCAAGTGGCAAAAGATCATGGGTATACCGATATTGCCGCCGTTGACATCATGGATGCCGAAGGAGAAATCAGCCTGCCGGTAGTCGGCGGAGAAACCATCAAAGAAAACTTCGTGGGCGCGCACTTCAAAAACTATGATTATTTTGTTGTGCTCTCCCATTTCAAGGGCCACGAAATGGCTGGCTATGGAGGGGCAATCAAGAATATCTCGATTGGCATTGCGTCTTCCGAGGGCAAAAGCCTGATCCACACGGCGGGCAGGAGCCGCACCAGTCCCTTCAGCGGGTCGCAGGACCCATTCCTGCAGAGCATGGCGGAAGCCGGTAAAAGTGTCGTTGACAACTTGGACGGAAAGATACTTTACATCAATGTGATGAACAGGCTGTCGATTGACTGCGACTGCAATGGCACTCCTGCTGAGCCGGATATGCATGACGTGGGCATTCTGGCGTCTCTTGATCCGGTTGCCCTGGATCAGGCATGCGTCGACATTGTGGCCATGGACCCGGACGGGAAATCCCTGATGAATCGCATCCAAACGCGAAACGGGCTGCTGACGCTGGCCCACGCGGAAAAAATCGGCCTTGGCAGCCGCGCATACCGACTGGTGAGTATTGATGATTGAAATCCTGCAAAGGGAGGGCATTTATATTTGGTATTACTTCACCGTCCAGTTTGAGCAGATTATCCACTATTGGGTGATCGGCATTGTGATGGGCTCTCTCATCTCGGTGTTTGGCAAGAGCAAGATCCATCAATTGTTTGGCGCTCTGCAAGAAAAAAGGCTTGGTGTGTTAGGGGCGATCCCGGCAAGCATCCTGGGGATCGCCTCACCCCTTTGCATGTATGGCACGATACCGATTGCCGCGTCGTTTTCCGAAAAGGGCATGCGGGATGACTGGCTGGCTGCCTTTATGATGAGCTCCATTCTGCTGAACCCACAGCTGATCATCTACAGCGCGGCGCTGGGCACAACGGCGCTGGTGATCCGCATTTTATGCTGCTTTCTGTGCGGCGTGGCAGCCGGCCTTTGCGTCCGTTTCTTCTACACCAACAAAGAGAAGCGCTTTTTCAACTTTACAGGCATGACCGGGCCTGCGAACCGCGACACCGATCCCAACCCCGCGCTGCGGCTGGCGAAGAGCATCTGGCGCAACGTGGCGGCGACCGGGCCCTATTTCCTGCTGGGCATTGCGCTTTCGGCGGTGTTTCAGCGCTATGTGCCGGACAGCCTGATGGTTGGCCTGTTTGGCAACAACCAGGCGTTTGGTGTGTTGATGGCCGCCACGATCGGCGTGCCGCTGTATCTGTGCGGCGGCGGGACCATTCCGCTCTTGCAGGACTGGCTTCAAAACGGCATGAGCATGGGATCGGCCGCTGCCTTTATGATCACCGGGCCCGCCACAAAGATCACGAACCTGGGAGCCATGAAGATTGTGCTGGGGGCAAAGCGGTTTGCGCTGTATCTGCTGTTTTCCCTGGCATTTGCATTTCTGAGCGGGATGCTGATTGATCTGATTTTGTGACGCACCCGCATGAAGCCATAACCGTCAAGAACACACGAAACCAACAGGTGCTCCCCCGTTTCTGAACCTACCGGCCCCGCAGCTGTGGGTTTCTGTTGCCATCTCCGATCAGCGATGATATTCTAAAGCCATGATCCATCCAAAGGAGAACGGAGCAGTATGAGTGATTCAATCCGTATCACGCCGGTCAACGGCCACATCACCGCCCTGACCACGGAGGGGATGTGCATTTCCTACGTGGTGTGCGGCAAAGACCGCGCCGCCGTGATCGATACCTTTACCGCCGAAGAGCGTTTCGGCGACGCGGTGCGAAGCATTACGAGCCTGCCGCTGGTGGTGCTGAACACCCACGGCCATGGCGACCACACGGCGGGCAACAACTATTTTGACAAAGCCCGCCTGAACGCCCAGGACCATTGGATGTTTGAGGAGCTGCTTGACGATCCAGAGATGCGGCAGGATATGGAGGACCAGGGCCTGGCCCCCTGCCAAGTGACCGCCCTTGCAGACGGCGACCTGTTTGACCTGGGCGGGATCACGCTGGAGGCCATCCACACACCGGGGCACACGCCCGGCAGCATTTGCCTGCTGGACCGGGAAGACCGGATCCTCTTTACCGGCGACGCGGTGCTGGACATGATCTGGATGCAGCTGCCCGAGAGCCTGCCCATCCCGAAGCTGGTGGAGTCTTTGGAGCGGCTCTCCGCCCGGCGGAGCGAGTTTGACCAACTGCTGACGGGCCACTGGCAGTGGCGCTCCGAAGGGCTCACAGACGCAAGCCTGCTGGACGAGCTGCTCACCGGCGCCAGGGAGCTTGCAGCCGGAAAGACAGACGGCGATGTGCCCTATGAGTGGTTCGACGGCGTCAGCAGGGCCCACTTCTACGCCGAAGAGCGCAGAATCATCTATCCCTGAGCGCCGCCGCGACCGAATTCTTACGGGATCACCGGCAGCACCAGGTGTGACGGGAACTCCCCGTCGTGGAAAATGGTCTGCGTGGCCTTGACCCAGCCGGTGCCGTGGCCAATGCGCTCGCCGGTGTTCAGGTTGCGGTCATGCTCCGGATAGGAAGAGGATGACAGATCCAGCCGGATGCGGTGGCCCCGCAGAAACACATTGCTGATGTTGCCCAGATCGATTGTGTATTCATAGACCTTCCCCGGCTGCACCGGCTCGGAGCTGCGGCCGTTGCGGAAGCGGGCGCGCACGATGCCCTTCATCAGCGGCATGGCCCGGCCGGTTTCGTCCACGTCGGAAAGGCGGGCGAAAAAGTCGGTATCCACAGCGGTGGTGGCGGCATAAAGCACAAACTTCACCGGGCCGGTCACCTCCGTTTCCTCCTGGAAAGGCGCGGAGCGATAAACCAGCACATCCTCCCGGTGCTCCTGGGCGGCGGGGTCTGCCAGCATCCTTCTGCCGGAGGCGTCCTGATAGTTGGACGGCAGCGGGTTTTCCGGATCATAGGTGTAGCTCTGGGGGGCTTGCGCGCCAGGCAGGGCGGTGCTGATCAGGCCGTCGTTTTTGCCCTGCCCGCCATGGATGTAGTACCTGGTGAACCGCGTGCGGGCAAGCGGCCACTCCTGCTCGTCGCGCCACACATTTTTGCCCAGCACAAACAGTGAAATCCTGGGATAGTCCGGCGTTTCGGCATTCTTGAGCCACCGGTCAAACCAGGCCTTGAGCATGCCGTGGACGCCGCGGGCCTCGCCGCTGTTTGCCGCGCCGAAATCCACGCCGTCGATGGTGGCGCCCAGCATGCCGCCGTGGCCCCAGGGGCCCACGACCAGCCGGCTTTGGGTTTTGGCAAGCTCGGTGCCGCGGGCGTTGATCTCGTTGAAGTTGTCAAAGGTGCCGCCGCAGGCGCCATCAAACCACCCGGTGAGGTGAAACATGGGCCGGTCGATATCGGCCACACGGATGGGGCGGCGGGCCTTCTGCCAATAGGCATCGTCCTCCGCGCCGTCCACCAGCTCCACAAAGTCATGCAGCAGCGGCACGTTTTCGATCCGCGCGGCCTCGGTGTCGCGCAGCGGCAGGCGGAACATCAGCTCGGCCCAGTGCTCCCGGTTGTAGGCCATCTGCTTAAGGATGGGGGCCTTTTCCGCCTCGGGCAGGCCGAGAGCGCCCATCCGGTCTTCCACACGGCCATAAAGCCACATCAGGTGGAATTGGCCCACCGTGTTGGCCCCGGTGATGCTGAGCGGCGTGAGCGAACCGTTTTGAAAGGGGCAAAGCGCGCGCAGGTGGGGCGGGTTGCCCTGCGCGGCAGCCATCTGCGTGAAGCCGAAGTAGGAAAGGCCATACAGCCCCACATTGCCGTCGCACCAGCTCTGCGCGGCGACCCATTCAACGGTGTCGTAGCCGTCATCCACCTCGCTGCCGCCGTGGGAAAGCAGCACGCCTTCAGACCGGCCGGTGCCGCGCACGTCCTGCACCACCACATTGTAGCCGGCCAGCGCCAGCTCCTCATAGTTGGAATAGAGCCACTCGCCGGCAAAACGCTCCTTGAGATAGGGCGTGCGCATCAGAATCGCCGGGTATCTGCCGTCGCCTTCGGGCCGGTAAACGTCACAGGCCAGCATAACACCGTCGCGCATGGGGGCCATCACGTTGCTTATGATCTTCAATTCAGCCATGCCATTCTCCTTTTGCCGCTTGTTGTGTTCCCAGGAAAGTATACCAACCATGATAGAGTATTTAGAGTGCTAATTCAATGGACTCCCAGCCGCGGAGACCATGAAATCAACGCAGCAGTCAGAACAAGGCCAATCAGGCAAAAGCGGCCCCCACGCCGGGGGCCGCTTCCCAATTATGCTTTCCTTGATCACTACAGCTTCAGATACTTGCTCCAGCCATATTTGGCGATCAGGCGGCGCAGCGTGGACGGGCCGGCGACGCCGTCGGCCGCAAGGCCGTTGGCCTTCTGAAATTTGATGAGCGCCTGCTTGGTCTGCAGGCCGAACCAACCGTCCGCCATCACCTTGTAGCCCAGGCCGTTCAGCATCGCCTGCACCTTTCGGACGCGGGCGGCAGGCTTGCAGCCATACTGAGGCCATTTATACACCCGTTCAAACAGCTTTGCCGGAATGGCGTTGCAGTTGGACCGCCCGGCATAGGCGCTGTCCTGATAAAAGGCGGTGCTGTCAATGTGGCCCCAGTATTTGTGCCGCCCCCAATTGGCCTTGCTGCCGGTGCTGCGGAAGAAGTAGGTGTTTTGCGGCACCACCCACGCCTCGTTTTCCAGCACATCGCGCGCGGCACGAAGGCACTCAGCGCTGGGGGTCACGCCTGCCCTGTAGCAAAACTGGTTGGGCCGGGTCACCACCTCTTTGATCGTGCTGCCCGGATAACCGCTGGCCAGCACCCGGTTCATCACCACATTGCCCACGGCAAGCTTGGCGCGATAAGACTCGCCCCGGGCCTCCAGGTGGATCACAATGGCCAGCATTTTCAATTCGGCGGCGGTGAACTTGTAGTGGTTGCTGGAAAAGCCCCCGTAATACTTTGCGGCCTTCACGGCAAACTTTTGCGCCTCAGCGCTGATGAGCGAGGAAACATCCGGCGCGGGGGCAGCTTTGGCGGCGGCCCGCACCACTCCGGTGGGAGAAGCCCCGCTTGCGGTGACCGGCGCCGCGGCTTCTTTGCTCCCATTGGGGATCACAAGGATGTCGCCGGCCTGCGGCGAGGCGCTTGCCGCCGGGGGTGCAGACAGTGGCTGGAACGCAGGCACCGCATTGGTCGCGGAGGCTGACGGGGCCCCGCTGACCGGCAATGTGGCGGCAGCCTGGACATTCTCCAGGCCTGTGCAGGCAGCCAGGCAGAACGTGAGGAGGAGGACGACGGTTGCCGAAACAATCCTTTTCATTGGTTCTTCTCCCTTCTTTTGGAAAGGCTGACAATTACAAGTATTCACAAATCAGCGGTTGCCCATACAAAAATGCATATGCATCTATGGATGCATCCATGAATGCCACGAAGCAAAATAAAAGAAGGCGGGAAAAATCCCGCCTCCAAAGAGTTTCCGCCTCATCCGCATGTCAGAGCGGCCCGTTTGTCAACCCAGCCGCCTCAGGTGGCTTCCTTGCCGCCAAGCCGCCGCCGGGCTTCCCCGTCCTTGCAGCCGTTTTCGGGCCTGTTCTTCCTGGCGAAGAATTCATAAATGGAGTCCCCTTCGCTTTCCGCGAACTTCTTTCTGACCTCGGCCATCCGTTCGTCGGCCTGCTTTTGCGTCATGCTGCCGTCTTTCACCATTTGGTCTGTTACGGCTTTTTGAAAGTCGATCCACTTCTGCTCAATGATGGTGGTGTCTGCCGACGCCGCCAGCGCTGTGCCCGGCATTGCCAGCATCAGCGCCACTGCCACAGGCAAAATCAGTCTAGCCAATCGCTTCATCGCCCATCCTCCTTTAAAAGTCAAAGGCGGAAAAACGGCAAACTCTTCGCCATAGTTTGCCCAAATCCGCCGTGACTTCTCATCACAATGACTGCTAGAGTGGAAAACAAGAGCCAATGCTGCCAAATCATGCAAAAAAAAGACGAGCCTTGCGGCCCGCCATACAGGAGGAAGAAGGGTGCGGAATCATTGCATGGTCTGCCTGCGGTGCCGGAACCAATAGAGCGATAGCGGCCACCAGGCCACCGCGAAGGCCGGGAACACCGCCCAGACCACACCGGGCGATGAAAACAGGTTGACGGCGGAAAAGAACAGCATGGTCAGCAGTGAGCTGGCCAGCGAGTAGCCGAACCACCGCCTGCGGCGGGAGAAAAACAGCGACATGGGCCACCACAGCACCGCAAACGCCGGATAAATCACCCAAGGGTAGCCCGGCGACAGGAGCAGGTTGAGCGCCGCATAATACGCGATCGTGGCGGCGCAGCCCAGGTTGGCAAACCATTGCGTGCCGGCCCTGCGGCCCAAAAACTGCACCACCGGCCATAGCAGCAGCGGCCAGACCGAATAGAGCACCCACAGATGGCCCGGCGAAAACAAGAGGTTTTCCGCCGTAAGCCAGCCGATAATGAGCGCGCTGCCGGCCACGGAAAGCGCCTTTGCCCGGCCCCGCCGTGCAAAATAGACGCTGACCGGCCACCACACAAGCGGAAGCACCGCGTGCAGAAACCACGGCTGCCCGGGGCTGGTCTGCATATTCACCGCCGCCAGAAAGGCAATGGTGAGCGCGCTGCCGCACAGCGAAAACGCCACGACCCGCCGGGGCAGCAGAAACGCTGCCAGCGGCCACCACAGCAGGCCAAAGGCCGCGTAGTAAAACCACAGGAAGCCCGGTGAAAACAACAGGTTCACAATGGCCGCAAACAAGGTGCCCATCGCGGCAAAGGCGGCCGCGAGCGCCGCTCTGCTTTTGTTCATGTTACTTCTGCCGCTTCCTGAGCCACCGGTAAAACATTGCCAGCGGCCACCACAGCACGGCAAAGATCGGGAACACGGACCACAGCACCGTGGGCGAGAAGTAAAGGTTGATGAACAGCATCAAGCCGATGATGAGCAGCGCGCCCCAAATGGAGAAGCCCAGCGCCAGCCCCGCCGTGTTGCGCACCTCCGGCTGCTGGGCCATGAGCTCGGCCTTGATGTCCTCAATGTCACCGAACTCCACAATGGCCTTGTTGACGGCGTCTTCCTCCGACTTGCCTGCCGCCATCAGGTCAATCACCTTTTCCTGCATGTTGAGGATGATTTCGTTTCTGAGCTGCTCCTTACGGTCACTGTCCGGCAGCTGTTCAAAGAGCCCGTCCACATGTTGCTTGACGCTCTTCATTGTTTTCCCTCCAAGAATATGTCAATAATTTCCTTGACGGATTGCCATTCCTTGCGGCCCTCTTCCAGATAGGCCCGGCCCTGCGCCGTGATCGCGTAATAGCGCCGCTTGCCGCCCAACGTCACGCTGCCCTCATAGGAGCGGATGAAGCCGCGCTTCTCCAGCCTTTGGAAGACGGCATAGAGCGTGGCCTCCTTGATCTGGAAGCGCTCCTGCGTCCTCAGGCTGATTTCCCTGGAAATTTCGTAGCCATAGCGGTCCTTCTCGCCGATCAAAACGAGCAGGATGGCATCCAGATGGCCGCGGATGATGTCGCTGCTGATCATCATTTCACCTTTGCTGTGTTCTGTGAGATAGTGCTCTGTTTGATAGAGCTCTATCTGATGGGGTAATAATAGCATAAGGAAAGAGTGGTGTCAAAG
>JAEYYW010000137.1 GCA_023428265.1 Bacillota bacterium | reverse complement strand
GCTGATCATCTCGGTGATCGTGTGCTCCACCTGGATGCGGGTGTTCATTTCGATGAAATAGGGCTTCCCGGCCTTGTCCACGATGAACTCCACCGTGCCGGCGTTTTCATAGCCGGCGGCCAGCGCCGCATCCACGGCCATGCGGCAGAGCTCCCGGTTGGTCTGTTCAGACACCGAAGCGGCGGGAGCCTCCTCCACAACCTTTTGCTTTTTCCTCTGAATGGAGCAGTCGCGGGTGCCCAGGTGCAGCGTGCGGCCGTGCTTGTCTGCCAGGATCTGCACTTCGATGTGCTTGGGGTTCTCGATGAATTTCTCCAGATAAAGGCGGCCATCAGCAAAGGCAGCCTTGGCCTCGGCAGACGCCGTGCGATAGGCCTGCGAAAACTCATGGGGGCCGTAGACGGCGCGGATGCCGCGGCCTCCGCCACCGGCGGCGGCCTTCAGCAGGATCGGGTAGCCGATCTCACCGGCAAGCCTCAGGCCCTCTTCCTCATTGGCCAGCGGGCCGTCGGAGCCGGGCACCACCGCCACATTGCGTGCGGTCACCGTTTTGCGGGCGGCAGCCTTGTCGCCCATGGCGTCAATCACATCGGGGCTGGGCCCGATCCAGGTGATGCCATAGTCCATCAGCACGCGGGCAAACTGCGCGTTTTCCGAGAGCATCCCGAAACCGGGGTGCACGGCGTCAGCACCGCTTCTTTTTGCGGCGGTGAGCACGGCGTTCTGATCCAGATAACTGTCTTTGGGGTTGGGGCCGCCGATGCAGTAGCTCTCGTCGGCCAGCTTCACATGCAGCGCGTCCTTATCGGCGGTGGAGCACACCGCCACGGCCTTCAGACCCAGCAGGTGGCAGGCCCGCACGATGCGCACGGCGATTTCGCCGCGGTTGGCAATCAGCACCTTCTTCATCTCAGCCCTCCAGCGGTTCCACCAGGAACAATGGCTGGCCCACCTCAACCTCGGCGGTGTCCTGCGCAAGCACCTGCACAATGGTGCCGGAGACCGGGCTGGGGATCTCGTTCATCAGCTTCATCGCTTCCACGATGCACAGCGTCTGGCCCGCCTTCACAGCCTGGCCGGCGCGGGCAAAAGGTTCGTCGTCCGGTGAGGAGGCGGCGTAAAACACACCGATGATCGGGCTGGTCACAGTCACGGTTTTCCCGGCCGGCTCCGCTGCCGCTGCCGCCGCGGGCGGCTCCGGCGGTGCGGCCTGCACCAAAACGGCGCGGGCTGCCGCGGGGGCCTGCTGGCCCGCGGCCCCGTCACGGCCCAAGCGGACCGTGACGCCCTCGGCAGACACTTCCATCTGGTCAAAGGGCATGTCCCGCAGCGCGTCCAGCAGCCTCAGAATGTCGTCAAGAGATTTCATTTGCATCACCATCGTTCCGTATGAAGTAGTATAAGTCCATGAATCCCTGCGTAGTCCTAACATTTCGCAATTCTAATGTTTCGCGGAAACGGACGGGCCCCCGCCCACTCCCCTGCCATCAGACCCGCGCCGTCTGCTTCTCCAGTTGCTCAACCTGCTCTCTGAAGAAGTCACGGAGCCGCGTCATGCCCTCCAGAAGCTCAGGCATCCTGGATTGCTCCAGACCCTGCAGGAAGGCGTCCACCATCTTTTCGTGAAAGCGGGCGTGGCGCTCATAGGCCTGACGGCCGTCGTCCGTCAGCTCCACCGACACGCGGCGGCGGTCTTCCTCGCTGCGCCGGCGCAGGATATAGCCCTTTTCCTCCAGCCTGTCTGCAGCGGCGGTGAGCGTGGGCAGTGTGATCCGGAGCTTCCGGGCAATCTGGCTCATGATGGTCTTGCCGTGATTGTCACCCACAACCTCAATCACATGCAGCTCCGACATGGTGAGCGGCAGCATGTCATCCGTTTCGATCGCCTTGTGTTCAACGCGCAGGATGTCGTTAAGCATGCCAATCAGGATGTCACTCACCACGCCGCGATAGTCCGGTCCGTCCATGCAAACCCTCCGTAGCTTGACTTCCCGCATAGTATATTGGATTTGCTAACCATTTGCAATCCTAATATTTAGCACTGCTAAATGCATGCAGAAACCAAGACCCGGCGCCTTGCGGCGGGTTTTTCATGATGAAATTGTCTACAGAGATAGAGTGTGTTTGTTACGTTCCAGTCCGGAGCCTGATACAAGGCTGTGACGAACCACCTGGCGGATCAAAAGGGCTTCTTGAAAAAATAAATAAATAGCATGGAGTCACGAATCCGAAGCACTTTTTCCACACACCAGATTGCGGCCAGAGCCGGAGCGTAAGGCATTTTGATCACCTTGAGGGCGGGGTCGGCCTCCTTTGCCAGCCCGGCAGCTCCCTCACGGGGATCGCTTCAATGTCTGCTATATTGAATACGCCTTGGATGGAGTGGTTGCCAAACCACTGGAAGATGATGAAGTCGCGGGCGTAGACGGGCGCGAACCTCATGGCCGTGCGTTGCATGGAGCCTTCCATGTCAATCAGGGAGTCTCGGCCATCATTTGGTGATGGCATAGAGGAGTGCTCCCGGCATCAGGGGCCTTTGGCACCCATGCGGTTATTTTACCAGCAATTCCAGCGGTTGTATACCGGATAATTGCCCTGCCGGAAATGGCGGGGATGCGGTGTATTCTGCATTTCTTTCCATAAAAAAGACGGAAACAAGCCACTCAGCGCCACCGAAATGTGATAGGGTGAAAATGCGGAAATATTGTGAACAACTAATGATTTGAAGGGTGAACAATCAGAATCAAACGCCATTCTGGTCATTCACCCTTCTCCAAAGACCTGTGTGATCGTTATGTTGCATACGGGTGATCGCTCCGGCAACCAGTCAAAAACATTTGATATACTTCTTCCCCATTTGTTCAACCAGAAGAGTCGTCAGAGCCGCAAGTTGATCCGGTGGCACGTCGCGCTTGGGCAGCAGGTATGCCTGCTGGGCGTTGAGATAGAGATAAAATGAGTCAGCCGTTTCGCATACTTTATGAAACGCTTCATACCGGTAAGTGCCATTACCGGCGGTATGCTGGCCACTGGTCTCCACTTGGAAGTTTTCCACTGTCAATATGTATCGCTGCATGGATTCAAATAATGCGCCAGAGGTCTTCTGGACGGTTTTTGCGTTGATCGTGGGCATCAAAAGCATCAACACCAGGATAAAAGGGATTAGCAGGAGCATTGTTATCAGTTGAAAGGAAAAGCCCTCCAGCCCAACGGTCAGAACCATGCCCAAAAGAGCAATCACCGCCACGGCCAGCGCTACGATCAACACAATGATAGAGGGCTTAAACCCCTTGCCTTTGCGGAACATGGTGAATTGCATGAATCGTTTCATGTCCTGAAATGTCATCTTGGTTTCCACAACAATCGGCTCCATAAAACTCTCCTTATGCTTGTTGATTGAATTATAACAATAATGAAACAGAAAGGATAGAAAATGTCTTGCATATCACATTCCCGCCACCCTGCCAAATCCGGCACATCTCACAAAACCATGTTGACATCCCCAATGCACAATGCTATCATATGCATGCAGGTAACAAACACTTGTTCGTTTTTTAAAATCTATAAGTCGTATATAAAGAGAGCCGTTCCTCACACAAAACGGCCTCTCCGGCAGAAAGGACCGATCCTTATGGCATTCTCCAGCTTTGCGTTAACCCGTGAAAAAGCCCCCTGCGCCAGCTGCGCCCATGGTTTGGGCGGCTGCAAGGTGCGCTCCACCTGCCTGAGGTGGGCCGAGTGGGAACGCAAAAAGGCGCTCCGCTATGCCGACAACCGCAGAGCCCGGGCCGTGCAGGTGGAAGAATTCAGCATCGGGCGCGAAGCCTTCCGCCGGGCGTTGGCCCGCAGGGCATAGCACACCAGACTACCCAGCCGGGCCCCCTGATGGCGCAGGACGGGCCATGGCCGGGTGCTTGACACGGGCGGGCTGATGCCTGCCCGTTTTGCCCCCTCAGAAACCCCCGCAGAGCGGCGACCAGTGGATGGCCGCCCTCCGCGGGGGTTTTGCGCATATACGCCCGCGCCCATCCAGTATGTATAGGTATCTGCGGATGCGGAGTGGGAGGCGGGAGCGGTTGCTGGATATCCTGATCGTGGCGGTTTATCTGCTGGGCACGGCAGCCTGGGGGTTTGCAAAAGCCCGCAGGCTGAAAGCCTGCGGAGACTTCAACGGCGTGGGCAGCCGCCAGGGGCCTTTTCTGGTGTTCGCATCGCTCACCGCGTCATTTCTGGGCGGCGGGTTTTCCTTCGGGCTGGCCTCCAGGGTGTTTTCCGGCGGTATCGGCCATGTGCTTGCGCTGTGGGGGTTCAGCGCCGGCACGGTGCTCGTGGGGCTCGTCATTGCGCCCAGGCTGCAGCGATTCCGCGGCTGCGCCTCGGTGGGCTCGCTGATGGGTGCGGCCTATGGCCCGGCGGCGCAGGCGGCTGTGGGGATGCTGGCGGCATTGTTTTGCTGCGCCGTGTTCGGCGCGCAGCTCCGGGCGCTGGGGCTGCTGCTGCACGCCTGGCTGGGGCTGGATCTGCGGCTGGGCGCCGCCATTGGCTGCGCGGTGCTGGTGGCGCTTTGCGCAGCCGGAGGCTCGCAGGCGGTGGTGACGGCGGCCCCGGTGCAGTTCCTGCTGCTGCTGTGCGGCTTTGCGCTGATGCTGGTGCTGGGCGTCGCCCGCGCCGGCGGCCCGGCGGCACTGATACAAACGGTGCCTCCGGAAAAGCTGCAGCCATTTTCTGACCTCACGGTGCCCGTGGCAGCCGGGGCATTCCTGCTGTTTATGACCGGGGAGACGCTGGCCCCGCCCTATGTGGGCCGCCTGCTCACCGGCCGCGACGGGCGCTCCGCCCGCTCCGGCGGGCTGGCCGCCGGGCTGTTTTCACTGGTGCTTTTTGCGGCGTGCGGGCTGGTGGGGCTCACCGCCTCGGCAATCTTTCCGCGCATCAACGCCGAGCTTGCGATGCCGACGGTGCTGGCACGGGTGCTGCCGGAAGGGTTGCGAGGCCTGGCCGCCGCCGGCGTGCTGGCGGGGCTCACGGCTGCCGGTGCGGCGTTTTTGAGCGCCGCCGTCTCCAACCTCACGCTGGATGTGCTGCCGCCCCTCCTGCCAACAAGCGGCGGCGTGCTGGCGGGCCGGGCAGCCACGGTGTCATTCGGCCTCATCTCTTTGTCTGTGGCGGTGTTTTCCGACGGCGTGCTGGAGGCGCTCGCATTGGCATACCGCCTCTGGGCCCCGGCGGTCACTGTGCCGCTGGTGGCCGCGGCTTATGGCCGGAGGGCCGGCCCGGCGGCGTTCTGGTGCACCGCATCGGGTGGTCTGGCATCGATGATACTGTGGGAAATTCTGGGCAATCCGTTTGCGCTGCCGTCGACGGTTTTTGGTATACTAATAGCAGCGGCAATCTGCATCCTGCTGCCGCGCGGGCAAGCTCTGAGAAAGGCTGAGGGCATGAATATGACAAGTCCATATAAGAAAGAACGGCGCCGCTCATGGGCTGGGCGGTAATCCTGCTGCCGGACGAGCGGGCCGAAGCCTCCGCCCGCCGGGTGTGGAGCGCCACCTACAACGCCGGGTTCCGCTCCAGGCTGTTTGAGGGCGACAACCGGCCCCATGTGAGCCTGACCGTGCTGGAGACGCAGGACGGCTCGCTGGATGCCGCGGTGCAGGCCTTTGCCGAAAGCGTCAAGCCGGTGCGGGCTGCATTGGCGACGATGGGCAGCTTCGGTGAGGATGTGATCTACCTGTCGCCGGAGCCATCTTCGGCGCTGCTTCAGATGAACCGGGAGCTTTGCGGCCGGCTTGGCCCGCTTCTTCCGCTGGCGGATCGGCATTATCTGCCGGGTGAGTTCCAGCCGCACATGACCATGGTATTCAACGTGCCCGACGGCCAGTTCAACCGGGCGTGGCAGGCCGTTCAAAACAGCTTTGTTCCCTTCACCGCCACCTTTGACCGGGTTGCCGTGGTGAAATTCCACCCGGTGAAGATCATGAGCATCCACGAGCTCAAGGGCTGACCCCGCCTCACCGCCCGGCAAAGCCCTTGCCCATGACCTCCTTCAGGTCGTTGAGCACCACAAAAGCCAGCGGGTCTTCCTCTTCCACAATTTTTTTCAGGCTCTGCGCCTGCTCGGTCTTGATCACGCAGAAGAGCATCATCCTGTCACTGTGGGTATACATGCCGGTGCAGCGGGTGGCGGTCACACCGTGCTTGAGCTCGGCCATGACGCGCCGGGAGATCTCCTCCGGCCTTGATGTGATGATCTGCGCGCCCTTGGCGGCGCTCACACCGGCCAGCAAGCCATCCATGACGCGGGAGGTCACAAACCGCACCACGATGGCATAAAGCGCCAGGTTCCAGTTGCGCACCACCAGCACGGTGAAGAGGATCACCAGACCATCCACAAAGATCATATATTGCGAAAAGGAATACTTGGGAAACTTCCGGTGCAGTGCCAGCGCGGCCACGTCGGACCCGCCGGTGGCGCCGCCATAACGGTAAATCATGGCCATGCCCGCGCCGAGCAGCGCCCCGCCGGCCACGGCATAGAGCAGCAGGTTCGATGTGTCGGCGGTGGGGTCCGGCCCATAGAGCGCCGGGATCACCACTCTGTCCACTAGCGGTGTGAAGAGGTCGATCAGCACTGCCAGCACCGAGGAGGTGAAAAGCACCTTGCCGATATGGCGCACGCCAAACAGGTGCAGCGTGGAAAGATAGAGCACAATGTTGATGCACCAGCTCACGCCACCCACAGGCAGGCGATTGCCCGTGAGCCGCACAATCACCGTGGAAAGGCCGATCACGCCGCCGGGCACGATATAGGGCGGGATCACAAAAACCAAGTATCCGGCCGCATAAATCAGGATGCCAACCAGCTGGCGAAGCAGGTTGGCGACCCATTGGCGGTCTTTCAGTAGAGCAAGCGCTTGGGGGATTGGGTTCATTGCGTGGCTCCAACATCATTTCGCCACTAGTATGTGCACAGCAGGCAACCCTATAACAGAGTTGTAAACACCTGAAGTTGTCACAGATTGTCGAATTTGCTCGCATATCATAATGATTTATCATCATTTTAATAGTGATAAACATGGGAATATATGGTATGATGTGTTAAATGTCTCATTTATCACAAATCACCACGATAGAATAGCGGAGGAAACCACATGAAACGCAGCCTGCGAATTGTCACAGGGATCATTGTGTTATTGGCAATGGTGTTTTCGACTGGGGCTCTTTTCAATGACAGAGCGCTTGCAGACGGGATGCCGGACATTCCGCCCAAACCAGAAAAAATCTCACTCCCGGAGAAAACCGAACTGCAGGAAAAAACCGACGGCCAACCGCGAGCATCCAATATGTCAGCAAAGGCTGATATTGATGTCAAGGCAAGCACCACATATGGCTCTAAAACATATGAAGCAAACATTTTGGTTTATCCTGGCGCAACACTGACCATTGGTACAAATGCAAATGTTGTTATCAATGGTGATTTGTATATATATGGTTCTGTGGTGATTTCAAGCGGAACACTGACTGTCAACGGTGATATTGAAATATATGGAACTCTCACGGCAAAAGGCACTGCCAAGGTGATCGTAAACAAAGCACCTGTCGTGAACAATGGATATTACGGAGGTAATATCATCATTGCGGAATATATCGGTAGTGGTACGTTATACATAAGCGGGAGTGCAGCCGTAACAATCAATTACGCAAAAGACGGCGGTTTGTATATCTTCGATGACGGAAGACTTAAGATGGACTCCGCCAGCGCGAAACTTACCGTTAATAACCAATGCTATTTTGGCGGGGCTTCAACAACAGGATTGCTGACTACTGGCACTCTGGAAGTTGTGAACGGCGATTTTTTTCAAGCTGCGGACACATCAGAGTACTCATTTAGCCCCGGCTACAGCTTCAATGTCTCATTTAAGGGCACAAACACCACGCCGCGCTACGTCTACTTTGAGACACCTTTCAAATCTTATATCAGCAGATTTACTACATCCGGCATGACATTTACGAACAGTAGCTTAATATCACTGAAAAAAGATCTGTCTGCCGACTGGAACCTAAATGTCAATAACGCGAATGTGTTCTTCCAGGGTGATCTATGCGGTTACAAATTCACTGTGACTGCAAGATCTTTTTATCCAACTGAAGGCAATGACGTAATACTCACCCGGGGTACACTGACAATCAATGGGGCTCTCGTCATGACTGAGTACTCCAGATTGTACATTGGTGCTAGTATGGAAAAAGTGATTGTGAATGGCAGCGTATACTTTGATAGCAAATTCCCATCCACATTCACTAGTGGTGCGCTGGAAGTAAACGGCGACTTCTACCAGGTATCACGGGATATCAACCCATCTGAGACCTTCATTGTGCGAATGAAAGGTGCAAACCGCCTGATACAGTTCAGCAACCCCGCAACCTCGTATTTCACGAATTTGGAATTAGCACAAGGTGCTTCACTGAATGCGACCAGCATCGTTTCAATTAAGAAAAATCTCACGGCCAATACGGTGTATAGCTATCCCAATCTAAACTATCGCGGCAACCTGAACGGCTACAGCCTGACAGCCACAAACCTCACCGTTCCCGCCGGCAACACATTGACGGTTGGAACCGGCACTTTGAATGTCAAAGGCAACCTGACCGTCGCCGGCGACCTGGTCATGACCGAACCGGCTGACAAGGTGATCGTATCCGGCAACTACACCGCCAGCAGCGCCAGTGCCAGCACAGACCTGTCTGATGGCAAACTGTATATCGCCGGCAACTTCACCCAGTCCGGCGACGCCAACTCCTTCCTCGCAACCGGCAGCCATACCACCATCCTGAATGGCACCGGCGCGCAAACGGTCACATTCGGCTCAACCAGCTCGCGGTTCGCCTCGCTGGTGATCCTGAACGACAGCCTGGATCCCGCAACGATCCCGGCCCAGCATGACAGCCTCACCGTTTCCGGCACCACGATGAAGGGCATCACGGCCAGCGCAGGCACACTGACCCCCGGCTTTGATGCGAGCAAGAAAGACTATGTGGTGCTTCTGCCCAACGGCACAAACTCCGTCACCATCACACCGGAGTTTTTGGACCGGTATGCCGGCTCCGCCTGGATGACAGAGGGCGACGGCACGGACCATATCACTTCCGTGACAGTGGACGCCGTTCCATACAATGGATCCAAGACTGTCACGGTCAAGGCCCATGCCTACAACGATGTGGCGGTTTCAACCTACACCTTCAAAGTTATGACCATCAACCCCGACCTCGCGGGCCTGGGCACACTGCCCACAGGCGCGGCGATTGAGCCGGCTTTCGACCCGGCCACGCTTAACTACAAGGTGCATCTGCCGGAAACGGTCGCCTCCTTCACCTTTGCGCCGAAGGCAGACCACCCCAACTCCACCGTGCACATTGGCACCGCCAGTGGCCCGGCTACGGCTACAATCGCGCTCGATCCCGGTGAGGAAAGCGACCCCTACAGCGTTGTGGTAGTTGCCCAGGACGGCACGACTAAAGGCACCTACACGGTCATCTTCACCCGCCGCAACCCGCTGACGGGGATCAAAGCCTTTGATACCTCCGATGACACCAAAGAGTTTGCACTGTCCCCCGCCACGTTCAGCGCCGGCACCACTTCCTACACAGTGAAGGTGCCCACCAACGTGCCGACGGTCACCGTCAAGGCGTTAAGCCCTGAAGCTACAGATCCCAAGTATGATCTGTCCAAGTTTGAGATCACCGCCGACGGCTCCACGGTGGAAGCAGACCACGTGGACGTGGCCCTTGCCGTCGGCCAGTCCAAGACCGTCACAATTAAAGCATATGACATAGATGAAAAAACCTCGGCCACCTACACGGTCACGCTGACCCGTGTGGCGATGCTGAGCGGCATCACGCTGTCATCCGGCACGCTGAACCCGGCTTTCAACGCCGGCGTGGCAAGCTACAGCGTCAACGTGCCCAGCACCACGGCCTCGGTGAAACTGACACCGGTCAAGACTCCCGCCTGCACATCCATGACAATCAACGGCAAGGTGGTAAACGATGTGACGCTGACGCTCACAGCGGGCGGCAAGTCCACAGCCACGATTGTGTGCACCAACGGCACCGGTACCGATGCCTTCACCTGGACCTACACGGTGAATGTCTACCGTGTGGCGCCCATCACCGGCATCGCGATCACCGGCGGCACGCTGAGCCCCGCCTTTGCCCCTACCACAACGGCATACACCGTGAGCGTGCCGGCGACTACAGCCACCGTCACCGTCAAACCGGCGGTGTCTGCCTATTGCTCTGACAGGAAGATTGGCGGACAGGCCGTGGCATCGGTCGCGCTGGCCCCCGCCGTCGGCGGCAGCGCCACCACCAAGATCACCGGCACCGGCCTGGACGGCAAAACCTACAGCTACACCGTCACCGTGAAGCGCGCGGCGCTGATCACAGGCGTCAAGCCCTCAGTCGGCACACTGTCACCGGCATTCTCAGCCACCACGCTGAACTACACAGTCGTTGTGCCCTACACCACCACGCAGGTGAAGATCACGCCGACCAAGGCCAGCACAGGCGTCAAGTCGCTCACGATCAACGGCAAATCCGCCACCTATGCCTATGTGAAGCCTCCGCTGGGCGGCAGCGCCAATGCCGTGATCAAGGCCGTGGCCACAGATGGCAAGGCGACGGTCACCTACACCGTCACGGTGAAGCGCACCGGGCTGATCTCCGGCATCAGCCTGTCCGGCGGCGCCAAGCTCACCCCCGCCTTTGTGGGCTCCACCGCAGCCTACACAGTGCACCTGCCTGTCACAACTTCCTCGGTCACGATCACGCCTGCCAAGACCTCTTCCTGCAAGTCGTTCACGATTGACGGCAAAGCCGTGGCCAGCAAGGTTATCACGCCCCCGGCCGGCGGCTCCGCCACCTGCACAATCGTGGCCACGGCGCTGAACGGCACCACCAAGTCCACCTATACGGTCAAGGTTGTGAGCAACCGGCCCATCACCGGCATCGGCCTTTCCGCCGGCACGCTGAGCCCCGCGTTCAGCGCCACCCGGCTCACCTATGATGTGACGATCCCCGGTGACAAGCCCTCCGTCACGATCACACCCACCAGAACGGCAGGCTTCAACTACACGATCAACGGCGGAGCCGCAAACACACCGGCCGCCATCAGCGTGGCGCCCAACAGCACAAAAACGGCCACCATCGTGGCCAGTTATCCCGGCGGGTCAATCACCTATACGGTCAGAGTGAGCAGGCTCGGCCTTCTCACCGGCATCGCGACCGACGCCGGCGCGCTGGCTTTCAAGTCCACCACCACCGCCTACACAATGAATGTGGCCGCTGATGTGGACACCGTGAAGGTGACGCCTTCGGCAGTGGCCGGAGCGGCGTTTACGATCAACGGAAGCGCTGTGGCGAGCCTTGATCTCACGCCGGCAATCGGCGGCTCGGCGACCGCCACGATCCTGGTCACGCACGGCGGGCAGCAGATGACCTACACGCTCACCGTGAACCGCGCCGAGGCGCCGGAGAACATCCTGTCCATTACCGGCGTCGCCGGCCTTGTCTACAGCAACGAGGTGTTTGATTATGACATCCACCTCAGCCACGCCACCGACCCGGCCACAGTCACACTCAATGTGGTCGTGACAGGCAACTGCAGCGTCCAGACCAGCGGCCTGGTTGCAACCAAGCCGTCAAGCCCCGGCTCCAAGATCGCCACGATCGTTGTGAAGCCTGAGGGCGAGCTGGCCGTCACCTATACCGTCACGATCCATTGGGACTGATCCGGTCAAACTGATCAAAAAGGGAAGCCCGGCGACGCCGGGCTTCCCTTTTTCATAGCATAGAAATGCTTTCCTGGGTTGTGAGCAGCTATTTGCCAGCGGCCCTGCGCCTTCTCCGATACAGCGGCAACAGCGCGACCAGGTGCAGCACGGCTGCATAGAGTATCATCAGCCCCATGCACACCCACAGCAGCAAATCGCTCTTCGGCGCCAGCCCGATCAGCAGCAGCAGCGGGAAACCCAGCAGGATCGCCGACGTGCTGCCGATCACCAGGTTATTGCTGGCCGGCGTCTTGAACTCCGGATCCACTTCGCGCAGGAGGATGATCCCTGTGCTCACCGTGCCGGTCATCATGCCGTACATGCCAAAAAACGCCTCGTCGGCATATCCGGGGAACAGGCGGTTGGACATAAACCGCACATACCACAATGTCAAAAACCCGCCGGCGGTGCACAGGATCAGGAAAGGCACCCACAACCCCTGCAGGTCACCGATGTTGATCGCGCAGATAGAAGCGATAATCATCAGGTCGAAGGCGCTGCCGGAGATGCGGTTCAGCAAATAGTTGTTGGTATATTGCCTGGTCATGAGTTTGGTTTTCCGGAAGAGCGCCAGCAGCCCCTTGAACGCCGTCGCCATGATGGTGCCGATCAGGAAGTTGAACCCCCAAACGAGCGGAATCAATGTGGATGCGATTCCCTTGAGAGCCGGAATCGCCTTGATGAGCTCGGTGAGCCCCAAAGACACCAGATAGGTCGCCAGATAGATCAACAGAACCATGGCGATCTGCGTGGTGAACCGATCCACCGCTTCGGTCAGAGGCACTTCACCGGGATCCTCCACCGGTTCGCCGGAGTCCACACCGTCCTCAATGTGGTTGGCGGTGGCAAGCTTTTTCCTTTTGGCCAAATAATTCAAATAGACCACGCCGCCCACGCATGCCCAAAGCATGCCCATTGTGGCCACACCCAGCCCGAATGAGGCTCCGCCGGCAAACCCAAGCCCCTGGTAGTTGTTGCCGATGTTGTATGCCTGGCCGGGGCCTTGCCCATACCCAAGGGGCAGCAGCAGGCCGGATGCTTTGAAAAGGTCCGGCATCAGTGTGTAGCCCAGCGCCATCGTGATGCCCAGACCCAGGATGCCCTGCACCAGATATGAGCACACAATCAGGATTCCGCTATTGAGCCCGTCATGCCTGGCGCGGGCGGCTTCCACCAGCTCCGACTTGCGTGGCATGCGAAGCGCCAGCGCAATGAAGCCCACCGCCGTCATGTGATAGGTCATGGTCTCCATGAATTTGGTATCCAGCGGGAGCAAGCCGGTCATACGCACACCAAGCGCCAAAAACCCGCCCACAACGGCGGTGGGCAATAGGGACTTGCGCACGAAAGGCACCTTGCGCCGGATCACGTTGGCAATCAGCAGCACAGCAGCCAGGATGGCCAGCTGCAGCAGCGATCGCCAGAGCTGGACATTAGATGCTGAAAAATCCATTCGGCACCTCCAGGTTGTTCTGCAGCAGTTCAAACACGTTGAGATACTTCAACGCCGACCAGGGCCGCTCCGCCTTCACCTCATAGGTGATCCCATCGGCGTCGGTGAATTGCAGCGCCTGCTTGCCATGGATGATCACACGGCCAATCCCCTGCAATGGGAAGCATTGGCTGCGCACCCCATCGAAAAAGGCAAACCGGTCGCGGTGCAGTGAGAACCGCCCCTGACCGGCGAGCGTGCTTTTCCCGGCTCTGCCGCATAAGTAAAGCCTCATCCCATCATCCTGCAGAAGAGGCTGCCCGCCCGGCAGCTCAAGTTTCTCGGTCAACCACTGGCGCAAAGCGGACTTCTGCCACCGGTCCCAATCATGCACCGTGCGGAAGAGCTGCACAGCCTTGCCGACCGGCTCGAGGAAGCCCGTCTCGGTGTAGCGGGCGGTGAGCCCGCAATCGCAGCGCAGCAGGTCGCCGTCGCTGCGCAGCGTCGCCATGCTGTTGCAGCCGGGGCACAGGTAAAGAAAGCGCTCCAACGCTTCGGCCAGCCGATTCCCGCGGAAACGGACCGGCGCGTGCCGCTGCGCCTCGAAAGCATCCACGAAAAGCTCACGGCTGATCACCTCATGAAGCTGCCCGGCGGTCATGGCCTTCAGTTCCTCCACGGAGATCACCCGCGCAACGCTGCCGGTCATTTTGCCGCGCCGCACCGTGTCGGCCCAGCGCGGAGCCGTCAGATATCCGCCCTCGATGCGATAAAGAACCACCGGCACGCCGAGGCTTTTGGCAAGCTTGGCGGCAGAAACCGGGAACCCCACCGTCTCGCCGTTGTAGTTCCGATTGCCCTCCGGAAACAGGCATACGGAGCCGCCCTGCCGCACAATGGTCATCATGTCTTTGATTGTTTGCAGGTCCACCCTGGATTTGACTATGGGAATCGGCGCGACCAGCCAAACCAAAAGGCGGCTGATCCAGCCGAGCCGGAAGATGTGGTCGCTGGCCACATAGTAGACCGGGAAGTCAAAGCTTGCACCCAGGCAAACCGGATCCAGCGGCGTGGTGTGGTTCGCCAGAATCAAATATGGCCCGGAGCCCCGGCGCCCGGCAAAGCGCTTCCCCCGAAAACCATACAGCACCCAGAAAAAAAACCGAACCGGGTAGATGAGAATGTCATGGATGACCTGATGCCTCGGCTTAACCCAAGCCTTGCCGAACGCCATCTTCACTATCCTTTCAGACCAGTTGTGGCCGATATCTATATATGATTCTATTCATTATAAGCCCTTCCTATTAAGTTGTGTTTATTGATTATGCCTTCTAACTATTCTTTTGGCATTATGTTATAACAGCCCGTCACATATCAGCCACCGGCAGGAAACCGAAGCCAACCGAAACAACAGGCTTTGAAAATGCTTACTCCATGGATTGGTTCACGTAGATTCTCATGCTGCATTGATACTCGTCGGAACGGTAACTGGAGCGCTCGAAGAAGAGCTTGATCCCGCTGTCGGTGTAGTTCACACTGGTCATCTTCAGCACCGGGATGCTCTGGCTGATCTGCAAAAGATCCCGCTCCTCCCTGGAGGGGCGGGCAGCCTCCACAACATTATCCACTTTGGCAATGGAGTAGGAATACTCCTGCTTGAATAGGTGATACAACGAGTGGGTCAGATCGAATTTCTCAAGCATGGGGCAATACTTTTCCGGGATGGCTTCCTCCTCAATGCCCACCGGCATATCCCCGGCCAGTCTCAGCCTGCTCAAGCGAAAAATCCTCTCGCCAGGCTTCAGATCCAGCGCCCTGCACACATCTTCCGGAGCCACCTCAACGGCAAAATGCAGCACCCTGGTGTTGGGAACAAGCCCCTTCTGCCGCACTGTTTCTGAAAAGCTCATAATGTTCTTCTGCTCGATCTTGGTGCGAGACACAAATGTGCCCCTGCCTCTCTCACGGGTGAGAACACCTTCCAGCACCAATTGGTTCAATGCTTGCCGCACAGTCATGCGGCTGATGCTGTAATTCTCACTAAGATCACGCTCAGAAGGGATCAAGCCGCCGGCAGGATATTCACCGCTTTGAATTTTTTTGAGGAGGATGTTTTTCAGTTGATGATATGCTGGGATTGGGCTATTTTTATCGACAAACATCTCGTCACCTGCGCTTCGGCATACCGAAAATTCTACTGAATCGAACGGAAATTGTCAACAGAGAGGCACATATGGTGGTTGCCATGAAACACAAGGCATGCTATAATAATCCGCACGGAATATTGCGGGGATATGGCTCAGTTGGTAGAGCGCGGCGTTCGCATCGCCGAGGCCAGGGGTTCGAATCCCCTTATCTCCACCACATCATCACTCAGTTTTTGATACAAACTGGGTGATGAGTTTTTTTATAATCAAAAGGCCGAGAAACCTTGTAATTGCAGTGCTTCCCGATCCTATTCCATTTCTGACAGGGGGACCTTGCTCCCCCGGCAGCGAGGTTTCCAGCAGCAGATATTTTTCGCTGAATTTAAACGCTTTATGGGGTTGCACTAACAGCATATAATCAGAACAAAAAAAGATACTTGTGCCTAAATTGGAGATTTGAAATGAAACAAGAATACTTCATTTCCGCTTGCAGCGGAGTAGCCATACCCGTAAAGAAAGATCAACTGATAACTGTAATCGATCTTGATGGCAGCCAAGTGGTTGATTTCTTCGCTGAAGTTTTGAACAATCCGAGTGAGTTTTTGTCCACCGGCGTCACAATTGACTGCAACGAATCTTTGCGTTTGAGGCAGGGCGACCTGATTTACACCAATCAGTATCAACCCATGTTCAAAGTTGTTGCAGACGATGTAGGTGAGCATGATCTGCTGCATCCCTGCTGCCGTCCGGAAATGTATGATTTCTTCTACCATAACGGCGCAAGCCATCCGAATTGTTTGGACAACATCAACGCCAACCTTGGTGAACATCGACCAATCATCCATCCAGTCAATCTGTTCATGTACACGCACATCAACGCAGACGGCAGCATTTCTGTTGAAACACCGCCATCCAAACCGGGCGATCGCGTGGTTCTGAAAGCTTTGTTGGATGTTCGTCTGGGCGTAGCAGCTTGCAGCGTCTCTGAGAGCAAGTGCAATGGCGGCAAATGCTCTCCAATAAAAATCATCATTGAAAACTGCCAGTAACACAGCCTTGGTGTGGCTGGTCGGTTTTCAGGCAGCAGCCGCCCCTCACTCCAGATCGCACCACACAATCCGCCGCCGGTTGCCTGAGGTCTCGCAGGTGATCAGCGCCAGGGCGCTGCCGCCCCGATCCTCAGCGAGGGCCTCCCAGTCGTCGGGTTTCACAATACTTATCCCGGATACGGTGTATCTGTATTCTTTTCCGTCCGGCGTGTCGAAGGCTACAGCATCGCCTAATTGCAGCCGGTCCAGTCGCCCGAAGTGGGCTCCGCTGGCATAATTGTGGCCGGCGATGAGCATGTTTCCGGGTTCTCCGGGTTCGGATCCGCCGTAATAACAGATGGAAATTTCCAGCGCCTGCGACGTTGTCTCGGAGAGTACGGGCAGTTCCAGGCCGATCTTGCCAATGCGCAGTTTGCCCATGACAGCATAGCCGGACAGGCTGACCGACGCTTCAACGGAAGGCGCCGCCAGGGCTTCCGGCTGCGCACCAGGATTTTCGGTGGCAGCAGCGGAGCGCGGGCTGGCCGCAGCGGCCGCGGCGGCCGGCGGCTGAGAAAGAAGCTGGTTGTATTGCTCCAACAGGCTGTGTGCATTCTGATCTGCGGTGTCGCCTTGGTGATAGATCAGCAGATAGACAGCTCCCGCCGCCAACAGCAGCAGCACCGACAGGCACGCCAGCGCGAGAGAAGGCGCTCTGTAGCGGCGCGAAGAGAGCAGGCGCCACTCTCTTGCGCGCCTGCCCCTCTTATGATGGGTTTGAATCGTAGCTTCCGGTTTACGCACGCTCTTTGCGCCGCGCCTGCAACCACAGCAGTATTGCCGCAGCCCCCGCGCACAAGGCCAGCCCAAGCAACCATAGGGCGGGCCAATAGTTCTGCCCGGTAGCGGGCAGGCTGGACTCTTTGATGGTTACGTCCACAAAGAACGTCTGCGTGCCCACGGTATATGTCACCCGTGTTGTGCCGGCTTTCAGCGCGGTGAACTTGTTGCCGTCGCGCTTGAGATAGGCGTGGTCGTAGCCCCAGACCCCGCCTTCAACGGCAGGCAGTATGGTGATGCGGCCGCCGACATAAATGATGCCATCGTCAGAGGACACCGAGATTTGCAATGGGGCAGCCGTGGCCGTAGGAGCAGGCGTAGGTGAAGCCGTGGCACCGGGCGCCGCTGAGGGTGTTGGCGTAGGCGCAGCGGCGCTGGAGATCGTGATGGACAGCGATTTTGTGGCGCTGCCGTTGGAATCTGTGGCCTGGACGGTAAAGGTGCTCGTCCCTGCCACGGTCGGTATGCCGCTGATGGTGCCTGTGGATGCACCAAAGACCAGGCCCGCCGGGAGCGAACCGCTGGAAATGCTCCATGTGACAGGCAATGCCACGCTGTTCGCGACTAGAGTTTGGTCATATGCAGCACCTACCGTGCCATCGGGCAGACTGGCTGTCAGAATCAGAGGCGGGGGGCCGCTCACCGTCGCGCTGGCAGTATACGCCACCGCCGATGACAAGCCGGAAATGGTATGGCTGTTGGACGAAGTGACGGCGGCGCCGTCCGCTGTCTGCACCCACCCACTCCAACGGTAACCGGGGGATACGGTGGCAGATATTGCCACGTCAGCACCGCTGAGATACGTCCCGCTGCCGGAGGTGGAGGCGATGCCCGTGCCGGAGGTCAGGCTGACGGTATAATAATCCACTGTCACGTCGGGAGTTGTGCTACTAATGCTGATGCCGGTGTACAGATTGTCCGTCGTGTCCCAGACGTAGTAGGTTTTGTCCGCGTCCAGGCCGGGGGTGGTATACACACCGCCGCCGGTGGTTGCCAAGGCCACCGTTTCCGCCGTGGAAGCGGCCGATGTGGCCAGCGCCAGGTTGGGCCCGCCGCTGGCCCACGGCGCGTTGTCTTTGTCCACATTCACCGAAGCGGTGAACAGACGAACGTCGGATACGGCTGCGGGGGTGGTGCTCATGTCTATGACGGGCAGGGCGGAAACGCCCGCCGGGTCTGTTACGACACTGCCCAAAAGCTGGCTGTCCAGGCAGGCTGCGTTGGAATAGGCCTTCACGGCGGAAGGCGCTGCCGCGCTGAAGGCGATGTTTGTATAGCGTGGCGGCAGAGCCAGTATCGTAGTGCCGCATTTCAGATATACCGCATCCGACTTGCTGATGGCGCTGGACAGCCTGGCGTTGATCACGCTGCCACTGCTGCCGCTGATGGCATCAATGGCGGGTTTGCTGTTGCTGGCCGCGGCCATCACGACGGCGGAAGAGCCAATGGTGATGACGCCGCCGGCATAGAAGCTGCCGCCGCCGATGCCCGCGCCGTTCCCGTCGCCGATGGCGATCACCGTTCCCCCGGTAATGCTGATGATCCCGCCGTTGCCGAATGCCCCGCCGCCGATGCCCGGGGCGCCTCCGTCACCCCTGGCGGTGACCGTGCCTCCGGTGATGTGGATAGTCCCGCCGATGCCGGCGTCGCCGCCGCCAATGCCGGGAGCGTATGCACCGCCGGTGGCGGTTACGGTAGCCCCGCCGCCGATGGCGATCGTTCCGCCGTGACCTGATTTGGAGCCGCCGATGCCTGCTGAATTGTTACCGCCGGTCGCCGTAACCGTCGCGCCGCCGGTGATGGTCACCGCGCCGCTGCTTTCCACCACGCTGCCGCCGATACCCGCTCCGGCAGAGCTGGTAATCATATCGGGGCCACTGCCCTTGGCGGTGAGCGCTCCTGTGCCGGTAACCGTCAGCGTCGTGCCGTTTGGGGCATGGATTCCGGCACACCCCTGTGCTGCGCTGGCATCCATACTATTGTTCGTGCCGTCCGCCAGCGTCAGCGTCACGTTGGCCGTCCCCTGCAGGTCGATGGGGGAATCGCTGGTGCCGGAGGGCGCTGCGATGTGCGCGTCATTGAGCACCAGCGTCACCGTGACGCCGCTGCTGATCCTGATTCGATTTGCGTTTGTCGTTCCTGTCACTTGGATGGTGCTGCCGCTGGCATCTGTGCCGATGGTAAAGACATTGCTGCCATAGTTGACGCCTGTGGGCAGGGTTTGCGCGAAATTGGTATCGCCCACGTCGATGGTCGTGGGGTTGCTTTCGGCCAGAGCTACTGGTCCCACCGGCAGAATCAACTCGGCTATCATCGAAAGGAACAGCGCCAGACTCAATCGCTTCATGCATTCGCTCTCCTGTTTTTTCATTGGAACATGATCTGCCGAACCGGGACGGTTCTTGTCCCAGTCGCTGATGATAACCCACTTATTTATAAAAGATAAACTTTTTTCGACATTTTACGACAACGACCCTAAATGAACCCTAAATGGGAGACTGCCCATTGCTGAGCAGTCCATAAATGGCAAGCGCCCTGCGGGATGTTTTCTCCCGCAGGGCGCATGGGGTTTTTCTCGATGCAGTTCGGCTGAGATGCCATCCTCCTTACCGGGAACCAGCCAACATATCTTCACACTGCAACTCATACTCCGCCGATTTCCCATAGGACCAATCGTACCCGCAGCCTTCCATATATCCCTCTTGCGCCAGCCGCCCGATCAGGCGGAGGTCTTCCTGCGTCCTCGAATGATCTCTTTTGAGCAGCATATCCAACTGATAGGCATCGCAATCGATGCTCTCAACCACAATTCTGTAATTGCCCCGCACGCTTTGCAGAATGTGCGCAATGCCTGCCTCGGCCAGCCTTTTGCGCAGCAGATAGGTGGTAGCGTGGAGGTTTGCCTGGGCCTTCTCGGTGTTGTAGTCCGGCCACACAGCGTCGGCGATCTTTTCCCAACCCACGGGCACGCCGGCTTTGTGGACCAGGTATGCCAAAACCTCTTTTGCTTTGGAGTTCTTCCACGGCATGGCCTTCTCATCCAACATCACCTCGAAGCCCCCGAAACACTTGATAAAGGGCTTCAGCGCCCGCTGCGAGGCTCTGCTTGCTTTGAGCAGGCGCAGGATGGTTTTGCCCAGCCGTTCCTGCGTCACGGGTTTCAGGATGTAGTCCGCCGCGTGCAGCTCAAAGGCTTCCACCGCGTATTGGTGAAAGGCCGTGATAAAAATGATCTCGATGTTTTCATTGAGATTTTGAATCTGCGCCGTCAATTCCAGCCCGGTTATCTCCGGCATTTCGATATCCAGGAACACCACATCCAGCGGCTCCTTTTGCAGGTACTCCAGCAGCGCTTCCCCGGTTTCAAACAAACCGCACAGTTGAAGCTCCGGCACGCCGGAAATCATCCGTTCAAAGCGTTCCAGTGCATGGGCTTCATCATCCACTGCTGCGATTCTCATCATTGCATCACCCCCGGTATCCACAATTTCACGCAGGTATGTCCCGTTTCACTGCAAAGCTCCAGGCCTCTGCCATACAATTTCAGCAGGCGGGTGTGGATGTTCTGCAGCCCCACCCCCTGAGACACACCATTTCCCTCCAATGCTCCAGCCAGCTTATCGCCGCAGATACCCACTCCGTCATCTTCAACTTCAATCTCAACGCCATCGCCGCACGCCTTCATGCGCACGGTGACCCTCCCGCCTCCCGGTTTTTTTGAGATGCCGTGGCGGACCGCGTTTTCCACAAGCGGCTGCAGGATAAGCACCGGCATTCGGGCATGCAGCGGTATTTCGATCTCCTTGAGCAGCTGGATTTTTTGCCCGAACCGCGCCTGTTCAATGCGGAAATAGGTATCGACAAATTCCAGTTCCTTTTCTATTGTCGCCATTTGATCCAGGTTGTTGAATCCCAGGCTGCCTCTGAGGTAGACCGCCAGATCGAGTATCAACTTTCCGGCCTGCTCGCCGTTCTTTTCGCACACGTTGGCGATGGCGCTCAGGGCGTTGTAGAGGAAATGGGGCTTAATTTGGGCTTGCAGGAACGAAAGCTCCGTAGCCATGATTTTGTCTTTGAGTTTATCCGCCTCCAGCAGCTTCTCGTTATACGCCAGCAGCGTTTTGTGATTGTCCGCCTGCTGCCGCGCCTGGATGTATGACATGACAAGGATAAAGAAGAAGTTGCCCAGCAGGAACGCGCAAGTCAAATAGATGCTTCCAATCCGCTGAAAATTGAGAATATCCGCGTTCATGGCCAAGATGAGCACACAGACAGTCACAAATATCAGTATGGCATCTTTCTTCCGTCGCAGCACAGCGCTGATCGGAATGATCAGAAGATAGACCATTTGCAACCGTAGAATGACATAGAGAGCACTCGTCAAAAATGACATAAACTCTGTGCCCGCAATGAGCAGCAGCAGGTCAAAGACGAGGCTGGGCAGCAGAATCAGCCCGGTGCTGATCCTCCTATGCCGCAGGGGATAGATGCACTGGACCAACAGGATGATAATTGCAACAAAATTATAGCCCGTCAGATAGTTCAGATATATCCGCAGCTGATAGGATGCTTGCGGGAAGAATACAGTAAGCGGCATTTCGCCCCATATGAGGGAGCGCAGGGCTGTGAGGAGACAGAAAATCGCAAAAAACAGCGCTGTTTTGTTTTTTGTTCGCAGGAAATAAATGAAAAGATACTGAACTCCAAAGATGAATGCGCCGCCGATGAAAAACATCTGCAGAACCAGCAGCAGGAGCCGCTGTTGCTCCAGCACTCGCAGGGAGCCGAACACAGGGGCCACGCGCAGCCCTCCTGCGGCCAAGTTCCAGTTGGCCACCTGAAAAACGAGTTCTACGGAGTCTGCCCCCTGCGGCAGAGCGACGAGGAGAATCTTGTCATCATCAATGGAATCGTCCCTGCTGCCCAGGCCGCCTCCAACCTCAGCCGCCTGCTGGCCGTTGACGAAGAGCTGATATGCGTTGGCCACATGCTGGATGCGAAGGGCAGGGTCTTGCAACATGGAGGGATAGCGCAGCGTCATCCTGTAGGTAGACATGCCCTGACGGCTGTAACCTGTTGCGGCATTGGTGGACCAAACGCCGGGAACCTTCATGTATGAATCCATAGCCTGTGTCCCACCTGTGCGGAAGGCCTCCGGCGGCAGCAGCTTGTCCCAATAGAATTCCCATTCCCCGTCCAGCGTGACCAACTCCTTTTGGCTGAAGTCGACGCCTGTCAGATCCGCAGTGCCCCGAGAGACGGTGGCCGGGCCGGAGGAAAGCATGGCGATCAGGGCATAAAGCATCAGGGCGGGCACGGCTGTTACCAGCAGTATCCGCCAGTTTAGGGGGCGTTTCATCGGTGCTTTTTTACTCTCCATCACTCACCGCGCAGTTTCAGAATCAGTTTTCAGCAGAGCTATTGTATCATCCCGGATGGAGATGAGAATAGGAAATGTGCTGAATTGCATACATGGCATGAGTGCCGGCAACTTGAGCGAAGCATAACCATTGCAGCTGTGGAGACCACGGCGGGAGGGCCACATAAGTTAACAAAGGCTGTCACACACTGGCGAGACTTGATTCAGGGGTTGACTTTTCGATGATTATGTGTGACAATAAGGCAGTATTCAAGATGGTGCATTGCCTCACATGTTTTTGTAAGTCATTGATTCGTTTGATGAATTACAAAAGCATGTGTTTTTTTGTGCAATTGTGGATGCAAATATATATATGGAGGTACCACTTATGAATAATGGTACAGTAAAATGGTTCAATTCGGAGAAGGGTTTCGGCTTCATTTCCAACGATGATGGCACGGATGACGTGTTTGTTCATTTCTCCTCAATTGTGACCGACGGCTATAAGAGTCTTACCGAAGGCGACAGAGTCACATTTGACAAGGAACAGGACCCCAAGAACAGCCGCAGGCTGCGCGCTGTCAATGTCAGCAAAGTAGCCTAAAGAATCAGCTGCCAAAAGCCACCAAATCCATGAGATTTGGCGGCTTTTGTGTGACCAGAACAAATTATTTGAATGAAGTGGAGATTGAAAAACATTACAAACTTTGAGAAATTTGGCTTTACTCCCGAGTTGCTGCAGGGAATCACAAAAATGGGTTTCCGCGATCCTTCACCTGTGCAGGATGCGGCCATGGGACTCCTGCTTGAAAAGCGGGATCTATTGGTGCAAGCGCCTACTGGCACAGGGAAAACTGCGGCATTTGGGCTCCCAGTCTTGGAAAATGTGAATCCTGCCAATCGTCAGATACAAACCGTAATTCTCTGTCCAACGCGTGAATTGGCAATACAAACGGCCGGTGTTTTGAAGCAGCTTGCTACATACAAGCAGGGAATCCGGATTCTTGCGCTGTATGGTGGGGAGCCGATTCAGAACCAGATAATGGCACTCAAACGCTGCCCGCAAATTGTGGTAGCTACACCCGGACGTATGACGGATCATATCCGCCGGCGAACCACACGACTGAGCGAGGTTGAATGCATCGTGCTGGATGAGGCAGATCGGATGCTGGATATGGGGTTTCGGGAAGATATCCATACCATTCTGCAATCATCTCCTACCACAAGGCAAACGGTGCTGTTTTCCGCGACCCTTTCCAGCGAGATCAGAAGAATTGCGGCGCAGTATCAGAGAGAACCGCAACATATTTGCATCCAGCAAGAAACCTCTAACATAGAGAAGGTAGAACATTTTTATTGCGAAATCCGCGGCAACGCAAAAATCCCTACGCTCTTGCAATTGCTGAGCAAAGAGCAGTTCAACCTTTCCTTGATTTTCGTCGCAACGAAAGCGATGGCTGACAGCCTGGCTCATCAGCTGACCGAAGCCGCGCACCCGGCAGAGGCGATTCATGGCGACTTGCACCAAAATCAGCGAGACAAGGTGATGCAGCGGTATCGTGATGGCAAGGTAAACATACTGGTGGCAACCGACGTCGCCGCCCGAGGTATTGATGTAGGAGGAATTGACGCGGTTGTGAATTACGATATTCCAGGCGATGCAGACAGCTATGTGCACCGCATTGGGCGAACCGGCCGAGCGAACCATGGTGGTGTTGCATATACTTTTATCTACCCAAAGGAGAGGGGTAAGCTGCAGGGAATTATGACAAAGACCAAAGCATCCATCCTGCCCATAGTACTGGATGCGAGAATGGCCATTCATTGACTCTGATGTTTGTTAAGCAGCAAAAAGAACAAATAAAAACCTCTTGAAGAAGCAGCTTGAAAACCATTCATAGCGAGAACCTAAAGCCTTACAGAAGAAATCCTTTTCCAACCTTAACTTTTGTCGTGATAGAAAAGCGGCCCGCCCAATCCGGGCGAGCCGCTTTACTTGTGTTTGGCTGTTAGCTTGGTCTACTCTTCTTCTGTTGGCAATCCGGGCATACTCCTTCGAATACTGCGCAGTGCCCTTCGACAACATACCCCGTTTTTTCAGCGGTCTGTTCATCCAGACACCGATGGTACGGCAATGGCACATCACACACGACACCGCATCCTGTGCATATCAGGTGATAATGCATATCCTGCTGGCCTTCAAACCGATCCGTATTTGGCAGTTTAACCTGGCGCACTTGCCCCTGCCGAACCAAAACATTGAGATTGCGGTATACAGTGCCACGACTGATCCTGCTGTCGATCGCTCGAACAGCAAGATAGATCTGATCCGCACTGGGGTGGTCACAGCGCTCCCGAACCGCATCCAAAACCATCTGGCGCTGTTTTGTGTTTCGCTGCTGCTTCATGAGCGAACACTTCCTTCAGGCTTTAATGACTACATTGTACTCGAAAGAGTCGCCTGAACCAAGCCGTTATGATCCAGCTTGGAAAGCTCCTTAACCTTATCCAAAGAAAGTCCGGCAGCTTTTGCAAAGCGTTCACCATATTCAGGATCGGCCAGATAGCAGTGGGCAGCATGGCGATACTTGATATTCTCAGTAACGGAAGCCATGTCTTCGGCAGTATTTTGGATCAGGATCTGCTTCTTGTCTTCAGTCAGCACACGCCACAGATTACCGCCGGCACGGAAACAGTCATCCGTTGGGTCATCCTTGGGGTCGTAGCGATACATTGCGCCCTCTAAATCCAGCGGCGGCTCCATGACCTCGGGCTGTGCAGTCCAAACACCGTAGCTGTTCGGGGTATAGGCCGGCGCACCGCCGTAGTTGCCGTCCACTCGCATTGCACCATCACGATGGTATGCATTGACCTCGACTTTTGCACGGTTCACCGGGATGAGGTTGTGGTTGACACCCAGGCGATATCGCTGTGCATCACCGTAAGCAAACAGCCTGCCCTGCAGGAAACGATCGGGACTAAACCCGATGCCGGGAACAACATGCGCCGGTGTAAAGGCAGCCTGCTCTACTTCAGCAAAATAGTTCTCGGGATTGCGGTTCAGCTCCAGAACGCCCACCTCAATCAGAGGATACTCCGCGTGACGCCAGATCTTGGTGATGTCGAATGGATTTTCGTAGTGATTTTTCGCCTGCTCCTCGGTCATGATCTGCACATACATCGTCCACTTGGGGAAGTCACCGCGCTCAATCGCCTCATAGAGATCCTTGCCGTGGTACTCACGGTCCATCCCGTTGATTTTCGCGGCTTCCTCGTTGGAGAGATTCTTAATGCCCTGTTGGGTTTTGAAGTGGAACTTGCACCAGACACGCTCGTTCTTCTTGTTATAGAAGGAGAAGGTGTGCTCGCCAAAGAAGTGCATATTCCGGAAGGAGGCAGGGATACCGCGATCACTCATGACGACAGTGATTTGGTGGAAGCACTCAGGCAGCAGTGTCCAGAAATCCCAGTTGTTCTGAGCGGAGCGGCGACCGGTACGGGGGTCGCGTTTGACGGCGCGGTTCAAGTCGGAAAAGTTATGCACGTCACGAATGAAGAAAGTAGGCGTGTTGTTTCCGACCAGATCCCAGTTGCCTTCCTCGGTGTAAAACTTTACGGCAACACCGCGGATGTCGCGCTCACAGTCGGCTGCCCCACGCTCACCTGCTACGGTTGAGAACCTGATAAACAGCTCCGTCTCTGCACCGGGCTGAAGAACTTTTGCCTTGGTATACTGCGAGATATCATGGGTCACTGTCAGTTTGCCGTAAGCGCCCCAACCCTTGGCGTGCATGCGGCGTTCAGGTATAACCTCGCGGTTGAAGTGCGCCATTTTTTCCATCAGCCATACATCCTGCATGACAACAGGACCTCTTGGGCCGACGGTAATAGCATTTTCATTGTCGGCTACCGGGGCACCGACCTCGTTCGTGAGTTTTTTGTAGTCGTTCATGATCATGCTCCTTTCGTCTTCGTATATGTAAATATCTCTCAGAGATATTTGCATCTAGAGTGACAGGCACAAAGCCAACATCCACACATAAGAACAGGTCTTCGGCAGCATGAGCATGCCGATTTTGGGTGTTTTGTTCGCCCATAGAACCACCGGTAAATAAAACGCAAAACTGAGGGCAATGGCAAGCCACATCGAACCAAGTCCGGGCACGATGCTTCTTTGCAGAAAGAACAACCCCGCGACCACTGCGCCCTGGAGAAAAAACGGAACATTGCGCACAAGACCCCAACTTACGGGAGGATACCGCTCAGTCCATTTGTTTTGGGGCAGCAGGCACAACAAAACGCGCACCGCTGCAAGGATATACACCACACAAGCCCATACGCCTGTTTCTTTCGGGGAGAAAACGAGCATCCCGATTTGCCAGAGGAGTAAATAAAACAAAGTCATTGTGATCGAAGTGATCTGCTTGCCGCGCCCAAGCCTCTGTCGCAGCTGTTCCTCTCTGCCTGTCCTGATAACGATGATACGCGGCACCAGATGAAACGCATCACCCCCGACCAAGATCAAAGCCATGACGCCTGCCAGCACACGTGCAGAGTTGCCCGATGCACTGATAAGAAGCATGAGACCAAGAACTGAAGCCGCAGCAAGATAAAATATGTCAAATATGGCTTCAACGGTTCCAAATACACGTTTCATGCAGTCTTGCCCTTCTTTCTGTTTTTGGCTCTGGCCATCCATAGAATATGGCTCGACACAGCGGCACCTGTAAGGAAAAGCAACAATGAAACCCAGAAGTTTTGGATCGAAGCCATTGAAAATACAAGCATTGCCCATAACCAGATCATACTGATCCAAACCGTTTTCCGCGAAAGACCGGTTCTTCGCTCATAGTTTTCGATATGCTCTTTGAAAAAGGGAATTTTTACAATCCAGGCTTTCATGCGGGGCGCCGATGAAAAGCATGCAACGGAAATCAGAATAAATGGAGTTGTCGGCCACACAGGCAACAACAAGCCAATAGCTCCCAACCCAAGACATATAGAGCCGAGCCCCGTGAGCAGAATGGTTTTCAGTTGCACCTCATCACCACGTTTTTAGTTAATGTTATTAGGACTCATTACTATTATATCATAGAAAGATATATGCGCAACAGTTGATTCATGGTTAGCGAAAGCTATATAACTAGATACTTAAATATGTAAACATTTGATTGCTTTGCTTTCAGTGATTGGTTATAATTTCCATATTACTAATTATATTTCTAATCTGTGGGCTGGACACGGAGGCAACATGGAAAACTCAAAGATGAGCAGCACGTTTCGCCAAACGGTCTCCTGGATGTATGCCTATGTAAAGCCTTACCGGTTCTGGTTTTATGTGAACATCATATGTCTTGTGCTGCGAGTGGGCATTACGATTGCCACGGCATATTTCGTCCAGAATATTGTTCAGTCTGTCATCGATAAGGAAAGCATCGCATCCATTCTGACAGATGTTTTTTGGGTTGCAGCCGTCATACTGCTCGGAGTAGCGGTCAACTACATATCGGTTCTGGCTAATGGGCGCTTCGGAGAATACGCAATCCGTGATATGAAAAATGATATGACGAAGCATATTCGAGACATGACCATCGGAGAACTGGACAAAAGTCATTCAGGTGATTTGGTCTCCCGCATCAATAATGATACGGGAAGAATTCGCGAATTTATCATCAACTGGCTGCCTTACCTCTGGTACTATCCAGTATTAGGGATCTCTGTGTCTGTATATTTGATAACTATTAACTGGCAGCTTTATCTTGCTTGTTTCGCAATATTGCCTGTATCGATCATCATCATGAAAGTCTTTAAAGATAAAACAGGCGTCTATGCAAAGAACTGGAACGACCTTTTTGGCAAATCCAATAGCATCGCGCAAGATATCATTGGAGGCATCGGCATCGTGAAAGCGTTCAATATACAGCGGAGAACGCTTGGCAAGTATCGGGGCTTTCTGGAAAAGGCGCTGGTCAACGGAATCAAGGAAGATCGCTTATGGTTGGTTGTCAACGCATTATCTGAAATTATGTTTCAAGTGCCCATGGCAGTCTGTATGCTGCTGGGCGGCTATATGGCATTGACCGGGCATTTGGCTCTGGGTGCCTTTTTTGGATTCATACAACTGATTGCATACGTGATCGAGCCGGCCGCCAGTATATCAGAAGTGCTGTTTGCTGCAGCGATTGCGAGAGGCTCGATCGACAGGATGATAGAAATCAAAAATATGGAAACCGAGCGCACAGGGGGCGAGGGCTTCTCTGCGACGAGTGCCGGGCCGGTTCTTGAGGTTAGCAATCTTTCCTTTGCCTATACCGAAGGGAACAGGATCCTCAATGAGATTGGATTCCAGGTGAAGAAAGGTCAAACAGTCGCATTTGTTGGTGCGAGCGGCTCAGGCAAGAGCACTCTTCTTAACATAATCTGCGGATTTTATGAGACGCACCATGGGGAAATCAAGCTGTTTGGGAAGAGCTACATGGATTGGAGCTTGGAGAGCCTGCGGAAACACATCGCGCTCGTTTCCCAGAGTGTCTACCTATTCCCAGGCACGGTTCGCGAGAATATCGCTTACGGCAACGAAGATGCTTCAGAGGAGGAGATTGTCGCAGCTGCAAAGGCGGCAAACGCACATATGTTCATCCTCGACTTGGAAGAGGGGTATGACACGAAGGTGGGAGAACGAGGTGCGCTTCTCTCCGGCGGGCAGCGGCAAAGAATCTCCATCGCCAGAGCCATGCTGAAGAATGCGCCTGTTCTCTTGCTGGATGAACCTACCTCCGCCCTGGACGCTGAGTCGGAGCGGGAGATCCAAAACGCGCTGACAACACTGATGAAGAACAGGACTGTGATCGTGGTGGCTCATAAGCTATCAACCATCATGGGCGCCGATGAGATTCTGGTATTGCAGGACGGCGCTGTGGTCGAACGGGGAAAGCACCATGACCTGTTGCAAAAAGAAGGTGTGTATTAC
>JAEYYW010000072.1 GCA_023428265.1 Bacillota bacterium | reverse complement strand
GGTATCCCGGCGGCTTTCTGGAGCGGCTGCAAACCGGCACCTATCTGGGCCATGTGCTGGAGCATGTGATCCTGGACATGCAGAACATGTTGGGCTACGACGATGTGAAGTATGGCAAAACAAGGGGCACTGCCAACCCCGCGCAATACAACGTGATCTTCGAATACAGCAACGAAGTGTGCGCGCTGGAATGCGCCAAGGCGGCGGTGTTTATCCTCAACAGGCTGATTGCGCGCGAGCCAGTGGAAATCGGCGAGTTTATGGAATATCTGAAAAAGGTCGCGCTGGATGCCGAGCTGGGTCCCAGCACCGCCGCGATTGTGAAGGAAGCCAGGCGCAGGGGCATCCCGGTGAACCGCGTTGGCCACGACAGCCTGATTTGCCTGGGTTACGGCAAATACCGAAGGCTGCTGGAATCCACCCTGACCGACGCCACCAGCTGCATTGCCGCCGACATCGCCACCAACAAGCAGCTGACCAAAATCCTCCTCAATGACAACAAGATCCCGGTGCCATTCGGCAAAGTGGTCTATTCCGAGATATCCGCCGTGATGGCAGCCCGAGACATCGGCGGGCCGGTGGTGGTGAAACCCTATGACGGCAATCAGGGCAAAGGCGTGACACTGAACATCACAGCCGACAAGGACATCAAAGCCGCGTTTCATGAGGCCTCCCAACACAGCAAGGGGATCATTGTGGAGCAGTTTGTGACCGGTAAGGACTACCGGGTGCTGGTGGTGGGCGGCAAAGTGTGCGCGGTGGCCGAGCGGGTGCCGGCCAGCGTGACCGGCGACGGCACGCACACGATCACGGAGCTGGTGGGGATCGCAAACCAGGACGAGCGCCGAGGAGAGCACCACGAAAAACCACTGACGATGATCCGCATTGACGCCGTCTGCCAGAACATCCTGAAGCGCAAGGGCATCACACCGGAGCATGTGCCCAAAGAGGGTGAAGTGGTGCTGCTGCGGGAAAACGGAAACCTGAGCACCGGCGGCATTGCCATTGATCGCACCGACGAAATCCACGCGGACAACGCGGAGATTGCCGTGTTGGCCGCCTCGGCAATCGGCGTGGACATCGCGGGCATCGACTTCGTGGCAGAAGACATCTCCCAGCCGATCCGCAAAACCGGTGGAGCGGTCGTGGAAGTGAACACCGCCCCAGGCATCCGCATGCACCTTTTTCCCAGTGTGGGGGCGCCCCGCGATGTGGCACGCAACATCGTGGACATGCTCTATCCGCCGGAAGAACCCATCGACTTCCCCATCGCAGCCATCACCGGAACCAACGGAAAAACCACGGTGACCCGGCTCATCGCCCATGTGCTTGGCATTGCCGGCCGATCGGTGGGCATGACGACGACCAGCGGCGTATTTGTGAACGGCAAGTGCTTGTGCAAGGGCGACAACACCGGCCCGGTCAGCGCCCGCACGCTGCTTTGGAACAAGCAGATTGACTGCGCGGTGCTCGAAACAGCCCGCGGAGGCATTGTGCGCTCCGGTCTGGGCTATGACCTGGCCGACGTGGGCGTGATCACCAACATCACCGCCGACCACCTGGGCCTTGACGGCATCGACACGCTGGAGGACATGGCCTTCGTAAAATCCCTGGTGGTGGAAGCGGTGAAGGAGGGCGGCCACGCGGTGCTGAACGCCCATGATCCGATGACGCGGCTGATCCTGGACCGGATACAGGCGGAGGTAATCCTGTTTGCAACCGACATCAGCCAGGCAGTGCAGGAGTATGGCGGGAAGGTTTCCAAATACGTATACACGCAAGACGGATTCATTCATCTGCGTGACGAAAGCGGCGATATCCGCACTGCAAGGATTGACGGCATCCCCATCACAGAGGGGGGCACAATACAATGCAACATTGACAACTGCCTGGCAGCGGCGGCAGCACTATGGGCGCTGCAGGTGCCGCCGGCCACAATCGTGTCGGGGTTTAACAGCTTCACAAGCAATCCAGGCCGTTTCAACTACCACAAGCGGGGCGACGTCACCGTGATGGTGGACTACGGCCACAATCTGGCCGGGTATGAGGCGGCGATCCAGTCACTGAAAGCTGCCGGCGGCAAACGGCTGGTGGGCGTGATCGGTGTGCCCGGAGACCGGCAGGATGAAGACATCAAAGGTGTGGGGCGGTTGTGCGCCGGCGCGTTTCAGAAGCTATACATCAAGGAAGATGCTGATCTGAGAGGCAGGCAGCCGGGCGAAGTCGCCGGTCTCCTAAAAAGCGCCGTGCTGGATGGCGGGGCCTCTGAGGCCAGCATTACCGTCATTGGCAATGAGGCCGATGCCCTCAAGGCAGCTGTGGAAAGCTCCGAATCGGGCGACACGATCGCTGTTTTTTATGAGGGAACTGGAACCGATCGAGACTTATTTATCAGGCCTTGGGTTCACATAAGGATTAACGCACTCAAAATCATGGCAGGGCAGGAGCAACTCCTGCCCTGCCCTCTTTTCCGGATCAGCCTGCCAGCGAGACGCTCCAATAAGAAGGCTCATCACAAATCGATGTGTTACACTCCGCTGCTTTTTCGCAATGTTTCCCGCATATACATCAAGCAGAGCCATTCCTTTCCAATGCGCAATCAGGGCAGTTGGCTTGCGGCGCAAGCTTTTTCCGGAGAGGAGATCGTATATGGGGATGCTGAGCGGGCGACAGCTGCTGCTTTATCGCCAGATGAAAATGGTCAGCCGGAGAGACCTGGCCAGGAGACTCGATGTCTCTGAAAACGATGTGACGATCTATGAATACCAGCTGAAACCGATCCCGGAGGAGCTCTACAGGAAGTGGCTGGCCCGTTTGAAGTAGCTCGCGGCCCATCTTGCTACTCTTGATTGGGAGTATGGTGGTGATATGCCAAGATGCGTCGCCTATTGCAGGGTATCGAAAGACAGCAAGGACCAGCGAAACTCCTTGAAAAACCAAATCGGGCACTATACCGATCTTTTTGAGAAGGAAGGTTATCAAGGGGCCGATTGCGGCGTCTACTATTCCAAAGAAGGAAGAGCCGAAACATTCACGCCAATAAAATCCATTTTTGCCGACGAAGGCATCAGCGGCACAAAGCTCAAAAACCGGGAAGCCTTCAAGCGCATGATTGATCATGCGACCCGCAAAGACTTTGACGCCATCTATGTGAAGAACATTCAACGCTTTGCCAGAAATGTCGAGGATGGATCCGGAATACTGAAGAAGCTAAAGCTGATTGGCGTGAAGGTCATATTTGAAGATGGATGCCTGAATAATTTTGACGACGAGATGGTGATCAACATCCTGCTCTCCGCGGCGCAAGAGGAAAGCAGATCAAAGGGCCGCGCTGTGCAGTTCGGCCTTCACCATGCCCAGAAACAAGGAAAGTGGACCGCCGGCGAGCCATATGGATATCACAAGGAAAACGCAATGCTTGTGCCAATCGCGGCGGAAATTGAGGTGGTCCGAGAAATCTTCAGCCTTTACCTGGCTGGTTTGGGGTGCGGCAGCATTGCAAAACGGCTCAACACCGAGGGGAAACGCACACGGAAAGGGCTGCCCTGGTACCCCACGCTGGTCTTTGACATCATTCAAAACCCGATTTATATCGGCAAGCACATCACCCATCGCTTTGAAAACACAGATGTGAATGTGGAGTCACTCGTCTGCAACGGCGTTAAATTCAACAGCCAAAAAGCAACCGACGCATCGGAATGGATTGTAACCGACCGTGAAGACCTGCGCGCGGTTGATGATGAGTGCTTCTATGCGGCGCAGGAAGAGCGCAAGAAAAGGGCGGATCTGAGCAGCCGGAAAAACCGGCCCAGCACTAAGCACCTGTTCAGCAATCTCTTGCGCTGCCATGGCTGCAATCAGGCACTGCGCAGGAAAAAACTCTGGGGGTGGAAGCGGAAGGATGGCTCCAGGAAAATGGGGGTTGAGTGGGTTTGCGCAGCCCATGATCTGCAGCACGCCGCAAGCTGCCCTTTTCGGAATTCCTGGCGAGAGGAAGAACTGATCACGCAGACCCGGATGGAAATCAACCGGGTCATAGCGGATCCACGCAAACTGGACGACCTGTTTGAGCAGTATGTCCAGCTGTTCCTCACAAACGAGCGGTCGCCGGAGCAGGCCCAGGCCTGGAAGGAGGAGCTCGAGGAAACCAATGAAGCCTGCACCACCATTTTACTGCTGCTCACCCGAAAGGTCATCGGTGAGGAGCAGTTTAGGCAGCAAAACACTGCCCTGCAAGCCCGCAAGCGGGATCTGGAAACCCTGCTTCATCGTTATAAAACCATGGAAGCGGAAATATCAACGGCCCGGAGAAAGCACGATGCATTTAAACAGAACCTTCATGCGATTGATCCGGAACACCTTGACAACACAATGCTCAAAAAGATATTCCATCATATTGAGGCCTACACGTTCACTGATGAGAAGAATTTGGAGAGCAAGGGCCTGCACTTTGTCTGGAATGTGGCAGACCGGTCCGAGGACGACATTCACCTGAAAAAAGCATTGGAAACCATCCAGGGTGATACAGTAGGCTGCTGACCAGGCAACCTGATACATTTTGTAGTCGAGGCCTTGGCCCGCTCTGTGGGCATCGCGTATCGCTGCGACAGGTAGCGAAGCGAAGCGGCCAGCTCTCCGTCGGGTCCGCCGTATTGCGTGATAATCGTGGTCGCCATGCGAGGGTCCGGTTTCTTGATCTTTACCGGAAACTCAAGATTCTTTTGATATATCCACATGCTCTTTCACCCCCTGAAGGCCAGCGCGGTGTTTGCCGCTGTCTGCCACGGCCATGGTTCTTTGATCCAAAGGAACTCCTCCGCGCCGCCATATGCGTGGCCGAAGTTCATCAGCGGACCGTATTTCATGCTGAACGACATCATCATCTCATGAAGCTGATTGTAGAGCGTGTTATAGGTGGTCAAAGCCATCTTGTCCGTCGGGTGCGTGTTGAGATAAAGGTTCAGGTCCACAAGCGTAAACTGCCACTGCTGGATCTGCAGCAGCATCACCTGCATCTCATTCATCGCCTCATTATTCACAGTAACTCTCTCCCTTCTGCCAAGGGTCAAAGAGACAGGGGAACGCCGTGCCTCTCACCAGTGCCTCTTCCGGAGGCCATATGCTTCCGTCCTGCTGCACCGGCACGAATATACCCCCTTGGCAACTGCCGCTGGTTGCTCCCGCCTGGCTGTTTGGAGTTCCGTTTGTATTTCCTGGCTGCTCCATAAATTCATCTCCTATCGGGTCATGGGATTGATATCTCATTGCATCATATGACTTTGCATCCCAAGTGTGCAACAAGCCGGAATAGAACTGAACGTTTTGGAAATATTCAGCGAGAATGAGTTGTTTTTAGTGATCTGGGTCTGGCTTTGCCCGCGAAAAAATTGTAGAATAAAAAAGTGTGGGCATCACTGCGTCTGGCAGTCTGCGCCCCATTGACTAAGGCAGGTTTTACATACATAAATATACCCGAGTCAAATTATACCCGAAAGGCGGAATCACATGTTACAGGAACTGACCAAGGGCATCATGGGGTTTGGAGTCGGCGAGCTGGTCATGATCTTAATCGGTGCGGCACTGATCGTGCTGGCCATTAAGTTTGAGTATGAACCCATGCTTCTGCTGCCGATCGGCTTCGGCGCGATTCTGGCAAACATACCCTTCTCCTCAGCCATCGGAGCCGAAGGCTTTCTGGGCGTTCTTTACAATGCGGGGATCAAGACCGAGCTTTTCCCGATCCTGATCTTCATCGCCGTGGGTGCGATGATTGACTTTGGGCCGCTGCTGAAGCAGCCTGTCACATTGTTCTTTGGCGCGGCGGCGCAGTTTGGTATTTTTGCGGCCCTGTTGCTGGCTGTGGCGTGCAACTTCTTCTGGCCGGAAATCTTCAGCCTGAAGGAAGCCGCTGCCGTGGGCATCATCGGCGCGGCCGACGGCCCCACCTCCATCTATGTGGGCAACCTGTTTGCACCCAAGTATATCGGCCCCATCACGGTGGCCGCATATTCCTACATGTCGCTGGTGCCGCTGATCCAGCCGCCGGTGATCCGCGCCCTCACGACAAAGCAGGAGCGCATGATCCGTATGGACAGCCACACCGACGTGGAGGTGTCCAAGGCGGTCAAGATCATTTTCCCCATCGCCATCACACTGGTGGCAGGTCTGGTTGCCCCGATGAGCGTGGGTCTGGTCGGTTCTCTGATGTTCGGCAACCTGATCCGCGAGTGCGGCGTGCTGGGCAGGCTCAGTGAAACCGCTCAGAACGAGCTGGCCTATCTGGTCACGCTGCTGCTGGGCATCACCATCGGCTCCACGATGACTGCCAACGAGTTCCTGACGCCGCAGACGGCTTTGATCTTCGGCATCGGAATCCTGGCCTTCGTGTTTGACACCGCCGGCGGCGTGATGTTCGCCAAGTTCATCAACCTGTTTTTGAAGAAGAAGATCAACCCGATGATCGGCGCGGCGGGTATTTCCGCTTTCCCGATGTCGGCCAGGGTCATCCAGCGTATGGCGCAGAAGGAAGACCCGTCCAACTTCATCCTGATGCCGGCCATCGGGGCCAATGTGGCCGGCCAGATCGGCTCAGTCATTGCCGGCGCGATCATTCTGGCCCTTTTGGGAGGTCACTGAGATGAGTATCGGAACAATGTTTGTGGAAGCCCTGAAGGTGATGGGCATCGGCGTGGGCTCCGTTTTCGCGGTGCTGGCAATCTTCTTCGGAATGATCAAAGGGCTGATGGCGCTCTTGCCGTCAAAGCAGTCGGAAAACGCAGAGGACTAAGCAGAATTGAAAAAGGCAGGCTGGTCATCCAGTCTGCCTTTTATTTTACTGCCGGGCCGCAGTATTGCCCCACAATCTGTTGAATGGTGCGCACCTCATCGTCGGGCCTGTCTTCCGTCAGCCGCGCAGCCGCCACAAATGGCATCCACTTCATTACACTCTGCTTCTCAACACCGGCCACCAGGCACACGCGATCCAGGTAAACCTTGGCCAATACCGGCTGCGTAATTTCTGTGAGAAAGCTGCCCTTCCCCTCTGCGGATGAATGCCTGAGCATGAACCACGATCTGGCGATATCGGCAGCGGGGTCACCACGGCTGCCGGTCATCCAGTCGATGGCATGCAAACCGTCGGCGCACTCCAGGATATTCATCGGGTGCAGATCGCCATGCAGCACATGGTCGCCGTCCGGCATCGCTTTCAGACCTTGCAGCAGGCATGCCCGCTGGCCCTCCGAGATATGAGGGGCATGCCCGATCGCGTACTGCAGCCCATCCCGATAGCATGGCAGCTCTTTGCAGACGCCTTTCAGGATAGCGGCGTGGCAATCGGCCATGCGGCGGATGTGCTTGAGCACATGGCGCATGTCTTCACGCAGCACATCCATCAGCAGTTTGCCGTCTAGATAGTCATAGATGATCGCTTCGCGGCCTTCCACACATGTCATTGAATGGGGCTTCTGGCGAGAAACACCGGCATTCCAGACTGCACTGGTCTGTTTAAACTCATATTCGGCGACATGCTCAAATTTGAAAACCTTCAGCAAACGGGCCTCATCCAAGCGGTAAACATTGGATAGCCGGCCTTCACCCAGCACCTTTAACTTCGCCAGTTGTATCATACGGTTTTGCCCTCACGCATTAATAAGATCATTATATGGGGCTTTCTTTTTCGATTCAACATCCAAGCTGTAACAAAAAGGTAAAGGATCAATGAACGATTTGGGATCTATCGGTCATATCCACGTGCTGCGCTCAGTATAGGCTTTGCCCGGCGGCAACCGCTTCCTTTGCCGCGCCTTCGTCGCGGCCCAGAAACACAAAGAACACCGCCGCCACAATGAGCGCGAAGGCCACGATGTAATTCCAGCGAAGCTGCTCTTTCAGAAACATCACCGAGAAAGCGGCGAATGTGGTCAGTGAAATCACTTCCTGGATGATCTTTAGTTGGGCCGCGGAAAACATGCCATAACCCAGGCGGTTGGCAGGCACTTGCAGGCAATACTCAAAAAAGGCGATGCCCCAGCTCGCCAGGATCACAATCCAGAGCGGTTTATCGCGATATTTCAGGTGGCCATACCAGGCAAATGTCATAAAGACGTTGGACGCCAGCAAGAGCGCGATTGTTTTCATACGAGAGACTCCTGTTTCACAATGTTTCGCTGATCGGCAAGCCCTGCAAAAAACTCTGCAGATATCGGTATTTCACAAACTTGCCGGCCTGCACAAGCCTTTCAATTTCCGTCCGGTCGACCCAGCGGACCGCGCACACCTCACCGGGCTGCATCACCACATCATCAAGGTTGATCTCTTGCCGCAGAAGGAACAAGTCAGTGAAGAAATCCTCACGCCTGGTTCTCGTGAGCAACTCCATGCGCGCAGGGTCAGGCTTGATACCCAACTCTTCCTCCACCTCGCGCAGTGCCGCCTGCAGGCCGGTTTCACCCGCAATCGCCGCGCCGCCGGTGGCCGCCCACATGCCGGGCCAGAGTGGCTTGGCACTGTCACGCTGCTGGATCAGGTATTCGCCCTTGGCGTTGATGATCCAAATGTGCACAGCTAAGTAATATTCACCGGCATGCAACTTGTCCCCTCTGGCAACTGTGCGTCCGGTTGGAACGCCATGTTCATCCAGGATATCCCAAATCTCCATAAAATCCTCCGCATGCGAACGTTGGAAATCATAGCATAGGCACATTCGGTTGTCGATATGGAAAATGACGAAAAAAGACGAAATTTGCCTCACTACAATTGACAAAAAATGGCTCCTAGTGTATTTTGATACTAATTTATATTGATATTAATTCGGAGGGTTACAGCATGCTTTCCTATTCTTCCGCGCTGGTGCTTGGCATTATCGCCGAAAAGCCAATCAACCCTTATGAAATCAAGAAGATGCTGGAGCGCATCAGCATCCGGAAGTGGCTGCCCATCGCGGTGTCATCGCTCTATGCCACGATTCGCTCGCTGGCCGAGGCCGGGTTGATCGACTGCCAGACGGCGCGCGAGGGAAACATGCCCGAAAAGAAGGTCTATACGATCAACGAAGTGGGCCGCAAAAGCCTGCGCGAAACGCTTCTTTCTTTCCTTGGCAGCACAGAGCTGGACAACCGGAAAACCCACATCGCGATGCTGATGATCTGCCATTTGGATCGGGACCAAGCCGTCGAGACGATTCTCAGGAAGCTCAAGAAGCTGGAAAACTCTGAAATGATGCTCAAGCGCGTGATCGCGAGTTTTGAGGCAAGCACCTCCATGCCCTACACGGGTCTGATGGCAGTCAAGCATGAGTTGCTTGCCGTGCAGGCGGAGCTCTCCGCCGTGCGGGAGCTGCTTGCCCGCATCGGCGGAGATTTGCTGTGGAACAGCTTCCTATCCAATGTGCCGTAATCTTCCTCACTTGGGGTTCACGCAATTCTCCCCGCAGCACCTATTGCAGGTGGGCTCTGCCAGCCCATTGATGCTGCACAGATTGGCGATGCGGCGGCCGCCGTCGCCATGCTCGGCGTCAAAGGCAAATTCGAGCAGCAGCGCGCAGGGGAGGCTATCGCACAATCCGCAATCCTCCACACCCCGCTCAATGCAGCATTTGGCCACGCGGCATGTGCCATGCCAGATGTCGCCGCGATAGGGTTTGCAGGTCTTGCAATTCATTTTTTCCCGCCAGTCGCAGGCGGTGCAGTCTATGCCACAATAAGAAACACTTGCCATGATGCCCCTCCACAATCGTTTCCTCCATCATAACATGGCGAACAAGACAACTACTTGTCAAGTCTGTACAGATGATTGAGGTTTTTCACGGTTTGTTTGATCTCCTCGGCCATTTCCGGTGGGTCCAGCACCACGGCGTCATCGCCGAAGCCCAGGATCCAGCGTCGGATGTAGCGCTCGTTGGTATAGCTCACCGTCATGCGGATGCGCCCCAACGCGTCAAAGGAGTAGCTTTCGGGGCCGTAATCCTCCGCCAGAAGATATTCCACGGACTTGTCAAACAGAAGTGTGACCGTTTGGCCGCCTTCGAAATAGCCATCCAGGTCATATTCTTCCACGGGGATTTCGCGGGGGAAGAAAGACTCGTCCAGCACGCGGGCTTCCCACAGACGGTTCATTTTGAACAGGCGAAAATCATCACGGTCTTTGCAGTAGCCAAACACATACCAGGCATTCCACTTGAAAGCAATGTAGTATGGCTCAATCACGCGGGTCTGGTGGCCTTTCTCCGAATAATACTCAAAGGATACCAGCTTGCTATCGGCTATGGCCGAACGGATCAACGTGATTTTCTGCTCCAGGCTTGCTTTCTGGTGCGAAGCCAAATCAATCACAATGCTGTCCTGGATGGAAACCACAGCCTTCCGCCCCGGAGCCAGCTTGGAGATCAGGCGCTCAATCCTGGACGGGTCAGACACGCTCACAATGCTTTTCAAGCCGGTCAGGATGCTATCCATTTCATCCAGGGTGAGGGCGCTGTGGTTCAGACGGTAACCATCGGCGATGGAGATGCCGCCCCCTCCGCCTTGGGCCGTAACCAAAGGGATGCCTGCCTTGCAGATATCCTCCACATCGCGAAAGATCGTGCGGGTGGAGACCTCAAACCGCTTGGCAAGCTCGGGAGCAGTTGCCTTCCCCTTCTGCAACAGGACTGTGATGATGCCCAAAAGGCGGTCGATTTTCATGGCTCCCCTGCCTTTCCACACCGCATCGGATCAAGATCAGGTGGGCTTACTCCTCACCCAGGATCCTCCGGGCAATCTCGTCTGTCTGCACCACATCCACACCGGCGTCGCGGAGTTTGCTGTTCCACTGCCCGATCAATGCGACTGCGTCAGCATGATAGCTGCTGTGGCCATCTGAAGCCAGCGTCACAGAGCAACCCAGCTCGAGCGCTCCTTCACAGGCCGCTTACACACATCCATGGGTCACCAGCCCAGACACCAGCACCGAATTGACGCCCAGGCCTTTTAATGCAGCCAGGATCGCTTTCTCTTTGAATGAGTTGCTCACCTTTTGTTGAGCACCAGATCCCCTTCAGCCCTGTGCAACCCGGCTATCAGCTGCCACCCTTATTGCAGCTGATACCATCCGTCAATCCGCACCGTGGCGCGGCCACCGAACTGCACCCGCTTCCTTCCACCCACGTCTTGCGCCCGCAGCCGGATGATGTTGGGCGCTTTGAAACTCCGGCCCTGCTCGATTGCGATGGGCCTGCCATCCCACAGGCCATTGTGGAGCAGCCAGCTGCCGAGTGCAGCGTTGCCCGAGCCGGTGGCGGGATCCTCCAGATATCCAAACCGCGGCGCGAACACCCGAGTGCGATAACTTGAGCCGGGCAGCACCCGGTCGTCCGTGTGCAGCACAACGATGTCAATGCCGTGCCTGGTGCAAAACTCCGCGAGCTCCTCCGGATTGGGGGCGACATCGGTTAGCGTGCTGGCCCGCCGCATCGGCACCAGCAGAGCCGTGAGCCCGCATTTGACCAGTGCCGCCGGGAAGCGCTCCTCCAGGTCCAAGGGGCTGAGGAAGAGTGGCTTCAGGATAGAGTCTCTCTCCATCCGCAATGGAAGAAAGGCCGGCTCCGGCGCCAGGATGAACACGCCGCTCTCCGGCTCATGTTGCACGGTCAGGCGGTTATCGCCCACGCGGATTGTGGTTTCGTCCCCCCTGCGCGGCGCCTTGCCGCTTTCAAACAGGTCAAACATCGCGGCGATCGTGGCATGGCCGCAGAAGTCCACCTCTCGCTCACTGGACCAAAAGCGGAGATAATATCCCTCGCCTTCAGGGCACACATATGCCACCTCGCTGACAAAGCCCTTGAGCTCTGCGGCAATCCGGTGCATTTCCGAGGCGGAGATATCATCTGCCTGATCCAGCCAGACGCAACCGGCCGGGTTGCCGGCAGAATTGGCCCCGGTGAAGGCATCGATCTTCTTAAAACGGAATTTTCTCATTTCTCATGCCCGTGGCTTCAGTATTTCCGATTGCATATTCGTCGAGAAGTATGTATGGATATACATATTATAACAGCTTTTGGAATAGAATACAGCGGCAAATAGAAAGCCCAAAGGGTTTCCCCTTTGGGCTTTCCTGTTTGTGAGTCAAGCCTGTAAGCCGAGTTCTGTCTTGAACGGCCATCTATCTAGGCCCGCCGTTGCCGGAGGGCTCAAGCGATACTGAGGGAATGCAGCGGGCAACCGCAATCTCCCTGCCTCTTGCACCAAGTGGGGTTTACATGGCCATGCCTGTTGCCAGGCTGCCGGTGAGCTCTTACCTCGCCTTTTCACCCTTACCGTGCCGAAACACGGCGGTATCTCTCTGTTGCACTTTCCTTGGAGTCGCCTCCACCGGGCGTTACCCGGCACTCTGCCCTGCGGTGCTCGGACTTTCCTCGACGGCATTCCGCCATCGCGGCCGTCCGGCTTGCTCACAAAATCGTGTTGTAATCATAACACAGGCGGCCTGTTTTTTCAAATGAAGGGATTAAAAAAGCTGCCAAATCCTTACTGATTAATAGAAAAAATCCCCCTTCCCAAGCAGGAAAGGGGACTTTGTTAACCGGCAACTATTCGATAAAAAGCAACCTGCCGCAGTTTTCACACTCCATCACAGTGCCGCTTTCCACCACTTTTTTCAGCACAACGGAGGGCAGCTCCATGTTGCAGCCGCTGCACCGGCTGTTGCGCACCGGCGCCAGCGGGTTGATGCGGGTTTTCTTGATGCTCTGGTAGCGTTGCAGCATCTTTGGGTTGATCTGGGCTTCCAACGCCTGCATTTGCTTGCGGAAAGGCGCTGCCTCCGCCGCGTTTTCAGCCGCTTCCGCGTCATATACTTCTTTGAGCTCGGTGTAGTCACGCTTGGCTTTCGGGGCATTGCTGGCAATCTTGCTCATATTTGCCTCGATCCGGGATAGGCGCTCGATAATCTGCTGCAGCTCACGCTCTTGCTTGCCAAGGCTGCTCTGAATCTCGGCAACCTCCTTGCGCATCCGCTCCAGCTCCTGCATCGTCATGCTGCTGTCGGAGTCGGAGATATAGCCCATCAGGCTGTTGAGCTCGGCCACCAGAGCATCGTTCCTTTGCTTGATCGAGTCATAATTGATGCGGATTTCCCCAGCGTCCGCCTCCATCTTTTTCATCAAATTTTGCGCATCAAGAATATAGTCGCGGGCTTGCATCAGCTTTTTACGCGTGGGCGAGCCGCGAAGTTTCCTTTCCACGTTTGCCACCTGCAGGTCGATTTGCTGATACTCCCACAAGAATTGGATTTGCTGATCCACAGACGAACCTCCTTATCACGCTCAAAGAGGGGCGTGCCCCTCTTTGCTCACTGTTCTACGGCGTTTTATCGGGCAATGCCATGATTACAACACAAAACGGAATGGGCTTGTGTGTATTGGACAGACTTCTGTCCGTACAGTATATTGTAACCTTTGGAACTGGCTTTGTAAATGCTTTTCTATGTGTTGCAGCACCGGCCACTCTGTATGGTAGTGGCCCAATTCCACAACTGTCAACCCCAACTCCAGTGCGTCTATGCCATCGTGGTGCCCGATCTCGCCGGTAAGCATGCAATCTGCGCCAGCCCTCACAGCATCGGCAATGTCATGCCGGCCCGCTCCAGAAACCACATACAGCCTTTGGATGGGTCTTTCCCCAGGCCCGGTCACCCGCGCCATCGGAGCGTTCAGAGCGAGACGCGCCCGACCGGCGAAGTCATCCAGCGATGTCGTGGCCGGCAGGCTGGCAATTCTGCCGATGGAACCAGGGCTGGCAGGCGCGGCATCCTGAAGGCCAAGAGCGGCACACAGTGCGTCATTGACACCTCCGGCTGCTCTGTCCAGATTCGTATGGGCGGCATAAAGCGCCACTCCCCGCTCAATGGCCATCAAGGCAAGCTTGCCCGCCACGGAGCCGTCCGTCACGGCGGAGATGGGGCGGTAAATGGCTGGATGATGAGACACAACCAGCTGCGCGCCCGCCTGCGCGGCATATTGGATAACAGCTTCGGTGACATCCAGAGAAATCAACACCGATTGAACAGGCCGCGTGGCAACGCCGGCAAGCAGGCCCCCATTGTCACCCGGTTCTGAAAGCTCCCTGGGTGCCCATGATTCCATGATCCGGGCGATATCAGCTATTGCACAAACCATTCCAGTGCCTCCGCGCAGCGCCCCCGCAACTCAATCAACTCATTGCGGCGAGCCTCGACCTTGGGGGTTGACTTATCTGCAATCTCATTGAGTATCGTATCAATCGTGTCCAGCTTGTATTGCAGCAGTTTTCCCAGCAGCGGATGGCGGCGGCTCAAGAGCAGATGCCCCACTTCCAGGTCAAACAGTGACATGGGCGGCCGGGCATCCTGCCCCGGCGCTGCCGCCAGCACCTGATAGATGCGCCCGTCTTCCTCAGCGAGCTGCTCATCTATGATCTGGAAACCGCTGTCTGCAAGCCAGCGGCGCACTGTGCCCACAGAGTTCATCGGCTGCAGCACAAGCCGCTCCGCTGCCTCTGCTTGCCGCGCCCCGGCCTCAAGCACCTCCACAATCGTCTGGCCACCCAGGCCGGCCATCACAATTACAGTTGCCTCACCGGGCCTGAGCTTTTTCAAACCGTCGCCCACTCTGGTCTGCACGATGCTGCCAATGCCCAGTTCACGCACCAGTTCCCGCGTTTTGGCAAGCGATTTGGCGCTCACATCCACCGCGATCACTTTCTGGCAGCCGCTTAAGGCCAGATATGCAGAAAGCTTGCCATGGTCACAACCCACATCGGCCACTGCCGACTGCGTATCAATCATGGAGGCGATGGTTTGCAGGCGCGGTGAAAGCTTGATGGGGATCACCTTTTTCATTTTCTCAGCATCCAGCGGCCCTGATGCCGGCAGGAAGCCGGGGCCTTTGCCTTCTTCTGATATTATTGACGCATTGACAGTATGTTGGGTCTTTTTAGCCGGCATCATTCGCGTCCCAATATCATCTTCCATCGATCTCGCAACGTTTGGAACCGGCTCCGGCTTGGGGGCAGAAGTACCGATTTCATTGTTTGCTAGCGCGCCGGACGATGCCGGAAGCGGTGCGCCATGCCGACCAAGCCGGGGGGCAAGGCTCCCACGGGCATGCCTGCCAGTGGAGTATCTCGCCATTGCGTGCTCGATTAACAGCAGGAGCCCCACTCCCAGGATCACGTCGCCCACGCTGGCATAACCGGACACTCCGATGTGGCATGGGAGGATGTCGCTCAAAAACCACAAGTTGGCTTCATAAGGCCCTGGCATCACGAAATACTCGGGAATCGTGCCATCGGCGATGCGCTGCACAACACGCTCCATGCCGGGCAGCATGGGGGCCTGCCACGCAACAGGCATGCGCCAGCCGTTGGCGGCAATCACGGTGATGTTGAGCGCCAGCCCCAACGCTGCCACCCAAACACCATATTTGCGGATATTGATCAGCACAAAAACGACCAGCGGCAAAAAGCGGATGATCTGCGCGGGAATCAGAAACTCGGGAAAAAGCCAGGGCATAAACGGGGGCAGCACAGTGATGGCAAACTCCGCCAATGCAGCCAGAAACACCAGCCACACACCTCGCAGCCCAATGCCAACCAGACCGCTCAGTCCGCCGCCGCGAGCCATGCCGATGACCAGCCCAGCGATGATGAAGATCAGTAATGTCATTTGCTGTCCTGCGAATCTCTCTGCTTCATTTTCAGGAAAGTGTCCACAACATCGGGGTGGAACTGGGTGCCGCGCTCCTGCCGGATGATGTTCAGCGCCGTTTCCTCACTGAGCGCTTTGCGATAGGGCCTGTCGCTCGTCATCGCGTCATAAGCATCGGCCAGGCTGATCACATGAACTTCAATCGGCACCGTCTTGCCCGCATCAAGCTTGGGATATCCACCGCCGTCATACCGCACATGGTGATAAAGGATCATATCACGAACAGGTGTGGGGATATTCACATCTTCTAGGATCTTGACACCGATGGCGGGGTGCTGCATGATCTTGTCCCACTCCTCCGGTGACAATTTGCCGGGCTTTCTCAGGATCTCATCCTCAATGCCGATCTTGCCGATGTCATGGAGAACCGCCGCAACTTTCAGGTTTTCAAGACGGTATGATCCCATCCCCATTGCCTGAGCTATTTCCTCGGCATATTGCCCCACGCGCTTGGAGTGGCCTTCCGTGTATTCATCCTTGGCCTCGATAGCGGCAGTGAGCGTGCTGATCGTGCGGATGTATTGCTCCTTGGAATCAACATACAGCTTGAACGCATAGCGGGCAAACATCAGCGGAATGAAGAACAGAGCTGAGAGCACAGGGCCGCCCTCACTCATTTGGAAAATGTAAGCCAAGAAATAACCAATCGGCGCAAACGCCATCAGCGTGGGCAGAAGATTGGTAACCACGCTCATGAAGGAAGAGAAGAACGGCGCACCCACCATCAGCTTGATGATCAGGATCGTACTGATACTATTGACCAGCAGCGTGACCACCAGGAACAAAAGGGAGGGCAGCAACAAAGCCGGCATGGCCAATGCCCCGGCGCGGCCGCCAACGGCCTCAAACGCAAGCCAGCCCGCGCTGACTGAAATGATGTAGTTCGCGTTGTTGTAGAGCGTCTTGGAGATATGAGTGTGCAAAAAGGTGCTGACTGTTTTGCCGTCACGCTTCTCAAACTCAAACAGCGCACTGATGATGATTGAGATGACAGTGACCTTGACGCCATAGAGCACCGAGATGGCATAAAGAAGGATGATCGAGATGTCGGTGTATTCGCCCTTGCGCGTGGGGAGCGGATACGACCGGCAGATGGAGAGCATCACCAATAAAATCAGATACTGCAGCACCGATCCGATCACGTTGCCGGAAATGGGATTTTCCGCAATAAAGTCATAGATGTATAGCGCTGCCAACCCAAACCCAGCCAAGGCATACAAGGCCAGATATGTATTGGCAAATATGGATTTCAATTTGCCGGATCCACCGTTACCCATAGATACTCCCGCTGTTTATGGAAATTAGGCTCAGCTCCCCAATGATTATCAGATGGTATTACCTCCAGGTGAGCATTGCGCCACCGGCAAGCAGCAAAGAAACCAAAGCTGCAAGAGCCATCGCGATCTTAGCCTTCATTATAAATAGCCTCCTTCACGAAACTCTGTCGTCCGCTAACAGACAGGCTATTTATCCGCTACGCTTATCGAGATACGGCATGAATGTGGAGCTGAGCCTAAAGTTCCCCTATTTGGCTGAGGATACGAAAAGCCTCCTGTTCAGCGCGTCCAGCGCAGCCTTGACCACCGCGACGTTTTCATCCTCGCGAATGATCGCGGCGCCCAGCAACGTGTCTTCACGGCCCATATGCCGGCAATACACCGCCACGGCATATGCGTTTTGGCCATTGATGTTGAATCGCTGCACGTCCAGAATGCTTAATGTGAGGCCCTGGTCAATGTTGTAGTTCACCGCGTTTACCACCGCCTGCGCCAGCGTGCGGAAGCGGCTGTTTGCCCCGCTGTTGCCGGAAGCTTCGCCGGAATACACACGCTCTCCGGCTGCCAATGACACGGTGGCCTTGATCATGCTGCCTTCATAACCCACGGAGAATGACTTCAGAAGCACCCGGGGGGCTTCCGCCTTCTTCTCTTCCACAGGCAGCTCATCGCGCGAAGGGCCGATCATGCTATCCAGGTTATCCACCTGTGCCACACTGATCAGCTTGTAATCCAAATCAACATGGAATTGGGCCATCAATGCCGACTGCACGTCTCGCACCAGCTGCTTGACGTTGCGGGAACGGTCTGCCAGCACATGGCACTCAATGATCTCGCCATCGGCTTCGTCTATCTTCACCTTGGCGGAGAACACACCCTGCACTTTGCAGATCAATTCCTCATATAAAGCAGCAGTCTCATCAACACGGTCCAAACTCCTCACCTGCCCTTCTGCGCGGAATCTTGTCTTCTTTGCCCAATTATGGAAACATTATACGCTATCGTGCTGAAACGTACAATATCAAATATGCAGATATCCGTATAATTTACATATCAGTATTGTGATACTGAAGCTCCCGGTCAGTCCAGAAAATCTTTTAATTTCTTGCTTCGGCTGGGGTGCCGGAGCTTTCTCAAAGCCTTTGCTTCAATCTGGCGGATGCGCTCGCGGGTCACCTGAAACTCGCGGCCAACCTCCTCCAGTGTGCGGGCCCGGCCGTCGTCCAGCCCGAAACGCAGCCTTAGCACCTTTTCCTCGCGGGGCGTCAGCGTGTCGAGCACGTCGGTGAGCTGCTCCTTGAGCATTGTATAGGCAGCCACTTCCGCGGGAGCGGGCACATCGTCATCGGGGATGAAGTCGCCCAGGTGGCTGTCTTCCTCCTCACCGATCGGCGTTTCCAACGACACAGGCTCCTGCGCAATCTTCATGATCTCGCGCACCTTGTCTTCCGACACACCCATTTCACGGGCGATCTCATCGGGCTGGGGGTCGCGGCCATGCTCCTGCAGGAGCTGGCGTGACACACGAATCAGCTTGTTGATTGTCTCCACCATGTGCACCGGGATGCGAATCGTGCGCGCCTGGTCGGCGATGGCGCGGGTAATGGCCTGACGGATCCACCAGGTTGCATATGTTGAAAACTTATAGCCTTTGCGGTAATCAAATTTCTCCACGGCTTTGATCAAGCCCAGGTTGCCCTCCTGGATCAGGTCCAGGAAGAGCATGCCGCGGCCCACATAGCGTTTGGCGATGCTCACGACCAACCGCAGGTTTGCCTCTGCAAGCTTGCGGCGCGCGTTCTGGTCGCCTTCCTCCATTTTGCGGGCATAGACAATTTCCTCATCGGCGGAAAGCAGCGGCACCTTGCCGATTTCCTTCAGGTACATGCGCACCGGATCATCCAGGCTCACGCCCTCCAGCAGCGACTTGTCATCCTGCATCTGCTCCAAGTCACCGGGGCCTTTACCCAGCGAATACTCAATGCCCAGCTTTTCCAGCGCCTCGTAGATCTGCTCGACCTCTGCCGGCTCCAGCTCAATGCCGTCCAGCAAGGAGCCGATTTCCTTTTCCGTCAGCACCCCTTTGGACTGCCCCAGCTCAATGAGCTTGCGGATCCGCTTCTGCTTGACCATTGGGATTTCCAGGAGCTTTGATAACGAGATTTCGGCAAGGCTGCCCTCCATCCCCTCCAGGCCGCCGCCGTTTGCCTCATCCGCTGCCGGCTGCGTGGTTTGATTGAGCTCGTTTTCCATCCCGTTCTCCTCCGGCGTGTTGAACCCGTTGTGTTTCTTGTCGGCCAATGCCGTCCCTCCTCAGCGCTTGATCTTATTCTCCGGCTGTTGCAGTTTCACTGCGGACAGTTTCTGCAGCAACCCGTATAATTCTTTCTTTTTCGACTGCCGTTCCTCTTCGCCCAGACCCTGTTGCTTCAACGCCTCATTGACAGCCTCAATCTGCGCTTCGAGCTTGCGCTCCCGCAATGCTCTCAGGCAATCGTCGACAAGGCGCTCCCACTCCGCTTCCGGCGGCAGTGCCAACAGGTGAATGCGGGCCAGCTCGGCCTGACCGGCGGGAGAAAGCCCGCTCATCATTTCCGCAGTGCTGAGCCTCTTGGCCTGACCGTTCAGCACGGCTTCAGCCAGCTCCAGCCGCTCACCGCTAAACATCCCGCTTCCGGCTTCAAGAAGAGGCCCCATGGCCGCTTCGGAGCCGTGCATCGCGAGCCGGAGCAGAAAACTTTCCGCGTCACGGCTGGCGTTATCACGCCGGCCTTCCATCGGAGACGCTTCCAGCATTCTGGAAGAACCGTCCATTCCTGCATTAGTATACCTGCTGTGTTTCGCGCTATACTCAGCGGCCTTGCGGGCCGACCTCTCAATGCCCGATTCCTCATAAATCGCCAGCTCCGACACACCGGTCTGGCGGCTCAGCCGCTTCACATAGATATCCAGCTCCACGGGGCTTGTGATTTTGGCAAGTACCTCGCGGCAGGCCACCGTGACATAACGCCGGCGGCCGTCCTCGGTGGCAAGGTCACAATCGGCAGCGATAACCTTCAGCTTATAGTCTATGAGCGGCAATGCCTGATCCATGCGCTCTTCGAGGCCCGTGAGCCCAAAGCGCTTGGCGTAATCATCGGGGTCCATCCCATCCGGAAACTCCATCACCTTCACGGCCAGGCCCGAGTCCCTGAGGATGTCGAGCCCCCGCAAGGTGGCCTTCTGCCCTGCGGCATCGCCATCATAGGCCAGAAGAACTTCCTCGCAATACCGCTTGATGAGCCTCGCCTGCTCCTCGGTGAGCGCCGTGCCCAGCGAGGCCATCGCATAGGGCACGCCGGCCTGGTGCATGGAGATCACATCCATATAGCCTTCCACCAGCACCACACGCTGCAGATTGCGGATCTGCTGCACCAGGTTCAGGCCAAACAGGTTCTGCCGCTTGTTGAACACCGGCGTCTCCGGAGAGTTCAGATATTTGGGCTGGCTGCCGTCCATAACGCGGCCGCCAAAGGCAATCACGCGGCCACGCCGGTCAATGATCGGGAACATCACGCGGTTGCGGAAGTAGGCATACCAGCGGCCATCTTTTTCGCCCGCCACGGCAAACTGCTTCAGATGCTCCCGGGAAAAACCCTGGGCCTCCAGAAAACGGATGGCTTCGTCACGGTTGTCAGGCGCATAGCCCAGGCCGAAACGCTTGATGATCCGCTCACTCAAGCCCCGCTTCTGCAGATATTCCAGCGCCGGCAAGCCTTCGCGGGAATAGAGCTTGTCATGGTAGAACCGTGCGGCTGCCCTGCCGATCTCATAGAGTGTGGTGCGCAGCTCTTCGCGGGCCCGATGGTCGCCGTCGCTTTTGCGCTCCGGCATCGGCAGCCCGGCGCGGCTGGCCAGCAGCTCCACTGCTTCGGAAAAGTCACACTTTTCAATGTTCTGGATGAACTGAAAGGCGTTGCCGCCGGCGTGGCAGCCAAAGCAGTAATAAAATTGCTTGTCCTGGCTGACCGAAAACGACGGCGTCTTTTCCCCGTGGAAGGGGCACAGGCCCCACCAGCTCTGACCTTTCCGCTTCAACTGCACATATTGGCCAATCACATCGACAATATCGTTGCGGGCCAGCACGTCTGTGAGAAATTCTTCGGCGAAAAAACCGGGCATTCGCTGTCCTTTCCATTAATTCGCCACGGCATGGAAAAATCCTGCCGATGGATTCATGGGATTTGAAAAAAGGTTATTCGGCGGGAAATCCTGTTTTCCTGCACGCACAGGAAAGATATACCCAGAAATCGAGGTGGAATATCATCTGTTTGTCCAGCCTCCTGCCGACGCGTCGGCTCCTCCCCACTTGAGGGCGACGTGAAAACAGCAGCCCCCTCAAACTACAATCCCCCTCCCCCGGGAATCCGGGAGAGGGGGTCGTCTGGGATCGTCCGGAAACTAAGCTTACACGCCCTTGGTCATGATGGCGGCCTGGGCGGCGGCCAGCCTTGCGATCGGCACGCGGAACGGCGAGCACGACACATAGTTCAGGCCAATGTTGTGGCAGAAGATGACGGAACCGGGGTCGCCGCCATGCTCGCCGCAGATGCCCATCTTGAGGCTGGACTTGACCGAGCGGCCCTTCTCCACGGCGATCTTCATCAAAGCGCCTACGCCGATCTGGTCAAGACGGGCGGTGGGATCCTGCTCATACACCTTTGCGGCGAAGTAATCCTCCAGGATGCGGCCGGCGTCGTCACGGCTCAGACCATAGGTCATCTGTGTGAGGTCGTTGGTGCCGAAGCTGAAGAAGTCAGCTTCCTTGGCGATTTCGTCAGCGGTCACGCAGGCGCGTGGAATTTCGATCATCGTGCCCACCTGATAGCTGAGCTTCACACCCTTTTCGGCCATCACCGCTTCGGCGGTGGCAACCACGCGGTCTTTGCAGAACTTCAACTCTTTCACATCGCCCACCAGCGGGATCATGATCTCGGGCACAATGTCATAGCCCTTTTCCTGCTTCACTTCGATAGCAGCCTCGATCACGGCGCGGGTCTGCATTTCCACAATCTCCGGATAAGAGACCATCAGGCGGCAGCCGCGGTGGCCCAGCATCGGGTTCAGCTCGTGCAGCGACACGACCTTGGACTTGAGCACTTCAAAGGTCAGGCCCATTTCAGCGGCCAGTGCCTTGATGTCCTCATCGTCGTGGGGCAGGAACTCGTGCAGCGGCGGGTCGAGGAAACGGATGGTGACAGGGCGGCCTTCCATGGCCTCGTAGATCCCCTTGAAATCGCTCTTCTGCATGGGCAGGAGCTTGTTCAGAGCCTTCTTGCGCTGCTCGACCGTGTCCGCCACGATCATCTCGCGCATGGCGGGGATGCGATCCGCCTCAAAGAACATGTGCTCGGTGCGGGTCAGGCCGATGCCTTCGGCGCCGAACTTCACGGCCACGCCGGCGTCATAAGGCGTATCGGCGTTGGTGCGCACCTTCAGCGTGCGGAACTCGTCCGCCCACTTCATAATCGTGGCAAAGTCCTCGGTGATGCTGGCGTCCTGCGTGGGGATGGCTTCGGCATACACGTTGCCGGTGTTGCCATCCAGAGAGAGCCACTCGCCTTCCTTCACGGTGACGGAACCGGCGGTGAACACCTTGTTGTGCTCATCCACCTTGATGGCTTCGCAGCCGGCCACGCAGCAGGTGCCCATGCCGCGGGCCACAACGGCCGCGTGGCTGGTCATGCCGCCGCGAGCGGTCAGGATGCCCTCGGACACGTGCATGCCCTCGATATCCTCAGGAGAGGTTTCGAGACGGACCAGCACAACCTTCTCACCCTTTTCAGAGGCGGCCACAGCGTCTTCGGCGGTGAAATACACCTTGCCGCAGGCGGCGCCGGGGCTGGCCGGCAGGCCTTTGGCCACGGGATTAGCTGCCTTCAGGGCCTTGGGCTCAAAGGTGGGGTGCAGCAGAGCGTCCAGCTGCTTGGGATCAATCTTCATCAAGGCTTCTTCCTTGGTGAGCATCCCCTCAGCCACCAGGTCCACGGCGATCTTCAGGGCTGCGGCGGCGGTGCGCTTGCCGTTGCGCGTCTGCAGCATAAACAGCTTGCCGCGCTCAATGGTGAATTCCATGTCCTGCATGTCGCGGTAGTGCTTCTCCAGCGTGTTGGCGATGCCCACGAACTGGTCGTAGACGGCGGGCTGGGTCTGCTTCAGCTGGTCAATGGGCTGGGGCGTGCGGATGCCGGCCACCACGTCTTCGCCCTGGGCGTTCATCAGGAACTCGCCATAGAGCTTGTTTTCGCCGGTGGAGGGGTTTCTTGTGAAAGCCACGCCGGTGCCCGAGTCGTTACCCATGTTGCCGAACACCATTTCCTGCACGTTGACAGCGGTGCCCCAGCTGCCGGGGATCTCGTTGAGGCGGCGGTAAACGTTTGCGCGGGGGTTGTCCCAGCTGCGGAACACGGCCTTGACAGCCTCAATCAGCTGCTCTTTGGGATCCTGCGGGAAATCAAAGCCCTTCTCGGTCTTGAAGAGAACCTTGTAGCGCTTGATGACTTCCAGAAGGTTATCAGCGGTGAGCTCGGTGTCAAACTTGACGTGGTTCTCTTCCTTCACCGCATCCAGGATGCGCTCAAACTTGGGCTTCGGCACTTCCATCACGACGTCGGAGAACATCTGGATGAAGCGGCGGTAGCTGTCATAAGCAAAGCGGGGGTTGCCGGTGAGCTTGGCCAGGCCTTCCACAGCCACGTCATTGAGACCCAGGTTCAGGATCGTGTCCATCATGCCGGGCATTGAGGCGCGGGCGCCGGAACGCACGGACACGAGGAAAGGATTGTTGATGTCTCCGAACTTCTTGCCGACCATCTGCTCGGTGGCGGCGAGGGCATCATAAATCTGCGCGATGATTTCATCGGCGATCTTCTGGCCATCCTCATAGTAACGGGTGCAGGCTTCTGTGGTCACGGTGAAGCCGCGCGGAACGGGCAGGCCGATGCTGGTCATGCCGGCCAGGTTTGCGCCCTTGCCGCCCAACAGATTCTTGTCGTTGGGATCGCCTTCCTTGAACAGATAGACATACTTGTGTGCCATCGGGGTTCCTCCTCTGTCTATGTGCAATTTTTGCTGACGTATTGCTAAAATACGGAATAAAGCATGCAACATTTAGTATCGCACGCAATTTTGTATTATAAACCATCAAGGATGGTAAAGCAACCAACAATATGCTAAATTGATTTTATTCGCCATTTTGTGAGGGCGATCGGAGATGCCATCGCAGAGTGGCACCATGGGTTCATGGGGGGATTTTCTCTTATAGTTGACAAGAACACTGCGGTTATACTAGAATGAATCATGGAACAGGGTGAATGATTCATGACAAAAGGGCAGCTGGAAGCCAAAATCAGCGAGGCGATCAGTAAGTTTGAAGTGGAATATATGGGCCGCGGCCCAAAATCCATCCGGACCTACATCGTGCAGGATCTGATCATCGTTCGCCTGACAGGGTTCCTGAGTCCGTCAGAACAGAAGCTGACAGACAATCCAGCCGGGGTTGAGCTCTTCAAAAAGATGAGAGCTTCCCTGTTTGAGGGTGGAAGAGGGTTTCTGGAAGCATTGATCGCCCAGGTGATCGAGGCAGCCATCATCAGCATCCATTCCGATATCAGCACAAAAACCGGCGAAAAAATCATCGTGATCACAACAGATCGCAACATTGAGGACACGGTAACAAAAAAATAACCGTCGGAAGACAAACAAATTAGCAGCGCTAAGTTGAAAGTAAGCCGATTTGCCAAGTGAGTTTGGCAAGTCGGCTTTTATTTTTTTAGAAGGGGACTTTAGACCATGCAAGCAAACATCAGGGATTCCAAAACCACAGCGAACAGATTGAGTCAGCATGATGCGAAAAGCCTGATCCTGCAGAACATGCACCTGCCAGCCGACCTGGAGCTCCTCATCAACTGGAGCAAGAGCATTGTCTGCCCGAAAACAAGAGAAGAACTGGTCAACCTTTCTCTGGGCGGCGTGAACCAGACGAGTCACCCTGTGGAGTATCACATTGATGGCATCGGCACCAGGCAGGAGGCCACGGTGACGCGGTGCAAAAACGGCGTTGTGGTCAATTACCCGGAGGACTATATGCGCCGGCGCGATCCGGACTGCCTGGTGGTCGCGGACGCAAACGATACGGACAAGCCGGTTTACTCACAGGTTTATGACGCGGAGTTTGAGCCACTGAGGCAGGCGACGTTTGACTGGCTGAAGGCACAGGATCTGATCGTGATGCCGTTTATGGCCGGCGGCGACGAGTTCGGATATGAAGCCTTGCTGATCGCGCCGGCAAACGCCGCCTTTTTTGCCTGCGCCCTGGCCGATCTGCAGGGCTTTCTGAGCCTGGAAGACATTCCCGAAGGATTTGCGCCCAAAGCGGCCATCTATCTCGCCCCGCCCTTCCGGCACACCCACTTTCAGGGAAAGCAGATCGTGGTGCACAACCGCCTCAAGCGCATGCACGAGGTTTTTTCCTACAACCTTTATCCGGGCCCGAGCGCCAAAAAGGGCATCTATGGCGTGTTGCTCAACATTGGCGAAAAGGAAGGCTGGGTGACAGCCCACGCCTCCACAGTCAAGGTCGTCACGCCTTATGACAATGAGGTCGTGATCATGCATGAAGGGGCCTCCGGCGGGGGAAAAAGCGAGATGATCGAAAACATCCACAAGGAGAACGATGGCAGGATCCTGCTGGGGAAAAACCTGGTCTCCGGCGAGCGCATCTTTATGGAGCTCACCGACTCCTGCTCCCTCCGCCCGGTGACGGACGACATGGCGCTTTGCCACCCGAAGATGCAAAGCGGCAGCAAAAAGCTGGTGGTGAAGGACGCGGAGCAAGGCTGGTTCCTGCGGCTGGACCACATCAAGCAATATGGAACGTCGCCGCAATATGAAAAGATCTTCACCCAGCCGAAGGAGCCTCTGGTCTTCCTGAACATCCAGGGGGTCGAGGGCGCTACCTGCCTGGTCTGGGAGCACACGCTGGATTCCGATGGAAAACCCTGCCCCAACCCGCGCGTAATTCTGCCCAGGAGGCTCGTGCCGGAGATTGTGAAAGAGCTTGTGGAGGTTGATGTGCGAAGTTTCGGTGTGCGTACGCCGATGTCCACCAGAGAAAACCCTTCGTATGGCATCCTGGGGCTGATGCATGTGCTGCCCCCTGCCCTGGCCTGGCTGTGGAGGCTGGTTGCCCCGCGGGGTTTCAACAACCCGAGTGTAATCAACACCGTGGGCATGACCAGCGAGGGCGTGGGGTCCTACTGGCCGTTTGCCACCGGCAAGCGCGTGCAGCAGGCAAACCTGCTGCTTGACCAGATCACCAAGACCTCCGGCACCCGCTATGTGCTGATCCCCAACCAGCACATCGGTGCGTATAAGGTCGGGTTCATGCCGCAGTGGATCGCGCGCGAATACATTGCCCGGCGGGGAGGCGTGAAATTCAAGCCGGAGCAACTGAAGGAAGCGCGCTGCCCGCTGCTGGGGTTCTATCTGGATTCTCTGAAGATTGACGGACAGTTCATCCAAAACATCTTTCTTCAGCCGGAAACCCAGGCGGAGCTCGGCGTGGATGGATATCGCAAAGGGGCGGAGATTCTGACGGAGTTCTTCAAAAAGGAAGCTCTGAAATATGACACCGATGATTTGCATGATCTTGGCCGGCAGATTATCGGCCTTCTGATGCAGGACGCACCGCTGTCGGCCTATGCGGACCTGATCCCGATGCGTTATTAAGGAAACGCATTACTGCACGGTGTTTCTGAACTTATCCAGGAACCCGTCGATCCGATAGGTTTTCTCCAGGTGCCACTTGATAAACGGACGCCAAGCCTGCTCCAGGCTCTCCAGTACAGCCGGAGCAGGCTTGAGCACGTTTATACGCTCAATCTCCCACGCAAGCACCTGGCGCAGAAACGCCGCCGCGCCGGGCAGTATGGGCCTTGCGTCGGAAGCCTCGGCCTTGCAGGCTTCGCAGATCAAACCGCCGGCAGCAGTGGAAAACCACAGCTTCTCCGGCAGCACACCGCCGCAGGCCGCACAGGAAGACACCTCCGGACGAAAACCCAGCAGGTCCATCGCCTTTGCCTCAAACACAATGCGGGCAATCTGCGGGTCTGTCTTTTGATCACAGAGCGCGGCAAGCATGGCGGCCAACAGGTCAAACAACTCCGGTTGGGGCTCCTCTTCATTGAGCACACTTTCGCAAAGCTCGCAAAAATAGGTGGCCATCGCCAGCCGGTCGATGTCAAAGCGCAGGTTGTAATGTGCATTCTCAATGCAGGCAGTGTTCAGATAATAGCGGCAGGCTCGCTCGGAAAGGCCGTATTCACCCAACGTGAACTGCTCAGACGCGGCACGCTCCCGGCATTTGGGCCTGAGGCACCCCTTGGCGGATACGGTAATGCGGCCGCGGTCCTAGCTAAACAGCGTCAGGATGCGGCTTGTCTCACGGTAATTCACCGCCCGGAGCACGATGCCCCGCGTCACAAGCACAGCCACGGGTTATTCTATCTCACGGCTGTCGTAGCCCAGGTCGCGCATGGCGGCAGGGCTGTCGCGCCAGCCCTCCTTCACCTTCACCCACAGCTGCAAATGCACCGGTGCGCCCAGGATGCCCTGCAGCTCGCGGCGGGCCTGGGTGCCGATGAGCCGGAGCATGCTGCCCTGCCGGCCGATGATGATGGCCTTGTGGGTCTGGCGCTCGCAGTAAATGGTGGCGTCAATCTCGATCTTGCCTTCTTCATCCGGCTTCATCGCGAGCACTTCCACGCCAATGCCGTGGGGCACTTCCTCCAGAAGCTGGTTGATCAGCTTTTCACGCACAATCTCCGCCACGATTTTGAACTCCGGCTGGTCGGTGTAGTCGTCGGCCTCAAAATACATCGGGCCTTCAGGCAGCAGGTCAAGCAGCAGCTTTTTCAGTATCTCCACACCGTCTCCGGTTTTGGCGGAAAGCGGCACGATATCCTTGACATAGGGCAGCTTGCCCAGCTCCACCATGCGGGGCAGAAGCTCCTTTTTATCGATTTTGTCAATCTTGTTGAGCACTGCGATCACCGGCACGCCGACATCCTTCACACTTTCCAGCACGGCGCGGTCACCGGCGCCAGTGGGCTCGGAAGCGTCGAAGACTGCCAGCACGGCATCCACGCCATCCAGCGCAGCCCGGACAGATTGCACCATGTATTCACCCAGGCGGGTGCGGGGCTTGTGCAGGCCAGGCGTATCCACGAACACCATCTGATAGCCTTCGCCGGTGAGCACGCCCCGGATCGTGTTGCGGGTGGTCTGGGGCCGGTCGGAAACAATGGCCACTTTTTCGCCCACAAGGGCGTTGAGCAGTGTTGATTTGCCGGCGTTGCTGCGGCCGGTCAGGGTAATGAAACCAGAATGGAATGTATTGCTCATATTATCCTCGAATTAATCTCGGGCCGGTGCAGAGACCGGACCGTACATTGACCGCCATAGTCAGCCATGTTCGTTCATCTACATAAAAGTTTGAAATAGAAATCCCTACCCCCTTTGTTTTTGCCGAAGGCTAAAATCAAGGGGGGATGCCCCCGCGGGGGCAGGGGGGATTTCCTAAAACTCCGTAAACGCCTTTGGCAGAAGCTCGCGCAAGGCTGCTTCTTCCCACCCGCCGGTTTCTCCGGCTGCAAGCACCTTCATGCCCGGTGAAAACTCCATCAACGCCTGCCTGCACACACCGCAGGGCCACGCGGGCTTTTTCCCATCACAGGCCACGGCGATGGTCTCAAACTCCCGCTCCCCCGCTGCCACGGCTGAAAACAGCGCCGTGCGCTCGGCGCAGCAGGTGGGTGTGTAGGAAACACTCTCCACGTTGCAACCCGCATATACCTTTCCGCTTTTCGCAACCAGGCATGCGCCCACTTTGAAGCCCGAATAGGGAGAATAGGCGTTCAAGCGCGCCTGGCGCGCCTTTTCCACAAGTTCCGCGTTGGTCATGGTTCTTCCCCCTGTCTTGTCAGGCCCAGGGATTGCAGCACCGCTTCCTCCGCGGCGCGCATCTCCTGCCGCTGGCCCTCTTGCTCATGGTCATGACCCATCAGGTGCAGCGCGCCATGCACGGCCAGAAATGCTGCTTCACGGCTGATGCTGTGGCCATATTCCTCCGCCTGCCGCTCTACTGCCGGCAAGGAAATCACGATATCACCGAGCACCACCTCGCCGGTCTCCGGGTCCATATCCACATCTGTGATCTGCTGACCGGGCTCCAGCATTGGAAAGCTGAGCACATCGGTAGCCCGGTCGATTCCCCGGTGCTCCAGATTGAACTCCCGGATGGACTCGTCGCCCACAATCAGCAGCCCCACCTGCGCCTTATCCGGCCCGCCGGCATGCAACACCGCCGCGCGGACAGCCTCGGTGACGGGGCCTTCCAACTGGGAAAAGCGCTCGAAACCTTCCTCCACATCCAGCAGAATCCTCACCATTTCGCAACTCCCTCCTTCTTGACCGGCTCCGTTGCGGGGTAACTGACCCGCTCATGGAACACACCGCCCAGCACCTTGCGAAACTCGCCGGAAACCAGGCTGATATCCCTGAGGGTCAGGTCGCAGTCGTCCAGCTGACCGTCTTCCAGCTTCATGTTCACAATGTGCTGGATGAATTCATCAAGCTTTTCCTGGGAGTGATCCTTCAGCGTGCGGGCGCCGGCTTCCACAGAGTCGGCCAGCATGATAATAGCCGCTTCCCTTGTTTGTGGCTTGGGGCCGGTATAGCGGTAATCATCCAGCGAGACGGTCTCCCCTTCTTTGGCCTGCTGCACCGCCTTGTGGTAGAAAAACATCACCGGCGTGGTGCCATGGTGCTGCTGGATGATGTCCTGCACCTGCTCGGGCAGCCCATATTTTTGGCCCAGCTCTAAACCGTCCTTCGTGTGGGCGGTGAGGATGCGCTTGGAAAGCTCCGGCGTGATGGAATCATGGGGGCTGTCGCCTCCCAGTTGGTTCTCAGTAAAGAAATAAGGCCGCAGGATCTTGCCCACATCATGATAATAGGCGCCGGTGCGGGTGAGCAGCGGGTTGGCCCCTACAGCCTCGGCAGCGCTTTCGGCCAGGTTGCCCACCACAATGCTGTGGTGATAGGTGCCGGGTGCCTCCACCAACAGGCGCTTCAAAAGCGGATGATTGGGGTTGCCCAGCTCCAGCAGGCGCATTGGGGTGACCACTTTGAAGAGGAACTCCCAAAGCGGCAGCGTGCCCAGGCAGAGCATCGCGCTTACAAGGCCGCCGGCCAGACCGGCGCCGAAATCCCTGAGGATCGCCTGCCAATCCATCGCTGTGACCAGATCAACCGCGACCACCACCACGGCGGAAACAAAGCCGGCCACAATGCCAGACAGCATCAGCGTGGAGCGGTGCGGCGAGCGGCGAATTACAAACAGCGCCGCGGCGCCGCCGGCCAGTGCCGAAATTGCCGCCGGCATCGCGGCGGAGGTGAATGCGCCGTTGCCGTCGCTGCCGGCGATCATGCCGGCAAAGAGCGCAAGAACCGGGTTAACCGCAAAAGCCAACCGCTGGTTGAGCAGCACGGAGACGAACATGACCCCTGCCGTGGAGAGCAGGAAATAGTAATGCAGCGACCGCCCCGCCCACATTGCGGCCACGGACAGCGACAGGATGATGCAGAGCAACAACAGGCGGCGGAAACTCCTGAATATCTCAGGCTCAAACAAAATGAGCGTCAGCCACACAATCAGCAGCAGAATGGCCGTGAGCAGGCCCACGCCCACATACATCAGGATGTGCGGGTCGCTTTCGTCCAGCATGCCCAGCTTGCGCAGCAGCTCCAGTTGGGCTTCGGTGACCGGGTGGCCGTTTTGCACAATGATCTGGTCCTGGCGGACGATCTCAGGCTGCACATCGGCTGCGGCTTTCCTGCGGGCTTCGGCGGTGGCTTCCTCATCAAAGATGAAGTTGGCCTTCAGATAGGTGGATACAATGTTCATGCCAAGCCGCTGGGTGTCGTCATCAAAACGGTTCAGCGGGTTGATGATCTCAGTGTTCACCGCCGACATCCTGTCTTGCAGGTAGTCGGGCTTGATGCCGCTTTTCAGCGCCTGGGTGACCAGCGTAACAATCTTGCTCTTGAGCTCTTCCAGCGTTCTTTCGGGGCCCAGGATGATATAGCGCACGTCTTCGTCGGTAAAGCTGCCCGGCAACTCCTCGTGGCACTGCCGCAGGAAGAACTCTGTGAACTGCACCTGGCCGGCGTCGTCGCGATAAGCGAGCGAAGCGGCTTTGTTGTCCAGCTTGCGGACTTCAGCCACGCCGTTACTCCGCACCAGGTCAATGGCGCTGAAGCACTCGTCAATCCTGTTGAGCACATCCAGCGTGACGGCGTCGTCCTGGCGGTATTTGTCCGGCACACTGTCAATGGCGGCCTGCCGGAGCTTTTCGGTGGTCACGTCATCCACCACATCGCGGGTGGCCTTGATGTCTTCGCGGGCAATATCGCCGGCTGCCAGCACATGGCGCCGAGGAATCACGTTGAGCATCACCATCGCGACAATGACCAGCCAGCAAGCCAGCCCCATCACGGCGCGGCCAATCACTGCCCTGGAGGGCATTTTTGCGGGTTTGCCATTTTGCTGGTTCACTTGCGCCTTCCTTCACGCTCGGCCGGATGCTGCGGGTGTTGCGGCGGCCTTCTGCTGCTGTGCTGCTCGTATGCCTTGATGATGTTTTGCACAAGCTCGTGGCGCACCACGTCGCGGGCGGTCAGATTCACCACGGCGATGTCCGGCACATTGCGGAGCACCTCCACGGCGTCCACCAGCCCCGACCGCTTGTCCGGCGGCAGGTCGATCTGGGTCACGTCGCCGTTGATGATCATTTTGGAACCCTGGCCCAGGCGGGTCAGGAACATCTTCATTTGCTCGACGGTGGTGTTCTGCGCCTCGTCCAGTATCACAAAAGCGTCGTTCAGCGTGCGGCCGCGCATGTAGGCCATCGGCGCAACCTCAATCACACCGCGCTCCAGGAGCCTGGCGTAGGCCTCGGTGCCGATCATCTCATAGAGCGCGTCATAGAGCGGCCTGAGATAGGGATCCACCTTGTTTTGCAGATCGCCGGGCAAAAAGCCCAGCTTCTCTCCGGCTTCCACAGCCGGGCGCGTGAGCACGATGCGGCTGACTTCCTTGTTTTTGAGCGCCACCACGGCCATCGCCATGGCAAGATAGGTCTTGCCTGTGCCGGCAGGCCCCACGGCGAACACCAGCGTGTTGGCCCTTGCGGCGTTCACCAGCTTCTTCTGCCCCACCGTTTTGCACTTGATCTGCTTTCCGCGGTGCGTCACGATCAGCACGTCGGTCATGATCTCGGTGATGAGGTTGGCGTTGCCCTCGCGTGCCAGCTCAATGGCGTAGCGGATGCGGCCTTTGTCAATGTTTTCGTGGCTTTTCAGCATATCGCCCAGCTTGTCAATCACCTCGGCGGCCAACTCCACGCCTTGCGGCAGCCCGGTGATCACCAGGTCGCTGTCGCGGGGTGCGATGCGAACACTCAGCTCGCATTCCATTGTCTTGAGGTTCTCGTCAAAATTCCCGAAAAGCGCCGCTACCTCATCATTGGAGCCCATGCGGATGTGCTTTTCCACTCTTTCGTCCGTCAACCGGCCTTCCTCCTGCGGTTCAACTCACCGGCGTCTCCGCCGCGATGTTTACCAAAATCTCTATAAACACCCTTACTAGGATGGACCCATCCTCATAAACATAATCGGTGCGGCTTCCAAGCATCTGCGCGCCCTGCGGCACGGCAGCCAGAGCGCTTTCCAGCGCCTGCTGCAGCGCCCCGTCCAGCGCGGTCTGAAAATTCTTCTCCGCCGTGGCTTCCCCGGTTTCATAATACCGCGTCGTAACAAGCTTCGGCCCCTTGAGGCCCTGCCCCAGCAGGTATTGGGCGGTCTCCTCCGTGTCGAAACGGGCGAAACCCTCCGGGCCCTGCCCGCCGATGGGGATTGCATAACCGGCAAACTCCAGCCGCTGCTTCGCCGCTGTTTTGCCGGTGCGGCGGTTCATCGCTGCAAACAGCGGTGACTCTGCCCGGCCCTCCACCCACACACTGGCCATCACTTCAGCCCTGGCATGGGCCATGCGGACCCCTTCCGCACCCGTGACCGCGCTTGCCACCAGCAGCTGGCCGCGCTTCACCGTATCGCCTGCGGCAACCTGCGGGCTGCCGTCATACACCACGACCTTGCGCACCACACCGTCGCGGGTGGCTGTGATGTTGCAGGGCGACTCCTTGTCCACCAACTGGGGCGGCTGCACGCCCTCCACCACATTCACGGTGGCGACCACGCCGTTCACACGCACGGCGGCAAAAGATATCTCACCAAGCTGAAGCATCAGCGAATTTTCCACAGTGTGCAGATCCACTGCCGACTTGCCCGCACCGGGCCTCAGCCCCTGGGATTGCGCAATCTCAAGCACCTTGGCCTCAAGCCCCGCCCGGGTGCAGCCGGTCACGCGCACATCCAGGATAAACATGTTTGTAACGGCCAGCACGGCAACACACGCTATCATGCCGATCGTAAACGCAAGCCTCCTGAGCGCCTTTGACGCAACAGCCGGCAGCCCGGCGCTGGAAAGCTCCACAATTCTGAACGGCCTATTGTGTGCCAGTTTCACAAGCCGTTTATAGTCCCGCCAGTTCACCGCGGCGACAAGCCGGCTGTAGCCTTCCCGCTCCAGACTTTGGAACCGGACGCCCTGCGCCGCCGCGTCGCTGACAAACTGAAGCAGTTTCAAACCTTCAACTTTAATTGTAACACACCCAACCAGGAATTGCCACAACCACGCTTTCAACGCTTCACCCCGGCATTGCCCAATTTCACAGTGTGGAGCACGCCTGTGATGAGCAGGTCGTCACGCCCCACCGAGCGGATTGCCAGGTCATCGCCCTCGATCTCCACAACGCCGGCGGTGGTGGCAACCCTGATCCTGTCTCGGGCATACTCCAGCAACCCACGGTGGTTTTCCAGGAGCAGGCGCTCGCTGCCGGTGATGTGCAGCATCGGCAGGTTGAGCGCCACATCCTGTTGCAGCTCCAGCGCATCGGCAATGCGTTTCCTGATGCCCATGTGTCCCCCCGTTGGTGTGTGCTTTCCTATTAATCTATGTGCGGGCGGCTGAAAAAAGACGGAACGATAGGTGTGCATGCCACAATGGGAGATAATGAGAGACAAAACAAAAAACCCGATCCTTGCGGATCGGGCAAATTTTTCAGGATCTTTTATTGGACTTCCTTCTGGCGGCCTGTGCTTTCTTCTTGCGGCGCACGCTGGGCTTCTCGTAATGCTCCCTCTTGCGCACTTCAGCCAAAACACCGGCACGCTGGCACTTACGCTTGAAACGCTTCAGCGCATTTTCCAACGACTCGTTTTCCCCGACTCGAATTTCCGACACAACAACAACCCCCCTTCAATCGAAGGTTCAACCCACATTGTATACTAAAAGCATACTTTTGTGGACAAGCATGTTGCTATTATAATGCTCGCATTGCGTCATGTCAATATTAAATGAAACCTATCGCGCCGGAGAACATTTTCCGTATGTTATTTAGATGCCAGAACTGCCTTAAGCATTGCCGCGCTGCTCAAGCGCGCGCCGGACAGCCTTGATCACCGGGATCGCAACCACGCCGCCAATCAGCGCCGTGACAAGCTGCGGCCAAGTGAAACTCAGCTTCAGCGCAGCTGTCATCCCCATCACTTTCTGCTCGGGCAGGCCAAGACCGGGCAAAATCGCCGGCACAAACAGCAGCACAACCAGGCAATAAAGCGCAGCGGTTTTCAACACGGACGCCACGGCCACACCGGTGCCCATCCGCAGCGTGCTATTGCTGCGGCGCTCCACCAATTCAAAGCCGATCACAAGCGCCAGGTTGCCGGCAGCCACAAAGGGGATTAGCAGCGGGTGGGGCAAATGGTTCTGCAGGGCGGCCACAGCCGGTGTGAGGATCGCCACAAAGATGCTGCCCCTCCAGCCCACGGTTGCAGCGGAGACGTATAATGCCAGATTGACCAATGCACCGATCACGATTGTGGATGCCAAACTGGTGCCGATGACAAGGCGAAGCTGCTGAAACAGCAGCGCGATGGCCAGCAGAAGCGCAGTGCGCACAATCAGTTGCAGATTCTTGTTTTTCATAATAACCCTCCTCCAAACTTCTATTGGTCTGCCGGAGCCATCATGCTCCGTACAGTGACGTTTGGAATCGACCCAAGCTTGCCGGACAACGCGCCGATTTCGTCGGTGGTGCCGTCCACGATCACGGAGATCACCGACAGACCCCGATCCCGATAGGGAACGCCCTGCCTGGCCACAATGATCTGCCCGAAATCAGACAGATATTTGTTGACCAGTTGTGCAGCATCGCTGCGTTCCTTCACAAAAATACCGATCATGCCAACGCGCTTTTGCATGTTGCACCTCCTTTCCAAAACAAAAATGCCTTCCCGCATTGCGGGAAGGCATGGAAAGCCATTTGCCTAAGGCCTTGGGCGCAGTCTCCCCACGCCGTCGGGACCCGGTTCTGATCGCTCTCCACCCTCCCCTCAGGCAGTTGCCCTTGGTGTCAGGCCGATTCTTTGTGAAAACTATAACAAACCCTGCGCGCTTCTGTCAAGGATGATTTTGTCGGCGATCATCGCGATAAATTCGCTGTTGGATGGCTTGCCCTTGTTTTCATCCAGCGTGTAGCCAAACATCGTCTCAATTGTCTCCACCCGGCAGCGATCCCACGCGCTTTCTATGGCGCTGCGGATGCCGCGCTCCACACGCATCGGCGTGGTGTTGAACTGCTGGGCCACCACGGGATAAATCTTGTAGGTGATGGAGTCAAGCATCCCCTTGTCGTTCACAACCTGCAAAATGGCCTCCGTGAGGAACCGGTAGCCCTTCAGGTGGGGCGCCACCGCCATTTTGTGCAGCAGATCGGCAATGTTGCGCCGGACGTCTTCCTCTGTCTGCCTGCGCACCTGGAGAATCTGCTGCTCCCTGCTCTCCCCCATCATTGTGCGAAGCCTGCGCATGAACACATCCAGATTGAAAGGTTTCAGGAAATATGCGTCAGCCCCCAGCGCCAGCGCCTGCCGGGTGATATAGTCCATCCCCATTGCCGAAAATATCGCCACTTTGGGCTTCACGGCAAGCTCCTTAAGCTTCTCCTGCACAGCAAAACCATCCAGGTGGGGCATGATAATATCCAGAATCACAATATCCGGCTCAAACTCAGTGATTCCTTTGAGAGCCGCTTCGCCGTCAAGCGCGGTGCAAACGACGGTAAAATCCTCATCCTGGCTAATCCGCTCCGAGAGCATTTCCAGAAAATTGCTGTTGTCATCAGCCAGTAGCACTTTCCAGCGAGCCATGTCATCCCTCCTTGATGAGATAGATTCTACATCAAAAAGGAAATTCCTTCCAGACTATTTCGAGCACATCAGTTAGGGGGCTTCGCTGTTTTGCAGCATCCACTCAATGAACACTCCGTGGCCTTTAGTTGGGTCGCTGATGAACACATGGGTGATGGCGCCGATGATATAGCCATCTTGTATGATTGGGCTTCCGCTCATCCCCTGCACAATGCCGCCGGTTTTTTTGAGCAGCTCCGGATCGGTGATCTCAATCACCATGCCCTTGGCGGCGGGCTCGTTCTGGCGGGTGATCTTGATGATCTGGCAGGCAAACTCCCTGACGCCCTGGTCGTCAATCGTCGTGAGCAGTGTGGCCTTGCCGGTGTGCGCCATGGCCTGGCCGCCCACCGGCAAGGCATGGTGGTATACGGGGTTGTCGATTGCGTCATAGGCGCTGCCAAAGATGCCGAAGCGGGTGTTCTTGTCAATGGCGCCAATGCCGGTGCCCTCTCCGGAGAAGTAGCCGCGTAACTCGCCGGGGGTTCCCTTTTCGCCCACCTTCACATCAATGATGCGGGAGTGCACGATTTCTCCATCCTTGACGGAAAGCAGCGTGCCGGTGTCTACATCGGTGATGGGATGGCCCAGCGCCCCAAAACGTCCGTCGTTAGGGTTGTAAAAGGTCAACGTGCCCACCCCTGCGGTGCTGTCGCGAATCCACACACCCAGGCGAAGCTTGCCGTCCTGCTGGTCGCGCACTGCCCGAATCGTGAGATCCAACGAAGCGCTGTCGCGCTCCACGGTGAGATGCATGTCTTCATCGCCATATCTGGCGACAATGTCAGAGAGTTGGGAGCTGTTTTCTACAACGATGCCGTTGATTTTCTCGATCACATCGCCGGGCCTCAGGTCTGCGTCCCGGGCAGGGTTTTTTACTTCACCGCTCTGCGTTACCACATCGGACCGGCCCACAACCAATGTGCCTTTGGTATACAAGGATACGCCGATGGATTGCCCGCCGGGCACAAGCGACATCTTGGGAGTGACCACCACTGCAATGCTCTTGATCGGAAGCACGCCAAAAAGTGACAGATTGAGTTTTGATTCCCCGACAGCCTGCGGCACCAGCTGCACGCGGCTGCCTTCCTGCCAGGCCTTCACACCCAAAGACTCGCTGTCAATCTGGAGCACATTGGTGTCGGTGGCAGTGAGTGGGATCGGGAAGCCGGTGTTCAGTTGCTTGACCTGGCCCTGCTGCAGACTGATTTCCTGCGGCAAAGAAAAGAAGTTCCTGACCGGCGGTGTATAGTTGAGTGCCAGCATCGCGGCGGCGATGAGGCAACCAATGATTTTTCTCAGTCTGGACGGCGGTTTTCTGGGCATAGTCGAGCTCCGTGTGCAAAATTTCTGTGATTAGTGTTGGGTTTTGAAAGAGCCGATTATACCTGCGCTGAGATTTGGCAAGATGCTTGGAATGTGGCAACGAAAAAAACAAGGCGCGTGTTTTATCGCGCCTTATGCAATCATTTGGCTGTGATGTGCTTGGTAACTGTTGCTATGGAACGACGCAAAAACTGATGGAGACCAGTTATTGACAAATTTGGAAGCCATACGAATCCGGGTTTCGCACAGAGTGCGCAAATCTGGTTGCCGGTTGCCGGCTTCAGAGTTTTGATTTCGCCGCCAGGTTATGGCGGTATCGCCTGCTCCACTCCAGCATCTCGCGGGCGTGCTCGCCGCTGAGCGTGCTCACCTCACCGCCCACAAGCCTGCCGATCTCGCCGGGGCGGGCTGCCTCGGGCAATGGCCACACTGATGTGCTGGTGCTTACGCCGTCGGTGCTCTTCTCAATAAAGAAATGGCTTTCACCCATCGCCGCAATCTGGGCTGTGTGCGTTACGCAGATCACCTGATGGGTGAGCGCGATACCGGCAAGCTTTTCGGCAACCACGCGGGCCATTGTGCCGCTGATGCCGGTGTCAATTTCATCGAAAATCAACGTGGGGATGCTGTCGGCATTGGCGGCGATGTTTTTCAAAGCCAGCATGATGCGGCTCATCTCACCGCCGGAGGCAATCTTCGCCAATGGCCGAAGCGGCTCGCCGGGGTTTGGGCTGATCAGAAAGCGCAGGCGGTCAAACCCTTTGGCGGTGGCATTTTCTTCCACCCCACCGGCCCTCTCATCAAACTCCACAGCGAATTTGGAGTGCCCCATGCCCAAGTCGGCCAGCTGGCCCACCACCTGCTTTTCAAACCTGCGGGCCGCCTCCTGCCTGAGCTTGGTGAGGCCTTCGCCCAATGCAAGCAGCTCGCGCTCCAGCGCCTTGATTTCGCCGGCCATGCGCTCCATCTGCTCATCGGCGTGCTCCAAGGATTCCAACTCGCGCTCCATGCCGGCCAGCGTGGTCAGGATATCCTCCACACTGCCGCCATATTTTCGCTTCAGCTGGCGGATCGTGTCCAGTCTGGCCTCCGCGTCATTGAGCGCGTCCTCGTCAAACTCCTGGCTGCCGGCTTTCGCCCTGAGCTCGGAGGAGATGTCGTCCATCTCAATCACAACCTGCTCCAGGCGGTTTTTCAAAGTCTGGAAATCGTCGCCGTATTGCGCGATGTGTGAAAGCTCCCTGGCCGCAGCCCCAATGCTGTCCAGCGCCGCCGCACCGCCGCCCTCGCCGGAATAAAGCGAGTCATAAGCCGATCGCAGCGCGTTGCTGATTTCTTCGGCGTGCTGCAGCAGCTTGAGCTGCTGTTGAAGCTCCTCATCCTCACCGGGGGCCAGATTTGCCGATTTGATTTCCTTGATCTGATAACGGAGGATATCTGCCCTGCGGGCCCGGTCCTGCTCGCTGCCAAACAAAGAGCGCATGCTTTCCAGCAGCTTGCGGTATTTGCCATAGGTGGCCGCGAAACCGTCGCGCTGCCTGGCCAGCGCCGAGCCGCCGAAACCATCCAGAATATCCATGTGTTTTGCTTCATTCAGCAGCGACTGGTGCTCATGCTGGCCATGAATATCGATCAGCATCTGCGTGAGGCCCCGCAACTGCGCCACGGTGGCCAGCGCCCCGTTAATGCGGCAGGTGTTGCGCCCCGCAGTAGTGATCTGGCGGGAAATAATCAGCGTGCCGTCGCCGCTGTCCAGCTCCATGTCGCTAAGCGCCTCTGCCACAGCGAGGTTGCCGGAAATGTCAAACGCCATTTCCACACGGGCATCGCTGCAACCGGCCTTGATGATGTCTTTGTCGCTGCGGGCGCCCAGGGCCAGGTTCATCGAGTCAATGATGATCGATTTGCCCGCTCCGGTTTCGCCGGTGAGCACGTTGAGGCCCCGGCCGAAATCAATTTCCACCGATTCAATCAGGGCGATGTTGCGGATGGCAAGCTTGGTCAGCATAGTTACTGCCCCATTATCCAATAATCTGCCATACTATCGTATCAGAAAAAAGCTATTTGATCAAAGCCCTCAGTTTTTCCGCCACATGGGCAGCGGCATATTGCTCGCGAACCACAACCATAAAGGTATTGTCGCCGGCGATGCTGCCCAAAACCTCCGGCCAGCGCAGCGCGTCCACCGCCTCGGCGGCGGCGTTGGCGCTGCCGGACAATGTGCGGATCATGATGATGTTGTGGCTGTGCTCGATGCCCAGCACCGTTTCGGCAAACACGCGGATCAACCGCGCCGAAAGCCCGCCGCCCGGCTCGCCCACGGTGGCATAGCGGCTGCGCCCGGAGCCGTCCGCCACCTTCACAAGCTTCATCTCCTTGATGTCGCGAGACACGGTGGCCTGTGTCACATCCTCCCCCATCTGCTTGAGGCGGTCGGCCAGTTCTTCCTGGGTGTAGATGCTCTCCTGGGAAATCAGCTCCAAAATCCGCATGTGCCTTTTGTTTTTCATCGAATCTCCCCCTAGTCGTTCCATTCGGTGAGCTTGCTGCGGAGCAGGTCAAAAAAGTCATTGGATCCAAAGCGCAGAAACAGGGTGTCTTCGGCTGCTTTACGCACAACCACCTGCCACCCCTTCATGAGCCTTGCACGCTCCTCGCCATCGGCGTTGAGGCGGGCTTCATTGGTGTTGCCGATCATCGTGAGCGTGATGACCGACTCAGCCGGAACCACCAGCGGCACGGCGCTGAGGCTGTGGGCGCACACAGGCGTGATCAGCAGGCAGCGCACATCCGGCGACACAACCGGGCCACCCGCTGAAAGCGAATAACCGGTGGAGCCTGTGGGGCTGGCAACCAAAAGGCCGTCGGCGGCATATTGGCCGGCGAGCGTGTCTCCCACCTTTGCCTCAACGCGCACGAGCCTAGGCGTGGTAACGCCTGAAAAATAGAAATCGTTGAGGGCAAGCACTGCGCCTTGCTGCACGCCCTCGGCATCGTAAACGGCAGCCGAAAGCATCATGCGCCGCTCAACGCGCCCCTCTCCGGCCACAGCAAGCCGAAGGGCTTCTTCCATCCCGGGCAGCTCCACCGCCGTGAGGAAACCCTTGTTGCCCAGGTTGACGCCCAGCAAAGGCGCTCGCCCGGCTGCCCCTCTGGCAGCGGCCAGTATGGTGCCGTCACCGCCCAAAGTCACAACAAAACGGGCTTGAAACAGCTCGTCGTCACATGCCTGGCAAACGCCTTGCGGCAGCTCCCGCGCCAGCTCAGCGCCCGCAAGCACACGGACTCCCAACCCCTGCAGCACCTCAGCCGCACGGATCGCCACACGGTAACCAGGATCCTTGATTGGGTTGGCAATGATCGATACGTTCAACTCGACACTCGATTCCATGAAAAATGAATGGTTTAATTATACCTGTAAAAATGAATAAAAACAACAGCGAATGCATAATCCCAAGGATTCTGCAATTTGCTGAAGGCACAGGGAGCTATTGTTGCGTTTTTACGCTGCCCGCATGCTTGGCTTGCCGCACGGAGCACTACATCATGAACCTGTCGATTTCATCCACGGTGACACCGTTGTGAACTGACAGGTTGATGCCGAGCGCCACCAGTCGGGCCACATCATCCACGATTGCATCGATTTCTTTCGGCGTCACGATCAGATCACCGAGGTGTTCCGAAACCACCTTTCGGATCATGACCTCAGCCTGATCGCCGGCAGTGACCCCGTCCAGCAGCTCGATCACATCGCGGGCAATGGTGCCGGCATACACCACCAGCGGCACGCCGATGGAGATTACCGGTACACCCAGCGTCTCCCGGGTCAGCTCCATGCGGCTGTTGCCCACGCCGGAGCCCGGGCAGATGCCGTTGTCGCTGATCTGTATCGTGGTGCCCAGGCGAGAGGTGCTGCGGCTGGCCAGCGCGTCGATGGCCACCAGCGCCGCGGGCTTGATTTTTTCCACCACGCCCAGAATAATCTCGCCGGTCTCTATGCCGGTGATGCCCAACACACCCGGCGCCATGGCGCACAC
>JAEYYW010000029.1 GCA_023428265.1 Bacillota bacterium | reverse complement strand
ATCACAACGTGCGCCTGAAAAAACTTGAAATCTTCGGCTTCAAATCATTTGCCGATAAAATAGAAATCCAGTTCGACGAGGGGATCACCGCAATCGTCGGGCCCAACGGCTCCGGCAAAAGCAACATTGGCGACGCTGTGCGCTGGGTGCTGGGCGAGCAGAACGCAAGAGTGCTCCGCGGCGCCCGCATGGAAGACATCATCTTCAATGGCACCAGCAAGCGGAAAGCCCTCTCCTTTTGCGAGGTGAACCTCACCATCGACAACGCAGCCGGTGGCTTGCCCGTGGCCTTTTCGGAGGTCACGATCACCCGGCGCATTTTCCGTTCCGGCGAGAGTGAGTATTACATCAACAAGCAAAGCTGCAGGCTGAAGGATGTCGTGGATCTTTTCCGCGACACCGGCGTGGGTAAAGACGGCTATTCCATCGTGGGCCAGGGGCAGATTGCCGAGATCATCAACAGCCGCCCCGAGGATCGGCGCGGCGCGTTCCACGAGTCGGCCGGCATCATGAAGTTTCGCGTGCGCAAGGAGGAAGCGGAGCGGCGTCTTGAAAACACGCGCAACAACCTCCAGCGCATCAACGACATCGCCACCGAAATCGGCAACCAACTGGAACCCATGCGCCAGCAGAGCGAAACGGCCCGTGAATATCTGGAGCTGAGCGCTGAACTCAAGGATCTGGACGTAAACCAGTTTCTGCTGCAATATGACCGCGCCAAGGGCCGCCTGGAGACGATGCGGCAGCAAGGTGAGCTTGCGGAGAGCAAGACCGCCGCAATGGCAATGGATATCCAGACCGCGGAGGAGACGCTGCGCGTCAACACCGGGGAGCTGGACCGGCTGGAGGACGACGGCAACCGCATCCGCGAGGAAATCACCGCCCACATCGCTGAAGAGCAGCGCCGTGAGGGCGAGCGGAACCTGGCCGCGGAGCGCATTGCAAACCTCCGCCGTGAAGCCCGCCGGCTATCCGCAGAGGCGGAAAAGGCGGAGGAACGGTCTGGCCAGCTGCTCGCGGAGGCTGCGCGGCTGCAAGAGGAAATCGGGCGGCAGGATCAAAGCGCAGGAGAAGGCCGGGCGCGCCTTGCGGAGCTTGAGACCAGCCTGAGTGAGATGGGCTTGCAGCTCAGGCAGGACGAGGAGCAGGCAGAGGAGCGCAAGTCTGCGATGATGGCGCGCCTGAACCGCATCGGAGATATCAAGAGCGCGCTGGCTCGTTTGTCCGCCATGGAAGAGGGCATCCGTAACCGTTTGGCCCAGCTGGACAATTCCTCACAGGCGCTGGACCGCGAAGAGGCGCTTGTGCTGGACGCCGCCGGCGAGATCGACCAGAATGTCGCCCGCTTGGAGCGTGAGGCCGCCGCAAAGAAAGAGCAGAGCGACGCAGCCGCCCGCATGGCGCGCGACCTGGCATCACAGAAAAAGGAAACCGATGACGCCGCCACCAAAGTGCGCGAGCGGATGCTCGCCACCGCCACCCGCATCAACATGCTGCAGGCAATGAAGCGTGATTATGGCGGCTATGCAGAAGCCGTGAAGCGCCTGCTGATCGATTGCCGGGCAGACTCCCGTCTGGGTGCGCGGGTGGAGGGCGTGGTGGGCGAAATGCTTGAGGTGCCCTCCATGCTTGTGCGCGCTGTGGAAATGGCGCTGGGCCCCGCCATGCAAAACATCGTGACACCCACCGAGGAAGACGCAAAGGCGTTGGTCAACCATCTGCGGCAGAACAATTATGGCCGCGCTACATTCCTGCCGGTGTCCGCCATCCGGGGCAGGACGCTGAGCGCCGGCGAGCAATCGGTGCTCCGCATCAAGGGCTGCGTGGGCGTGGCCAGTGAGCTTGTGAAATACGATCCCCGATATCGTGACATTGTGCAGAATCTGCTGGGCCGCATCGTGATTGCTGATGATATGGACAGCGCCATTGCCATGGCCCGTGCCTGTGGCCACAGTTTGCGGTTTGCCACACTGCAGGGCGACATCATCAACCCCGGCGGTTCGATCACCGGCGGCAGCGTGAGCAGCCGGTTCACCAGCGTGCTGGGTCGCTCGGCGGAACTGGAAGAGCTGCAGACCGCCCGGGCGCGCTGTGAAGAGGAAATCAAGGAGCTGACAAAGAAGTCTGAGCAAATCGCAGCCCGCGGTGCGGAGGCTGCCGCTGAGCTTGAGCGGTTTTCCAAAGAGGCCCACGACCTTGATTTGTTGCTGACCCGTGAGCGTGAGCGGCGCGATAAGGCTGCCCAGGCGAAAGAGCGCCTCGTTTCATCCCGCGAGGCAATCTCCGGGGAGCGGCAGCAACTGGAAGACAACCTGAGTGAAATCACAGGCGAACGGGCCGGGATTGAAAGCGCGCAGGGCGGCGAGGAGCAGAGCAATGCCGACGCCCGTGCGGAAATTATCCGCATCCAGCAGCAGATCAACGACCAGCGCGAGCAATACAACGACTTGCAGGAGCAGGCAAACGCGCTGAAAATCTCGCTTGCCACCGGCGAGCGTCACCGGCAATCGCTAGAGAGCGACCTCAGACGCCTGCGGCGGGAAGCGGAACAGCTTGGCGCGCAGGCCGCTGCCGCCCGGAGCACCGAGGCGGAGCATGAGTCGGAAGCCGGCAGGGAGGAAGCGGCGTTGGAAGCAAGCGCAGCCGGCCACCAGGAGAATTCGTCGGAGCGGGCGGCCGCCGAAGCCCGCTTGCAGGCCGTGGAGCAGGAGCGCGCGGCGCTCCGGCAGAAGCGGGCCGCACTGGAGCAGGGCTTGCAGGAGCAGCGCAGAGCCCTTGATGAGCTCCGCGACCAGCAAGCCAAGCTGCAGGGCCAGACAGGCCGCATCGAGGCGGATCTGGAAAACATGCAAAACCGCATTTGGGATACCTATGAGCTCACGCTGGCGACTGCCCAGAAGCTCAAGCGGGACGATTTCGAGGCATCAGGCGCATCCAGGCGCATCACCGAAATCCGGGAGCGGATCCGGTCGATGGGCAACGTGAATGTGAACGCCATTGAGGATTACGTCTCAATGAAGGCGCGTTACGAAGATTACCAGAAGCAAATGGGGGACCTCCAAAAGGCCGAATTTGACCTGGTGGCCATCATCACGGAGCTGGCTGAAAAGATGGAGAAGCGGTTCCGCGAGCAGTTCAATCTGCTGAACGGTTACTTCTCCGAGACTTTTACCGAAATGTTTGGCGGCGGCATGGCAAAGCTGGTGCTGAAAGACGAAAGCGACCTTCTCAACTCCGGGATCGAAATCGTCGCCCAGCCGCCGGGCAAGCAGTTGCAGCTGCTCTCCCTGCTCTCCGGCGGGGAGAAGGCACTCACCGCCATCTCCCTTCTGTTTGCGATGCTGAAATTGAATCCGTCGCCGTTCTGCGTGCTCGATGAAATTGAGGCCGCGCTGGACGATGTGAACGTGAAGCGCTTCGCCAACTACCTCAACGGCTACACCGACCGCACGCAGTTTGTCGTGGTGACCCACCGCAAGGGCACGATGGAGGCCAGCAACGCCATCTATGGCGTCACGATGGAAGAGAAGGGCATATCCCGTCTGGTCTCCATGAAGATGGCTGACTATGTGGCCAGTGGGCAGTGAAACAGAATGAAGAATATTACCCCCACGCCCGATGCCCCGGGAAGCGGAGCAGAGGAGAGGGTAGAAGGTGGTTTTCATGCCAGACAAACCCAACCTGTTTGACCGCTTGAGGAATTCCCTGGTCAAGACCCGCGACTCTATCAAGTCCAAGGTTGACGACCTTGTGCGCTATTATAAGGAAATCAACGACGAGTTCTTTGACGACTTGGAGGATGTGCTGGTCTCCGGCGATGTGGGGGCCAAGCTTTCCCACGAGCTGGTGGAAAGCATCCGGCAGCGCGTCAAGCAGGAGAAGATCGGTGACCCGGCAAGGATAAAAATTCTTCTGAAGGATGCCATTGCCGCCAAATTTGAGCAAGCTGCCGCAACCGATGGCATGCCCATGCCTGCGGTAATACTGATGGTGGGTGTGAACGGCACCGGCAAAACCACCACCACCGCCAAGCTTGCCAATTACTTCAAGGCCCAGGGCAAAACCGTGATGCTGGCAGCGGCGGACACGTTTCGCGCGGCGGCCATCGAGCAATTGAAGGTGTGGGCCGACCGCATCGGCGTGCCGGTGCTGGCCCAGCAACAGGGAAGCGACCCGGCAGCGGTGGTCTACGATGCCATCCAGGCAGCCAAGGCCCGCCATGCCGACGTTCTCATCTGCGACACCGCAGGCCGCCTGCACAACAAGAAAAACCTGATGAACGAGCTGGAAAAGATACAGCGCATCGTCAGCCGCGAAATGCCGGACGCCCACAAGGAAGCTTTCCTGGTGTTGGACGCCACGACCGGCCAGAATGCGGTGGAGCAGGCCAAAGTGTTTTCCGAGGTGGCCGATATCACGGGCCTTGTGCTGACCAAGCTGGACGGCACGGCCAAGGGCGGCATCGCGATCAGCATTTCTTCCGGTATGAAGGTGCCGGTGCGCTACATCTGCACCGGGGAGTCGGTGGAGGACATTCAGGAGTTTGACGCGAAGCGATTTGCAGAAGCGTTGTTTGACGGTTGACAGAAAGCAAAACTTATAGTATTCTTTCGGGTGTAAAGTTACAAAGCTTTACACCCTTGGTTTTGGTTGGAGAGTCCCATGGATAAAAACATCCGCATCTCCTGGCTGCTCGATTTTTATGGCGAGTTCCTCACCGAGAAGCAGCGCGGCCTCATGGAGATGCACTACAACGAAGACCTGTCTCTGGCGGAGATCGCCGAGCGGGCCGGCATCACACGCCAGGGCGTGCATGACGGCCTGAGGCGCGGTGCGGAAACACTGGAGCGCTGCGAGCAGCGGCTGGGGCTCATGGCCCGCTATCAGGCGGTGAAGGGCAGTTTGGCCGGCATGGCCGGTCTGCTTCATGGAAAAGAGACATTGAGCGCCGGTGACACGTCGGAGTTGAAGGCGATGCTGCATGAGGCAGTGAAGATCTGGGAGGGCAACGATGGCCTTTGAGGGCTTGGGCGAAAAGATACAGGCAATCCTGAAAAAAGTGAGCGGCAGGGGCAAGCTCAACGAGGCTGACATCCAGGCTGCCATGCGCGAGGTGCGCATTGCGCTGCTGGAAGCCGATGTGAACTTCCAGGTCGTGAAAAGCTTTGTCAAAAAGGTGTCGGAGCGCGCTGTGGGCAAGGACGTGCTGGAAAGCCTGACGCCGGGCCAGCAGGTCATCAAGATCGTGAACGATGAGTTGACCGAGCTCATGGGCAGCACCCACAGCTCCTTGAAATTCGGCTCCCGGGTGCCGGCAGTCATCATGCTGTGCGGGTTGCAGGGCGCCGGCAAAACCAGCATGGCCGGCAAGCTGTCGCTCTATCTGAAGAAGCGCCACAGCAAGCACCCGCTGCTGGTGGCCTGCGACGTTTATCGCCCGGCTGCTGTCAAGCAATTGCAGGTGGTGGGCCAGCAGGTGGGGGCGCCGGTGTTTGAGCGCGGTCTGGAAAACCCGGTGGAAACCGCCGCCCTTGGCATCAAGCACGCCATCTCCCACGGCAACGATGTGGTGATTCTGGATACTGCCGGCCGCCTGCACATTGACGAAGAGCTGATGGGCGAGCTGGATCAGATCAAGAAACTCACTACGCCCGATGAGATCCTGCTGGTGGTGGACGCCATGACCGGTCAGGACGCCGTAAATGTGGCGGAAGCCTTCAACAAGCAGCTGGACGTGACCGGCGTGATCATGACCAAGTTTGACAGTGACACCCGCGGCGGCGCTGCGTTATCGGTCAAGGCCGTTACCGGCAAGCCCATCAAATTCTGCGGCATCGGTGAAAAGCCGGAAGATTTTGAGCCTTTTCACCCGGACCGCATGGCATCCCGCATCCTCGGCATGGGCGATGTGCTGTCGCTCATTGAGAAGGCGCAGAGCACCTTTGATATGGCCCAGGCCGAAAAGATGGAGAAGAAATTCCGGGAGCAGAAGTTTGACCTGGAAGACTTCCTGGAGCAGTTTGAGCAGATCAAGAAGATGGGCTCCATCACCGATGTGATGAACATGATCCCCGGCATGAGTAAAATGGGTGTGAAGGCGGACGATGTGGATCCCAAAGACATGCTCCGCATGGAGGCAATCATCCGCTCCATGACACCGGAGGAACGCCGAGACCCCAGCATCCTCAACGCCCGCCGCCGCATTCGCATCGCAAAGGGAAGCGGCACCAAGGTACAGGATGTGAACATCCTAATGAAACAGTTCGAGCAGACCAAACAGATGATGAAGCAGCTCGGCGGCATGGGCGGTCTGGGCAAGCGCTTCGGGCGGGGCATGAAGCCGCCGTTCAAGTTCAATTGACGAAGATTTCCGCATCGCGGGAAGTTCGATAGAAAACAGTTTTGGAGGAAGAACCTATGGCAGTCAAGATCCGTCTCAAGAGAATGGGCGCAAAGAAGGCCCCCTTCTACCGCATCGTCGTTTCCGAGAGCGCCGCGCCCCGCGATGGCAGCTTCATTGAGGAAATCGGCTATTACAACCCGCTGACCGAGCCCTCTACGCTCAAAGTTGACGCCGAGAAGGCCGCTCTGTGGATCAAGAATGGCGCTCAGCCCACCGACACCGTGAGAGACTTGTTGAAGAAGAACGGCATCATTTAAGGCAGGTGTGTGAATTGAAGCCTGAAGAACTGGTTCGTTACATCGCCCAGTCACTGGTCGAGGAGCCGGAAAAGGTCACCGTAGGCGTGCAGGACAAGGGCCGCACGGTGATTCTGGAGCTCAAGGTCGCACCGGACGACATGGGCCGCGTGATCGGCAAACAGGGGCGTATCGCCAACGCGATCCGCGCCGTGGTCAAGTCGGCCACATCCAACCGCCGCAAGAAGTATGTAGTTGATATTCTATGATTTACGACGCAGGCGGTACAGGTGAATACCTGCTGATCGGCACAATCGGCCGCGCAAAAGGTCTGAGGGGCCATGTGCGCGTGCGCCCGTTCACCGACGACCCGGCGCGCTTTTTCGACCTTGAACAGGCTTGGCTCCTGGAAAGCGGTAAATACACCGCCCTATGGATCGAAGAGGCCGACGTAAACGGAGACGCGGTTTATCTGCGTTTTCAGGGTGTGAATGACCGCACCGCTGCCGAGGCGCTGAATGGGAAGAGTTTGTATGTGCGCCGCGACCAGGCCGTTGAGCTGCCTGACGGCGCCCATTTCATCACCGACGTCATCGGATGCTCCGTGGTGGATGAGCAGGGCCGCTTCCTGGGGAAGCTCACCGAGGTGATGCAACCCGGCTCGGCCGACGTTTATGTGCTGCGCGGCGGCCCGGATGGCGAGGTGCTGTTCCCGGCGCTGAAGACCGTCATCATGAGCACAGACACCAAAGCCAAGCGGATCGTTGTGAATGCCGCGCGGTTCAAAGAGGTGGCCGTAGTTGAGGATTAGCATACTCACATTGTTTCCCGAGGTGATGGAGCATTATCTCTCCGTCAGCATCCTCGGCAAAGCCAGGGAAGCCGGACTGCTAGACGTCCGGCTTTTCAACATCCGCGATTATTCGCATGACAAGCATCGCCGCGTGGATGACTATCCTTTTGGGGGCGGCGCAGGCATGGTGATGGCGCCGCAGCCCATCTTCGACTGTATGGATCATGCGCTTGAGTGGCATGCATGCACTCCGCTTCGGGTCTATATGTCGCCGCAGGGTGAGCGGTTGGATCACAGGATCTCCAGGCAGTTGTCCTCTTTCGAAGACATCGTCATACTCTGCGGCCATTATGAAGGTGTGGACCAGCGGGTGCTTGACAGCCTGATAGACCGTGAGATCTCCATCGGCGACTATGTGCTGACCGGCGGCGAGCTGCCGGCTCTGGTGCTGGTGGACGCCTTGAGCAGGTTTATCCCCGGTGTGCTTGGCAATGAAGACGCCCATGCCGATGAAAGCTTTGAAAACGGCCTGCTGGAGTATCCCCAATACACCCGGCCAGCCGACTTCCGGGGCATGAAGGTGCCGGAGGTGCTGCTTTCCGGCCATCACGCCAATATTGAGCGGTGGCGGCTGGAGGAGTCCAGAAAAAAGACAAAGCAAGTCCGACCCGATTTGTTGGAATAGATTCATCGGCCTTTTCTTGACAGAATTTCCGCGTGGGGTATAATCAGATGGAGGTGATTATATGGTCGCATTTACCATCTTTGGTTATTCCATTCATTGGTATGGCATCATCATTGCTACCGGTATGCTCCTTGGGATTCTGCTGGCGATGTATCACACCAAGCGCGAGGGCTACAATCCGGACAACATCCTGGATATGGCGCTCATCATTGTGCCGCTGGCGGTGATCTTTGCCAGGATTTATTACGTGGTGTTTCAGTGGAACACTGTTTACTCCGCGGGCCCCTTCTGGAAGGTGTTTGCCATATGGGAAGGCGGCATGGCCATCTATGGCGGCGTGATCGGCGGGTTCATCGGCGTTCTGATTTACTGGGCGCTTGTGAACAAAAAGCAGATCAAGCTTTTCACATTGCTGGACCTTGTGGCGCCCAGCCTGATCCTGGGCCAGGCCATCGGCCGCTGGGGCAACTTTGTGAACCAGGAAGCCTACGGCGCCATCATTGACAACCCGGCGTGGCAATGGTTTCCGGCGGCGGTCTACATTCAGGCAGACGGGCAGTACCACATGGCCACATTCTTTTATGAGTCCATGTGGAATTTCCTTGTGTTCGCATTCCTGTTCTTCTATTTCAAAAACAGCAAGACCAGGAAGCCCGGCAATGTGTTCTGGTTCTACCTGCTGCTGTATGGCATCGGCAGGGTGGTGATCGAAGGATTGCGCACCGACAGCCTCTATTTGGGCGAGTCCGACGTCCGTGTGTCACAATGGCTGAGCGGCATCCTGGTGGTTGCGTCCGCGATTGCGCTGCTGGCTCCGGTAGTGAAGAAGTATCTGGAGAAGCGCAGGCAGGAAGAGCTGAGCACACCGCTGGACGACTCCCTGAAGCTCATTACCCACGAGGATAATCTGAGTGCGGAAGCCGGCAGCCAAGGTGTAGAAGAGGCGGCTCCCGAAAATGCTGAACCGGCAGAAACCGGGGAACCAGTGATTGAGACGGAAACGATTGAAAACGATCCGGACCACACACCTCAGGAGGAAGACGAGCAGAAGGAGGGTTGAGCATGAAACGCATCAATTCCCTTGTTTGGGGCACCGTGCTGCTCCTCATCGGCGTGGTGCTGACGTTGGGGCAGCTCAATATCATCCGGTTGGATGGAGACATGACATGGCCTATTCTTTTATTGGCGATCGGGTTGATTTTTCACCTCTATTACTTTTTCTCCCGTGAGCACAATGAAGGCTTGCTGGTGCCCGGCGGCATCCTGTTGGTCTACGGAGTGTTGTTCCTTCTGACCGAAGGCGGGCAGTCCGTCGGGAAGCTGTGGCCACTGTTTATTCTGGGGCCCGCGTTTGGACTGTTTGAGCTGTATGTGTTCAGCAGAGGCCATAAGGGGTCCATGATCCCTGTTTTCATCCTCACAGCGATCGGCGGCGGTTTTCTTCTGATGAATTATGACGTGGCCAACGGCCAGGTGATCCTTGCAATCATCGCGATTTGCCTGGGCGCCGGGCTAATGGTCAGCGCATTCATGAGGAGTTCCAAGTACAAAAACGGAACTTCCACGTTTGAAGCAAAGGCTGAGCCCAGTGAGCCGCAGCAGGCGCCGCCAAACGATCCGCAGCAATAAGTACCCTTTGTGTTAAAGCACCTATCCGGTCCGGATGGGTGCTTTTTGCATCCTCACCTTTCTTGATTGCGCGGCATAGGCTGATACATCAGAGAGGCGGGGAGCGGGATGACAATCGGTCTTGCGCTGTCTGGCGGCGCGGTGAGGGGTGCGGCTCATGTGGGGGTTCTGAAGGCGCTGGTGGAAGCGCAAATCCCCATTACATTTGTTTCAGGCACAAGCGCCGGCTCGCTGGTCGGCGGCGGATATGCGGCAGGGCGTTCGTTATCCGAGCTGGAGCAGTTTGCCGGCAATCTGGATGACAGACTGCTGGACTTCAACTCCTCCGGCGCGGCCAAGGCGCTGGTGGGCAGCTTCTTCGGGCGGAAGGCTTCGTTTTCCGGCATGTTCAAAGGGAATCAGGTGCAGAAGCTTGCCTATCAGCTCACCTTCGGCATGAACATCCGCGAAGCGCCGATTCTGGTTGCCCTGTGCGCTGTGGATTTGGTGAGCGGCTCCACCGTTTTCTTTACCAACGCTGAAATCCGTTCCGTCAGGGGCGATTACGTGGTATGCAACGATGCTCTGATGGCCGACGCCATTGCTGCGAGCTGCACGATCCCGGCAGTGTTTGTGCCGCGCCGCTTTGGTGAAATGAACCTGGTGGACGGTGGTGTGACGGAATACGCGCCGGTGAAAGTGCTGCGTGACATGGGCGCCGATTATGTGATCGCGGTGGATCTGGGCCGTGACGCCGGTGATAAGCAGCAGGCCGGCGATCTGCTGGAGGTGGCTTCCCGGTCGTTTGATATCATGTCCCGCAGGCTGGCTGGCACCACACTGCAACATGCCGATGCCGTAATCGCACCCTATGTGGCCGACGTTGGTTTGTTTGATTTCACCCGCTCCGGTGAGCTGATAGAGAGGGGATACAAGGCGGCAAAAAGGATGATCCCCACCATTAAAATGCAGATGAATCGACCTTATTTGCAGCGCAAAGCGACCTAGAACGCATGGGAGGAATGCTATAGTTTTCTTCATTGATCTGCCGGAGGCGACAATGAAGATTGCGTTTCGCACTTCTCTGTTTGGATATGACAAGCAGCAGGTTGATGAGGCCATTACGCGCCTGAAAGCCGAGCATGATGCAGCGCTGGCGCTGAAAAATGAAATCCGTGATCAGAACAACATCCTGAAAAACGAGCTTGCCCATTATCGCAACATGGAGCAGGAGATCTCCAGCGTGCTCATCACAGCCCGCGCCACCGCCAACGGCATCATCCGGGATGGAGAGCAAAGCGCCATTGCTGAAAAAGAGAGGCTGAAAGATGAAGTCCATGGCCTGGACAGTCTGTCTCACATGCTTTACTCCCGACTGGAGGACACGATCCAGCAGGCCGAGGAAATTGCACGGGGATTCGAGCAGGAGTTGGTGGAGCTGAAGCTGCGCAAGGAGGCTTTTTTGAAATCATCCTATTCCTTTGCGCAGGGCAGGGAAGCCGGGGAGGTTTATAAGTTGAGCCTGTAGGCAGAGTGATGAAGTGACCAAATGCGACAGAGGGCTCCGTTTTGCGGAGCCCTCTGTCTGTTGCGAGGAAAATGGATACCGGGCGCACCCGGAGTTGGGCTGTGAATTAATACATGCCGCCCATGCCGCCGCCGGGAGCCGCCGGAACAGCCGGTTCGGGCTTCGGAATGTCGGTGACAAGGCTCTCGGTGGTGAGCACCATTGCGGCCACGCTTGCGGCGTTGGTGAGCGCGCTGCGGGTCACCTTGGTGGGATCGATGATGCCCTTGGCAAACATATCGCCATACTCGTTCTTCAGAGCGTCATAGCCATAGCCCACTTCGTTCTTCGTCACCACATGGTTGACGATCACGGAGCCTTCCACACCGGCGTTCACGGCGATCTGGCGGATGGGCTCTTCCAAGGCGCGCTTGACGATCTGCACACCGGTGCGATAGTCGCCTTCGCTCTCATCCACGAGCTTCTGCAGCAGCGGGATGGCGCTCAGAAGCGCCACGCCACCGCCGGCCACAATGCCTTCCTCCACAGCGGCGCGGGTGGCGGAAAGGGCGTCTTCGATGCGGTGCTTGCGCTCCTTCATCTCCACTTCGGTGGCGGCGCCCACGGCGATCACTGCCACACCGCCAGCCAGCTTGGCCAGGCGCTCCTGCAGCTTTTCGCGGTCATAGTCGCTGGTGGTTTCTTCAATCTGGGCCTTGATGCTGGAAATGCGGGCCTTGATCTCAGAGGGATCGCCGGCGCCTTCCACGATCGTGGTGTTTTCCTTGTCCACGGTGACCTGGCGGGCGCGACCCAGCATGTTGATGTTGGCTTCCTTGAGCTCCAGACCGATCTCCTCGGAGATCACCTGGCCGCCGGTCAGGATCGCGATGTCCTGCAGCATGGCCTTGCGGCGGTCACCGAAGCCGGGGGCCTTCACCGCCACGCAGTTGAAGGTGCCGCGCAGCTTGTTCACGATCAGGGTGGCCAGCGCTTCGCCCTCAATGTCTTCGGCGATGATCAGGAGCTTGCGGCCCTGCTGCACGATCTGCTCGAGCACGGGCAGAATTTCCTGCACGTTGGTGATTTTCTTGTCGGTGATGAGGATCAGCGGGTTGTCCAGCACCGCGACCATCTTCTCGGTGTCGGTCACCATATAGGCGGAGGCGTAACCGCGGTCAAACTGCATGCCTTCCACCACGTTGAGCTCGGTCTTCAGCGTCTTGCTCTCTTCCACGGTGATGACGCCGTCTTTGCCCACGCGTTCCATTGCGTCGGAAATGAGCGCGCCGATGGAGTCGTCGTTGGCGGAGATGGCGGCGACCTGGGCGATGGCCTTCTTGTCTTCAATCGGCTTGCTTATGGACTTCAGCTGGTCAATGGCAGCGTCCACGGAGGCCTGGATGCCCTTCTTCAGGATCATCGGGTTGGCGCCGGCGGCCAGATTTTTCAGACCTTCGCGCACGATGGCCTGGGCCAGCAGCGTTGCGGTGGTGGTGCCGTCGCCGGCCACATCGTTGGTCTTGGTGGCGACTTCCTTCACCAGCTGGGCGCCCATGTTCTCAAAGGGGTCTTCCAGCTCGATTTCCTTGGCGATTGTCACGCCGTCGTTGGTGATGATGGGGGAGCCGAACTTCTTGTCCAGCACCACGTTGCGGCCCTTGGGGCCCAATGTAATTTTTACGGTATCAGCCAGAGCGTTTACACCGCGCTCGAGAGAGGCACGGGCATCATCGCCGTATTTGATCTGCTTTGCCATGTTTCATTCCTCCTTGCGTTATTCCACGATGGCCAGTATGTCGCTCTGGCGCACGATGATGTATTCCACTTTGTCCAGCTTCACTTCCGTGCCGGCATACTTGGAATACAGCACTTTGTCGCCCTTCTTGACATGCATCGTGACTTCCTTGCCATCCACGAGGCCGCCGGGGCCAACCTCGATCACTTCGGCCATCACGGGCTTCTCCTTGGCCGAACCGGGCAGGACAATGCCGCTCTTTGTGGTCTCTTCCTGCTCCACGCTTTTGATGACGACCCTGTCACCCAAAGGTTTGATATTCATTCCTGTACCTCCTTTTGAGTTGTTAGCACTCGAACATGGTGAGTGCTAAATTGCACACGCATATCATACAGGCAGTTGAAGAAGAAATCAACAGTCAATTTGGATAGTTTTGTGAATTATTTGTAAAAATGTGAAACCAAATGAGGGTGGCTGGGCCTGTCGAAATCGCTTGATCATGACAAAACAGCAGGATTCCTATACAATATATCAGGGGTGGCGGATATGTTGCTAAACGATGCAATTCAGCTGGCCGCAAAAGCCCACGACGGACAAGTGGATAAAGGCGGCAATCCTTATATTTTGCACCCGCTTCGTGTGATGCTGTCTTGTGAGAATGATTCGGATCGGATATGCGCGGTGTTGCATGATGTGGTGGAGGATACCGGTATTTCTCTGCTACAGCTGGCTGATATGGGTTACCCTGATGAAGTGCTTCATGCTCTGGAATGCCTGACAAAGCGGGAGGGGGAGGGCTACGATGCATTTATCAACCGCATTCTGCCCAATAACACTGCATGCCGGGTGAAACTGGCAGACCTTCGTGACAATATGGATTTGTCTCGAATTGACAACCCCACTCCCGCGGATTTGTTGAGGCTAGACAGGTATCGACGTGCAGAAAAGCAAATTCTGGATGTGGTCGGCTCCTCTGCTCAAAAATCTTTATAGCCGATATTGCAAATACTGCATAATTATGGTAAATCATTAGAAAACATGCCGGAGGTACAATGCATGGATAAATGGGATCATCGTTTCATGGAGCTGGTAGACACCGTGTCCAATTGGTCCAGCTGTTATCAGCCAAACAGGCAGATGGGCGCCGTGATCGTGAAGAACAAGCGCATCCTCACCACCGGCTACAACGGTGCGCCTTCCGGCATTCCAAGCTGCAAGGAGAAGGGGGAGTGCATGCGCCGCACACTCGGAATCCCTTCCGGCCAGCAGGGGCAGCTCTGTTATGCCATCCACGCCGAACAAAACGCCATCATTCAGGCAGCCAGGCTGGGAATTTCAATTGAGGGGGCAACGCTCTATTGCACCCACCAGCCATGCTCGATCTGCGCCCGGCTCATCATCAACGGCGGCATTATGAGGGTCGTTTATCGCAACCCCTATCCGGATGAGTTTTCGCTGAAACTTTTTGAAGAATCGGGCCTTATCCTGGAACAATTTTGTCAGGACTGACTTTCCGTTTTGATGGTATACCCCTCGATTGTGTTGATGGCCCGCGGCAGAGCATCTTTAGAGTTGCCCCAGGGCTTGTCCGCGTTGCGGTAGTCAAACTTTCTGGTGAACCACTCCAGATCCTTCTCAAGCTCTGAGAGGGATCTTTTTTCGATCTCATTGAGCTTGCTGACAAACTCTGCCCGCTTTTTGGTGATCATCACGCCCTTGCAGGCCGCAAGCTGCGCGCCCCAATGGGGGATGCAGAAACCCCTGCTCTGTTCGAAGAGCTTCCGGAAGTCATTGTCGCTTTCCCACATATGCAGCGCGGTTTCATAATATCGCTCCATGTGCACAGCCACACGCTCACAAACCACGCATGTGTCACGGCTGGACGATGCATATGAAGCGGCTTCCGCCAGCGCCCCGGAGAAATCCTTTGAGCCGGTCGCCCGCTTCAATATTGTGTTTCCGGCTTCATCGCAGGCGTTTAGTTTCTCAATGTGCCTGTCCACCGAATGAAGAATTTCCTGCAAATGGGTGTGTGTCATAAGGGCCAGGCCCAACTTGCTTGTTTTCTGTTGAAACAACTGCTTGTAGTGACTCCGGCAAAACCCCTTGGCGTTCACTTCCACCCTCACATCAGGCTCCATAACCGATTCACCCAGATAGGTGTCAATGAAAAGCTCCTCCATACGGCTTTCCAAATGGCAATACGGGCAGATATCCGTTTGCCGGAAGGCGTCCCAGAGGGGAAGGGTGTCAATCGTGATGCGCATTTAAAGCTCCTGATTCTGTATGATGAGTTTCGCTGATATTTTTCACGAAACAAATGATCCGATTCACTTCTGAAAACCCGCACCCAAGATGAAACGCAAGGCTTTCCGTATTGTCGAGCTCGCAATCTGAAGCCATTTGCCTGCAGCCCACAGAGTTGCCCATTGCTCTCCCAAGGCTATCAAACTTTTCCCAATGCCTGCCTTACGGTGCTCTTCGCGGACATAAATGCCTTCCAGATAGGCGACAGGCCGCACTTCTGTGCCCTCAACATAATCATGTCTTGTGGAGTACTCACAGAATCATTACAACCACATCATCCAAATCAATTGCACTGGCTCTGACAAAATCCATTTGGATATCCCTTTCAAATTAACATAAACAGGATACCTGTGAATATAGTTAATCATACCATCAACTTGGAGGGAAGTACAATGCGCCGAAGAAGAACGAGCAAGTCAAAACACAGCAAGGAGCGCTACAGCGCGGCAACCACCATCCTGGTGCTGCTGCTCATCGCCGCGTTCATATTTGCCTTTCAATCGCTGGGCATTTATGACATCTTGTTCAAACCTGCATACAACCCCTCGAAACCAACAACGGGAGCGCCTGTGCTGCCCTCCATATCCTCGCTCATAAACTCACCGGCATCATCGGCAACACCGGCTCCATCTCCCTCCGGAGATAAGCTCAGTGAGGACATCAAAATGAACGCCATCACGCTCTACGGCGTGCAGCTTGGCGTATTCACGAAGCAGGAAAATGCGGAGGCAGCGGCCGAGAAATTCAAAGGCAAAGGATCGGGCGCCTACATCATGAAAGACGATGCGATGCTGCGCGTAGTCGACTCGGTGTTTTACTCCGAGGCAGACGCAAAGGCGCTGCGCGATGAGTATCGCAAAAGCCTGTCTCCGGACGCCTGCATTCTCAAGGTGCAGGCAAGCGGAGTCAATTGGAAGGTGAACGCCACCCGCGAGCAAATCGATGCCATCCGGGGCTCACTGCTGACGATCCAAAACCAACTGGCACTGCTGATCAACACGCAAAAGGCGGCGCAGCAGAACCAGGGTTCCCCCGATGACTGGAAACAGGCAGTCGCCGGGGCATCGGCACAAATGAAGCAGTCCAGCGACCAATTGATGAAGGCAGTCGGCTCCACCCAGTCCGAAATGATACTCAAGCTCAACCAGGCATTGTTGGATAGTTCTGAAAAACTGGATCAACTTTCCAAGACAGACTCCGGCAATGCGGCGGTGTTGCTATCAGGCTTGAAATATAGTATCATCGACATATTGCTGATGTTGCAGCAAAGCATCATGGGCTAATCTATGCTGAAGGATATCGAATGAAGGTCAACGAGATCAGACAATTGCTTTCTGCCGACTTGCTTTGCGGTCAAGACAAACTGGATTATGAGATTATTTCTGCCTGCGGCTCAGACCTGATGAGCGATGTGCTGGCCTATGTCAAAGACCGGACGGTACTTCTGACAGGCCTGACCAACTCCCATGTGGTGCGTACCGCCGAAATGCTGGACGTTTCGTTGATTGTATTTGTGCGCGGGAAAAACCCCTCCGAAGACATCCTGCAAATGGCGGTGGAGCGCGGCATTGCAATACTGCGCACCACCCACACACTGTATGAGTCCTGCGGGATCCTTTATCAGAGTGGTTTGAGAGGGGGGGGACCGGCGGGTTGAACGGCGAACATGTTCTGACTGAGAGCTATTCTGTCCGGTCCGGCGATTTCAATGCTGCCGGTGACGCTTCTTCCTCCATTAAGAACCTATTGAAACGCCTTGGTGTGAACACGGCGGCTGTTCGCCGTGTTGCCATCGCATCCTATGAAGCTGAGCTAAACATCATTATCCATAGTCTGGGCGGCACTCTGTCGCTTGCCGTCAGCCGCGATGCCGTTTCGCTGGTGGCCAATGACGCCGGCCCCGGCATCGAGGATGTGGAGCAGGCGATGGTGGAAGGATATTCCACAGCGCCTGAAAGCGTTCGCTTGCTTGGATTCGGAGCCGGTATGGGCTTGTCCAACATGAAGCGGTGTGCCGATGACTTTAACATTGAGTCCACTCCCGGAAAGGGAACGACGATACGAATGAGGTTTGACGTAAGGTAAGCTTATGAGCAAGTACTTCCATTCGGTCACGCTGGACCGTGAAAAATGCAAAGGTTGCACAAACTGCCTGCGGAGCTGCCCCACGGAGGCCATCCGCGTGCGCGACGGCAAGGCGGTAATCATTGCCGAGCGGTGTGTGGATTGCGGCGAGTGCATCCGTCACTGCCCATATCATGCCAAGATCGCCACGACGGACAGCATCGGCGTAATATCAAAATTCCAATACAAAATTGCGCTGCCCGCTCCGGCCCTTTATGGGCAGTTCAAGAGCATGGAAGACACCGGCACGCTGATTGCGGGGCTGAAAGCCATCGGCTTTGATGAGGTCTATGAAGTGGCTCTCGGTGCCGATTCCATTTCCGGCATGATCCGCAAGGAGCTGGCCAACACGGTGGTTCGGCCGATGATTTCATCGGCATGCCCGGCTGTTGTGCGATTGATCCAGGTGCGCTTCCCCGATCTGCTGCCCAACGTGATCAACGTGTTGCCACCGGTGGAAGCAGCAGCCAAGCTTGCGCGGAAAGAATTCAGTGAAAAAAGCGGCGTATCGCCAGATCAGGTGGGCTGTTTCTTCATTACGCCATGCCCTGCAAAGATGACATACATCCGCAACCCTCTGGGCCTGGAAAAATCCAATGTGGATGGCGCGATCTCGATTCTGGAGATCTACGGCCTGCTCACCGGCTCCATGCGCCACGAAAATGAGCCTTATCTGGGAAGGAAGGCGACCTATGCCGGCGTCGGCTGGGCCAGGTCCGGCGGGGAAAGCGCCGCCGTCAATTGTGAAAACGCGTTGGCGGTAGATGGCATCCACAACGTCATCAAGGTTCTGGAAGAGATCGAAAACAACAAGCTGAATGACCTGCAATATTTTGAAGGCCTCGCCTGTCAGGGCGGCTGTGTGGGCGGCGCGCTTGCGTTTGAAAACCCCTGGGTCGCCAAAAACCGCATCCGCAAGCTGGTCGAGAAAATGCGAAAGGAAGACGAGCCGGCGGAGCCGCTTCCGGACTTGGGCTCCTATGCCACTGAGCCCATTGCCGAGTTACCGGCTTTGAAACTGGATGACGACATTGAAAACGCCATGCACATGATGGAGCGCATCGAGCGGATTGCCGGGAGCCTGAAGGGCCTGGATTGCGGGAGCTGCGGCGCGCCAACCTGCCGGGCTTTGGCGGAGGACATCGTGAAAGGTGAAGCGACCGAGCTGGACTGCATTTTCATCTTGAGAGACCGTGTCAAGAACCTTGCCCAGCAAATGATCGATTTGAGCGACCTGAACGAAGGAGATTCGAAATGACGCTTGGGAATCTGGCTGAGATGAAAGAGCTGAGGCTGCTCACTGCCATGCCCGATCCATCCACAGAGATTACAGGAGGAATCTGCTGCGATCTGCTCAGCTGGGTGATGGCCAAGGGCGAGCCGGGCATGGCCTGGATCACCGTGCAGACACATATGAACGTGGCCGCAGTGGCATCACTGCACGAGCTCTCCTGCATCATTGTGGCGGAAGGCTGCGCAATGCCGCCCGAGGTGCTGAAGAAAGCCGAGGATGAAGGCGTGGCTGTATTTGTGACGCCATTGTCGGAATATCAAATTTGCGGGCTGCTCCACAAAGCCGGTGTGCAATGATCACCCTGCCGGTGGACTTGCATATCCACTCCTGCCTGTCTCCCTGTGCCGATGAGGACATGACGCCCAACAACATCACCGCCATGGCCGCGCTGAAGGGCTTGGCGGCCATTGCAGTGTGCGACCACAACTCCTGCCTGAACGCCCTTGCCTGCATCAGAGCCGGCCATAGGCATGGCGTGATTGTGGTGCCCGGCGTTGAAGCCACCACCGAGGAAGAGCTCCACGTGCTGTGCTATTTCCCTGATTACGATGCTCTGCGCGATTTTTGTGTTTGTCTGGAGAGCCGGCAGCCCTTTGTGCCAAATGACCCGAGCCTTTTCGGCGAGCAGACAATTATGGATGAAGAGGATCAGATCGTAGGGGCGTGCCCACGGTGGCTGGGTCAGGCAGCACAGCTGTCTTTGGAAGAAATGGAGCAGCAGGCACTGAGTCGGGGCGGCGTGATGGTGCCTTCCCATATCAACAGGCCGTCGCAAAGCCTGCTGTCAAATCTTGGTTTTATACCGCCCACTCTCAAGGCCCGTGTGATGGAAGTGAAGGGGGAGTATGCTTTGCCCGCGGGCTACCGCTCCATACGTTCCTCCGACGCCCATAGCCTTGGCTGCATCCTGGAAGAAGGATACCCTTTGGTGGCCGGAGAACAATCCGTGAGGGGAATCCTGAACGCATTGCGGGAATGCTGAACTCCCTCCTTTTGACATAATTCTTGGGTTTGGGCCGCTTTTCCATTTTGTCATTCGTGATATATAGACAAATAACGCCCAATAAATTCATATTGAATTTTTCCTATTCGTTTAACAAAATGGATGATTTTTTCCCGAATCAATGTTATAATATCGAGAGTTTGTGACTGTTAAGTTTTTAACAATGTTATGTTCCGATTGATATAAAGGAGGCTGTTTGATGGACGTCGTGAAGGAAAAGGACAAATTCGACAAACTTACCCAGATCATCGAAGATCACAAGCATGTGAAGGGCGCCTTGATGCCTGTGATGCAGGCCGCACAGTCGCTGTTCGGATGCCTGCCGCTGGAGGTGCAGAATGCCATCTCTGAAGGTCTCAATGTGCCGCTGACTGAGGTTTATGGTGTCGCAACGTTCTATTCCCAGTTCTCGCTGCAGGGCAACGGTGAGCACGTGATTAGCGTGTGCATGGGCACAGCGTGCTACGTGAAGGGCGCCGAAAAGGTGCTGGACCGTCTTGCCATTGAGCTGGGTGTAAAGCCCGGCAAGACCACGAGCGACGGCAAATTCACTCTGCTGCAGACCCGTTGCCTGGGCTGCTGCGGCCTGGCTCCCGTGATTACAATCGGTGAGGATGTTTATGGAAGGCTGGCTCCCGACGATGTGCCGGGCATTCTGGAAAAGTATAAAAAGTAGCAATGAATGAAATTTCCCTTCACATCCTGGATATTGTGCAGAACTCCATCGCGGCGGGCGCTGCACATATTCTTCTGGAAGTGGCCGAGGATGTGGAGACCGATTTGATAACGATCTCAATCGCCGATGACGGCTGCGGGATGGATGCGGAAACGGTGGAAAAGGTGCAAAGCCCATTCACCACCTCAAGGAAGACCAGGAAAGTCGGTCTGGGCATTCCGATGTTCAAGGAGAGCTGCCTGGCTTGCGGGGGGGAATTCAACATCGAGTCGGCCCCGGGCAAGGGAACCAAGGTGTGGGGCAGCTATCGGCGATCCCATATAGACAGGCCGCCGCTTGGCAATATGGCCGACACAGTCTATCTGCTGGTTGCTGCAAACCCCGGTCTGGATTTCTCATACACGCATCGGGTGAATGGCGAGAGCGGAGACTTCAACACCACGGAGCTCCGGCAAGCGTTGGGCGATGATGTGCCGCTGGACAATCCTGACGTTTTGCAGTGGATCAGGCAGTATTTGGATGAAACAGAACAGAATTTGACGCGGAGGAGCGGATTATTATGAAGAGCATACAAGAACTTGAGGCAATCAGAAAAAAGGCTCTTGAAACGGTGAACCTGCGCAAGGAGCGCGGTCAGGGCACACGCATCGTGGTCGGCATGGCCACCTGCGGCATCGCGGCCGGGGCCAGACCTGTGCTTCTGGCGATGATGAACGAGGTTGGAAAGCGCAGCCTTAGCGATGTGACCGTGTCACAGACCGGATGCATCGGTGTGTGCCGGTTGGAACCCATTGTTGAGGTGTATCGCCCCGGTGAAGACAAGGTGACTTATGTGAAGGTGGATCCGGACATGGTGCCTCGCATTGTGGCCGAGCACATTGTCAACGGCAGCCCCGTGATGGAGTTTACGATCGGCCATCATGAAAGCAACAAGGAATAGGGCAGAGGAGGAAGCAAGTTATGTTGTTTTATAGATCCCACGTGCTTGTCTGCGGCGGAACGGGCTGCACATCATCCGGGTCACTGTATGTGTCCAACCGTTTCGAAGCGCTGATCAAGGAAAAGAAGCTCGACAAAGAGATTAAGGTTGTGCGCACCGGCTGCTTCGGCCTGTGCGAGCAGGGCCCTATTGTCATTGTTTATCCGGAAGGCTCGTTCTACAGCCGCATCAAGGTGGAGGATGTGGACGAGATCGTGGCCGAGCATCTGATCAAGGGCCGCGTGGTGGAGCGCCTGCTTTACAAGGAAGGCGTGAAGGGGGAAGAGACCGCCTCTGCTTCGCTGGACAACATTGGCTTTTACAAAAAGCAAATGCGTGTCGCGCTGAAGAACTGCGGCGTGATTGACCCGGAAAACATTGACGAATACATCGCGATGGATGGTTACCAGGCTCTTGCCAAGGTGCTCACCACGATGACGCCCAAAGACGTGATCGCCCTGATGAAGGAATCGGGTCTGAGAGGCCGCGGCGGCGCCGGTTTCCCCACCGGGATGAAGTGGGAATTTGCTGCCAAATCGCCGGTCGGCCAGAAGTATGTGATCTGCAACGCCGACGAGGGTGACCCCGGCGCGTTTATGGACCGCTCGGTTCTGGAAGGCGATCCGCACTCCGTGATTGAAGCCATGGCAATTGCCGGTTACTGCATCGGTGCCAGCATGGGCTATATCTATGTGCGCGCCGAATACCCGATCGCCGTTCAGAGAATGGAAATCGCCATCCGGCAGGCCCGCGAATACGGCCTGCTTGGGAAGAACATCTTTGAGTCCGGCTTCGATTTCGAACTGGAAATCCGCCTTGGCGCGGGCGCGTTTGTGTGCGGTGAGGAAACTGCGCTGATGGCTTCCATTGAAGGCCATCGCGGGGAGCCCCGCAGCAAGCCGCCGTTCCCGGCAGTCCGCGGCGTGTTCGGGCAGCCGTCTTCCATCAACAACGTGGAAACCTTTGCAAACGTGCCCCAGATCATCCTCAATGGCGCCAACTGGTTCAACTCCATCGGCACGGAGAAGTCCAAGGGCACCAAGGTGTTCGCGCTGGGCGGCAAGATCAACAACACCGGTCTGGTGGAAGTGCCCATGGGCATGACGCTCCGCGAGATTGTGTATGACATCGGCGGCGGCATCCCCGGCGGCAAAAAGTTCAAGGCGGCGCAGACCGGCGGGCCTTCCGGCGGCTGCATTCCCGCTCAGTATCTGGATTTGCCCATCGACTATGAGTCTTTGGCAACGATCGGCTCCATGATGGGTTCCGGTGGCTTGATCGTGATGGATGAGGACACCTGCATGGTGGACATCGCCCGGTTCTTCCTGGACTTCACCGTGGATGAAAGCTGCGGCAAGTGCGTGCCCTGCCGCATCGGCACCAAGCGCATGCTGGAGATCCTGGAGCGCATTGTGGAGGGCAAGGGCCGCGAGGGCGACATTGAAATGCTCGAAACGCTGGCCAACAGCATCCGGCGCA
>JAEYYW010000019.1 GCA_023428265.1 Bacillota bacterium | reverse complement strand
GTTCAGGGGTGCTCCCCACCCTCCCTTAAGTCGGTGCGCTTAGCACCGACGGCTAAGGGGGGGATGTCGCTGGCAAGCGACAGGGGGGATATTATTCCTAATACTTCCCCCCAAACACAGTCCCATCCGGCGCCTTGAGATAGATCTCAACCCGCGCGTTCATATAGTCCACAACCTCCGGGATCGCGTTCTGCTCCCGGATGTAGGTTGTTACCTGCTCCAAATCCTTCCGCTGCTTGTCGCTGGTGTCCATCGCCAGCACCTTGCTTAGCAGCAGCTTTTCCGGCGACAGCACGAAGTAGCGGTCAAACTCAATTGCGCCTTCCAAAAAGAACTCATAGCCGAGCTTCCAGATTGACCGCCAGATTTCAAACGGCTCCACGACTACGCCCAGGTCGCCCCAGATGTCCTTGCGGCTTTCGGGGTATTTGGCAGCCAGCGCCGCATAATCCTCAAATGTTACAAACAGGTCAATGTCATGGCCGTGCGGGCGCAGGCCGTAAAACTCCATCGCCATGCCGCCGAACACAATGGGCTTGGCGGTCAGCGCAATGCCAAGCTGCGTCAAGTCGATTTGTGCGTCTATGGCCTCGTTGCATGGCACCTTCATGGTTTGGCCTCTCTTGGTTATTTGGGTGAAAACGGAATGGTGAGCAGCGGCACATACCGGAGCGGCCCGTTGCCGGCGGTGCTCTCCAACAGCGTGATGGCCGGGCAGGCAAGCCTTGTTTCCGGCAGCGTCAGCGCGGAAAGCTCTTTGGGGAATGTGCCGTCGCGGGCCACGGTGATGTGCGCCCGGAAGGGCTTGCCTTCCGCTTGGAACCCTTGGGCTTCCAATGCCCGCTCCAGATCGGCCTGCAGCGCCGCAAGCTCCTTCGCGCCCTCGCCGATGCCCAGCCACAGCACGGCTCTGCCGTCGCGGCCGAAAGAACCTGCTCTGTCCAGGATCATTTCAAAGGGTCTGTGGCGGGCAGCGGTTTGCCGCATCGCCGCCTCGATGGCCGGGAGCAGCTGGAGATCGGTCTGCCCGAAGAAATGCAGCGTGATGTGAAAAAGCTCCGGCGCGACAAAGCGGCCGGAGGCACCGCTGCTGCGGAGAATCCGGGAGGCTTCTTCCAGCTCCCGCTTTTCGCCCGGCGTAAACGAGATTGCGGCAAACAGCCTTGCGCTTCTCATTTCCCGTTGAATTTCACGGTGCAGAGCTGCTCATAGGAAGGGATGCCGGAGATGATGGTGCGCTTCAAAAGCGTGAACGCCTGCGCGTAGAGGCTCATCGACGGCACCGTGCCCTCCTCCAGCGCCTTTGACAGTGCTGTGGCGTCCACAAACCGGCCGATGGTGATGTGTGGCGCGTCGGCGCTGTTTTCCACGCCGAAGCCGGCTTTTCCCAGCTTCTTGCCCAGCTTGTCGTGCAGCTGGTTGAGAGCGTCTTGCCCGTCGCTCAGGTTGATCCAGATCGTTGCCGAGTTGGTCTGGCCCACTATGGAGGGCTGGCCGGTGACCATCATAAACGGCGTTTGGGTGGCTGCGGCGCGCTTCAACACCCGCTGCAGGTCTTTCAGCCTTTCTTCCGGCATTTCCTCCAGCAGGTGCAGTGTGATGTGATACGTGCCCTCGTCATAAGCGTAGCCGCCTTTGAAATGCGCGCGCAGCTCGTAGGTGATGCAATGCAGGGCGCGTTCTTCGGCGGGGGAGAGGTCAATGGCGACAATATATCGGGTGCTGTCCATGCTGTGTGTTCCACTTCTTTCAGATGTTGCCTTGGGGTTGGGTTGCAAAATGCATCGCAATGTGTCGCAACGCGGCGGCAGGCCATCAAGCGATGCAGATGATTTTAACGCAGATTTACCCGCGGCGCAAGTGGCAACTGTGCAATCACCGGCATGGGCCGCGCGGCGGCTTGCAGACAGAAAAAACGGCATCTTCTGGATATCAACGGCATAAACTTCCGTGCGGTTGCGGCCTCTGCCCCATCATGATATCATATTTGTATCAAAGGATGTGTTACGATGCTTGTGACCGATTGGCTGGATGACGAAGCCCCAAAAGTTGCCCGCACGCTGGAGCAACAAAACAGAGATTACTATTTTCGTGAGCGCACGATCGGCTTTGCCGGCAAGCAGAGCATTGTGAGCGCACTGAACCATATGCGCGCGGCGCTGTTCCCCGGTGTGTATGAGCGCGACGCCGTGGATGAATCCTGCGCCAAAATCCTCATTGGCAACAGCCTGAGGAGCGCCGCCGTGGAGCTGAACGACATGGTGGAGCAGGCGCTGGCAAACTGCTGCGAAAAGCAGGAAAAGCACACCGGTGCCTGCCACAAGTGCGAAGACCGAGCCAGCGAGATCACCGTGGAGCTGCTGGGGCTGCTGCCCCAGATCCGCGAGACGCTGCACACCGACATCCAGGCCGCCTATCTGGGCGACCCGGCGGCCCGCTCCTCCGAAGAGATCCTGCTGTGCTACCCCTCCATTGAGGCATTGAGCGTGCACCGCATCGCCCATGAGCTGTATCGCATGGGCGTGCCGCTGATCCCAAGGGTGATGAGCGAATACGCCCATCAGGCCACCGGCATAGACATCCACCCCGGCGCCACGATCGGCCGCTATTTCTTCATCGACCACGGCACCGGCGTGGTGATCGGCGAGACCTGCACGATCGGAGAGCATGTGAAGCTTTTCATGGGCGTGACGCTTGGCGCCCGGAGCTTCCAGCTGGATGAGCACGGCAACCCGGTGAAGGGCAACAAGCGCCACCCGGACATTGAAGACAATGTGGTGATCTATTCCAACGCCACAATCCTGGGCGGCGACACCCGCATCGGCCATGACAGCGTGATTGGCGGCAACGTGTGGCTCACCCACTCGGTGCCTCCCTTTTCCAAGGTGTATAACTCCCAGCCCAGCCCGGTGATCCGGACCACCGGCGGGGAGATGGATTACTATATCTAATTGTTGGCTACAGTGAAACCGAGAGGCCGGGGGCAACCAAAATGCCGCCGGCCTTTTGCATCCCAAGGACTTTTTTCGTGTCGTTATCTGAACTTGACAGCCTGATGTTGGGTTGCCTGTGATACAGTGAAAGAAAACTCTTGGAGGACCGGCATGCTGCGATCCATGATGCAGGCTTATCTCGCTGGCAGTGACAAGGCAGTGGAGCTGTACAAAAAGGCGTTTGACGCCAAGGTTGTCAGCGCCTATCCCAATGAGGACGGCACCTATTGCCATGTGGAGCTGGATGTTTATGGGCAGATCCTGGCCATTGCCGAGGCCAGCTCCGGGATGGATGTGCCCGATGCAGACGGCAAATACGCCGTGAGCTTCGCCCCCGATGCTGAGCGGAACCCCGGCAACACGATGCAGTTTTGCCTGCACTTCGGGCCGGGGCATGCGGACAAGGTTCACAAGGCATACGAGGTATTGCGGGAAGACGCCTTGATTCTGTACCCCATGGGGTCGGTGAGCTTCAGCCCCTGCATGTTTGGGTTGGTGGATAAATTCGGGGTGAACTGGTGCGTGTTTGAATGAGGTGGGGGTGCATCAACCCTCATGCCCGATCCTGAAGCGCAGCCACCAACGCGTTGTAATAAATGGCTGTTCCCGGCTCAATGAAGACTCTGTGCTCGATGAATGTCTCGAGGTTTGTGCAAAGCCCAACCAGCAAGGCCTCTTCCAGGCTGTGCAGGGCCAGCTCCCGCATCCGCTCCACCCGTTGGCCGGACCGGGCGGGCTCGGTGGCATCGGCCAGCCGCACCACATTGTCCAGCACGGTCATGTCTTCCGCGGCGCATTGGTGGCGGTAAATCGCCTGCAGCACATCGCGGTCTTCCACGCCATATTCAGTGCGTGCCACATGGGCCCCGGCCTGGCCGTGCAGCAGCTCATAGGGCTGCGCTTCCTGCGCCCTGGTCAGCTTCAGCCCCATCGATTGCACGATCTCCAGGATGCGGCTGCCATCATACGCTTTCGCGCAATCATGCAGCAGCCCGGCCAGATATGCCTTGTCGCGGTCGGCCCCAAACCGCTCCGCCAGCGCCCTGGCCGTTTCCGCCGTGCGAAGGCAGTGGCCATAACGGGCCTCGCCCAGCCGTTGAAGCATTGTGTGCTTGATGAGGTCTATGCTTTGCATTGGTGCCTCCCGTCGCATGCGTGCGTGGCATCTTTGTCCATGCGTGGAGGAAAGCAGACAAGATCCTGCACATAGCGGTCGTTCCACAACTGCACTTCGATACACCTGTTTTGCTTGTTCAACTCCTGAAGAAAGGAGGCCACGTCATCGCTCTTTTCCTGGTGCCTTCTGTCGCAATAGTTGGTGATGCAAAGCCCGTCCATGGTCGCAGCCTCCGTGGGAAGTCTCGAAACCTGCCAATCCGCCTACTGGCCGAGGCTGTCCATGGTCTGCCTGCGCTGCCGGGCCCTTGCAGCCAGCTCCCAGGGGGCGTATAGCAGCACCCACAGCAGCAACGCAAACCCCAGCAGCGGCCCGATGTACCACGGCCAGCCCACCCATTGGTCAAATAGCTCAATGGGCGTGCCCGCCGGCGCGAAGTGCACAAACATATAGTTGCTGTCGCCGCCCAGCAGCAGGTTCAGGTCGAAGCAAAATGCCGCCAGGCCCGCCAGAATCGCCATGTTTTTGGGCAGCGCCCGGATGTTGGGGCGGAAACCGTCGGCAATCCACAGCAGCGGCACCAGCACCAGCAGCGCGTGCACGAAGATGCTTTGCAGATACTGGATGTTCCAGAAGGGGTAGTTGCTGGGCTCCGGCGTGAGCAGCGCCATCGCGGCGCCCGGCAAGCCGCAGGCATAGGCAAACTCCTTCAGCGCCGGTTTCCTGCCAAACACGGCAAAGGCCTCTACGAAAATCATGATGCCGCACAGGTGCAGCGGCAAGTGCCGCGTGATGTCATAGCGGCCAATGATCAGAAGCCAGCCCTGCCGGGTCGCTTCCAGCGCCAGGATCGCGATCATCGCCGTGGCGGTGAACCGTTGCCGCGCCTCGTGGTTCATCCTGCGGTAAAGCAACAGCAGCACCGTGATCGCCACGGCGGTGGCGGCAAGCCAGATCAAATGGGTGGCGGAGAAGTTTGGCACACCGGCGCCTGCGGGGATGTCCTTGTCATAAGCAAAAAAATAGCGGAACATGGCATGCTCCTGATGACGGATGAATGGATAGGTTCATTCTACTTCGTTTCAACAAAACTGACAAGAAGCGCGAAAAAAGCCGGGTGGAGATCCCGCCCGGCTTTTGCGGCTGCGAAGCTTACGCCTGCACGGTTGCCACTGCCGTTTTCAGCTTGCTCCAGGTCACAAGCTGCCAGATGCCGAAGCCGATGTTGATTGCCATCTCCAGCCCTTTGCCGAAGATTGCCGAGATCCCCAGGGTAACGATGGCGAGCACGATGCCAATGGTGTTGTTGATTAAGAACAGTGAACCGTTGGTGATGAAACTCCAAAGGCAGCTGGTGCGTGCTTCCTCGCCGATGGCGCCAAACACGTTCCTCGCATTGGCAAAGAAGATGATGGACAGTACCACAGAGGCCAGCGCGCCCAGGTCAAACAGCACCCAGCCCGCAAGAGAGTCCACCAGCAGGCAGATCGCGGAAATCAGCAGGATCGTCAGCATGGATTGTTTGCTCATTGTATTGCTCCTTTCAGATGGTAAAAATGATATCATTGCGCCCGGTCAGGCCGAAGCCGCGGTGGTGCGCCCGTCATTGCGCAACTTGCTCCACAGCACGATCTGCCAGATGCCAAAGCCCACGCAGAAAAAGAATGACAGCCCATGGATCAGGCCGGGTACCCAGCTCAGAATGCCCAGGTGGAGAATGCCCAGCCCCTTGCCGGACAACAGGCCCACGCCGCTCACAATGGCGTTCACGATGCAGGCGGTGCGCGCCTTTTCGGCCTCCGGCCCAAACTGCCCGCGCACGTTGGCCGCAAACAGGACGGAGAGCACCACGGAGGCCAGCGTGCCCAGGTTGGCGATCCACAGCCCGGAGACGGCGTCTGCCAGCAGGCAGATGGCCGAAACCAGCAGGAATGTCAAAAGCGTATTCTTACTCATGTCGTCAACCTCTTCTTTATCCACTACTGCATATTATGCAATAGATTGGCGAAGATGTCAACAATCTGGATCAACAATTTATCATTTTAGTTTTCGTTGAATCTGCTGAGGCTTTCCTTGTCTGTCCACTGGATCATGTCAATCTCAAAGCCGTCGGGATCCTTCAGGTAAAATTGCCGGGAGAATGGTTTGACAATGATTTGCGTGTCCGCTGGCGCAAGCCCCCTGGCCTGGAGGTCAGCCAGCAGGCTGTCGGCGTTGCCCACGGCATAGCCGATGTGGCGGAAGTTGCCGCCGCAGCCGGGGGTGAAGCCCTCCCGCTGGCTGAGATACAGCTCATGGCCGCCGCCCCGCAGGATCGCGTAGGGCTGGCCGTTTGCCTTTGTGCCTTTCCGGAGCAGCCGGTAGCCCAGCGCCTCGGTGTAGAACACAACAAAAGCATCCACGCTGGAGACATAGCGGTTCAGGTGGTCAATTGGAAACATTCTGCTTTCTTTTGCTCCTGTTCTTATGGATAGACAAGAACCTCTTTGGCAAAGTCATGGAGGGGTTGCCCAACCGGAACAAGCTCCCCAAGTATGGATCATCGGGTTATGCGGCCAGCTCCAGAAGCTTTATCATCACTTCCTGATTCCTCGTGGTTGCCCGCATCTTCAGCTTCTTTTCAAAGAAGCTGTTGGAATACGCCGTTTTGTGATACCCGCCCCGGCAGAGCACCCACGCCGCCCGGCCCGCCACGGCAAACTCGTCAGCGCTGCGGGGGTCCGCCGCAAGGCCGGCAACGGCCTCCGGCGATGGCTCCGCTTCCAGCACCGTGACATAGAGCCGCTCGCCAGCGGCGAGCTCCCGCCCGGAGAAGGGGCAGGCGGCCAGGATGCCCGCCAGCTCTTCCGCCCCCAGCACCATCACCGGCACCGCAAAGCCCAGTGCGGCCTGCAGGCCCGCCGAGAGCCTTGCGGCCAGGGCGCCAGCCGGCTCGCCGGTGGCGTCAAACAGCACGTTTCCGCTCTGGATGTGGGTGGAAACGCCTTTGCAGCCCATCTGCTCAAACAGCTCTCGCAGCCGATCCATCTTCACCGTGTGGCCGCCCACGTTGACACCGCGCAGCAGGGCCAGAGTTTTTGGCATGGGGATTATTCCCTCCGCCCGGCCAGCAGCCCGTTCAGCTGCTCCAGCAGGCCGCCCTGGCCCGACACGGAGATGTTGCCCACCTTGTCGCAGATGCGCTCCAGATATTCCAGCTCCTTGAGTTTGTAGAGCGTTTCGTTTTCGTCCATGAGCTTCGCGGTGTTCATGAGCGACCGGGTGGAGGCTGTCTCCTCCCTGCGGGTGATCACGTTGGCCATTGCCTGCTTTTCCGCGATCAGCACCGTGTTGAGGATCGCCTTCACTTCGCCCGGCAGGATCACATCCTTGACACCGGCATACAAAAACTCCACGCCGAAATCGGCCTGGCGGCCCTGCAGGTTTTCCAGCACAAACTGGCCGATCTCCTGCTTCTTCATCAAAAGATCATCCAGCCTGAGCGATCCCACATATTCCCGCAGCACCAGCTGCAGCAGCACATGCAACTGCTCGCCATGATCCTTGATCTCCGAGACCTTCAGCGCGTCCGTGATGCGATACTGGCAGATGAAGTTGAGGCGCAAGGCCACCTTGTCTTCTGTCATGATCTCCTGGCCGGTCATGTCAATCTGCTGGCGGCGGAGGTCAAAGCTTTTGGCTGTCACCGGCACCGGCCCCCGCCAGAACCAATAACGGCCGGGCTGGCAAACTTTGTGCAGCGAGTTGTTGATGTATACCAGCCCCACCTCATGACCGGCCACATCAAAGGAATACAGGTATGGCGACACCTTGCCGTTTGTATACACTGCGGCCGGCACATCATCGCCCACCACCGGGTTGGCGGTGTCCACCTTTACAAAGCCATGCTCCGCAATGCCTTTCCAGAAGGCATAGCGGCCCGGCTTGTTGAGGACACCGGCCACCGCGCCGTCTTCCAAATGGATGGCGATTTCATTGTCTCCCACCTCCACAACCGCAAGCTCTTTCGTCAGCTCCGGATCGGTCAGGAAGAGCGAAAGGCTGCGCCCTTGCGGGTCGAAGGGCTTTGCCATATCCATTTTGACGGCGGAGTATCGCCCAAACACCGGCACGCGGTGCTTGCCGCTTTTCAGGCAGCGCACATAATCGCCCCGCTGAAAAAGCAGCGCCCGCTCGTGTTTCATCACATACAGTTTTGGCATTGTGAACACCGCTTTCCTGATTGCTGTGGTTGCGCCTGCGCCGGAGCCCCCCATGCGGGCTTTGGCGGGGAGAGGCTTGAGGCATGGGGGCCGCGCCGCCCGCCGGTTGCCTGCGCTGCCCTTTGCGGCCGGTTCCCGGCGCTTGGGCAGAGCATGAAGAAGGGCATCGGGCGCAAAACCCATACCGGTATCTGCCGCTCCGCTGGGCCGCCGCCGGCTGCCCCGGCCCCGGAGGGCTAGGGCACGGGGGCTCCGTGCAAACGCGGTTCCTTTGGATTGCAGTATACGGCTGCAGCCATGTCAAGCCCTGAAGCTTGCGAGGATTTGAACCTCAAGACGCTTGTCTTTGCCGGGAATACAACCAGTCAAGCTCCCAATGCTTGTGGGGAATCGAACCCCGTAAGGGAATCGACCTTGTTTCCAGCATACGGCCACAGAGACTGCGCCGCACTGCGCGGGTGTTTGAACCCGCCGCGTGAGAAATGCCGGTCAACTCTCTCCGCTTGTATAGTAACATGTCCATATATAGATGACAACTTCTTTTGCCATCGGATCATCTGCCCAAACCACGAGAATGAGTATATAATGTATTGCGCAATGGGAATACCCCGTTGCCCATAGAGGTGCATATGACTGCCAGTCAGAAGGATATCCGCATCGCCTGCTTCTCCGGTACCGGCGGGGCCCGCCGGGCGGCGGAGGCGTTGCTCCGGGAATTCGCAGCGCAGGGCGCAACCGCATCGCTGCTCATACTGGAGAGTCCGGTGCTCCGGGGCGGATGGAGCACAGAGGGCAAGCCGGACCTTTTGGTGCTGGTGTTTGCCGTGCATGCCTTTGACGCGCCCCAGCCGGTTTATGACTGGCTGCGCGGCACCGACCTTTCCGGCGTGCGGGGCGTGGTGCTGTCGGTTTCCGGCGGTGGCGAGATGTGGCCCAACACCGGTTGCCGCAGGGCAGTCATCGCTACACTGCAAAGCCGGGGCTGCGATGTGTTTTATGACCGCATGGTCATCATGCCCTGCAACTGGGTGATTGACAGCGGCGACCACGTGGCGATGCACCTGCTGTGCGTCTTGCCCGGCAAGGCCCGCGCCATCGCCGGTGATATATTGGCCGGGCGGGAGCGCCACGGGCAGGGGCGCATGGGTGCCATCCGCCGGCGGGTTTCCGCCATGGAGAAAGCCGGGGTGCACCGTGTGAGCGAGAGTTTCCGGCTGGAGGGCTGCACCGGCTGCGGGTGGTGCGAGCGCAGCTGCCCGGTGGGCAGCATCACATTGGCGGGCGGCAAGCCGGTTTTCGGGGATAAGTGTGTTGCCTGCTTTCGGTGCGTCTATGGCTGCCCGGCCCATGCGATCAAATCCAAAAACTTCATGATCATCCAAAAGGGCTTCAGCATCGAAGCGCTGGAAAAGCGCATGGCGGGCGTGGAGCTGAAGCCTGTGGAGCAGTGCTGCAAGGGGTGGGCGTGGGCTGGGGTGAGGAAGTATTTGATGAATCTGGATGAATGAGGGGTTTACCGCTTTTGGAACGGATGGCAAAGTGCGTGCGTCATAGTGGTGTTGGCGGTGTGGGGTGGAGGATATGAAGAAGGCGCTGTGGGTTGTGGTGGCTGTGGTGGTGCTGGCGGGGTGTAATGTTACTCAACCGCCTGTGGCAAATACTGGTGGGAGTGTAACAGCACCCCCCGCGGCTGTGCAGATCACCAAAGCATTGATCCCAACACCACAGGCCACAACAGAGCCTGCGACTTTGGAGCCGACGGAGGAAACTGCCCTTGAAACGGATGCGGTTGATGATGATGAACCAGGCTTTGATGAGATCGATTACGAAGACCCTACGACGGGGCCGGATGCGGAACCAGAATTTCAAGAAGCGGGAATACTGGATACAAGCATACAGGACGGCTCGCGACTCAGTGATGTGGCTGTCTCAAACGACTTGGTGACTTATTATCGGATGGATGTGGAATTCAACAGCAAAAAGAACGACTACCGATATGATTATTACACACGAATTATGAGGCTTGATAAGAAGACAGGGAAATGCAAGGAATTTCTGAACACTAAGGGCAAGGGCTTTATATTTGATTTCTATCTGCATGATGACGGATCTCTTTATTATGTGCTTGGTGAGAGCATCTGCCCGGAAAAGCCTTCCCGCTTGTGCAGATATCAGAAGGAAAAAGCAAGGTTTTGGTGGATGATGTGTTTTCGATCTACGCGGTTGAGGATGGTACAATTTACTATGAGCGGGAGGTAAATGATCCAGAGAGTTGTCACCTTGAGGTTGTCTCCTATCAGATTGCAAGCGGCCAGAAGAAGGTGGTTAGCACAGATGCTGCAATGGCACCAATTAACCTGAACTCCAAGTATATTGTGCGGTATAAGAATGAAGATGGGAGCGCCACCGTTCAGATTGAAGAAGCTGAGAAACATTCTATCAAGAGTCTTCGTGTTGATGCCACTTTTTCTGACTACTGTTATACTTATGTTTTGGATGATGTACTGTATATGATTAACCTTGACATGGATGCATGGCAAAGCACCATATATAAGATTGATGCAGAGAATGGTTCAATTCTCAAAAAAAATGTAATCGATGGATTTATCAGCAGTTCCGTGTTTTATCACGGACTGTTGTGCTTTTATTCATCCAAGGAAGACAAGGATGAGTCGGTCACGAATGAGAAGATCAGTGTTTATAACTTTTCTTCGGATCAGGTTTCTTTGCTAACCAATATCGTGGTTGCAGGATGGGACCATCTTCGTGGAGCTCAAATTGAAGCTGGATGTGGCTATCTCTGGGTTTATTGCAGGTATGGCGGTGACGGCTTTTATGCCGATTACATCGACAGGATCAAGATCCCGCCGAAATGGTATCAATAGAAAACACATATTGATCGGGAGGCAAAAAGATGAGAAGGAACTGTATCTTCATCACCCTGATACTATTACTCCTTTTGCTCACCTTCACCTCCTGTATGGCCGCTCCCACCGCCGCACCCCTCTCCGCCGGCGGCACCCAGCCGACCGCCACCCCGGATCAAGTGCTTTCCAGTACCACGCCGGTCTCCATGAGTACCGAAGAAGGGGCTCGGATCATCTGGGAAGAATTTCCCGATCTCTGCACCGATTTGAAATTCCAAATATGCAGCTGGAACCGTGACAAGTCCGTCCAGCGGCTGGAGTATGACAGCTTTGAAGCATATTTCATCGTCAATTCCAGCACTGGGAAAATCGATTCCTTCCGACTGCAAAGACTCCCAGACCCCAACCTGCCAAGTATGAACATCGCCGAGGCGCAGCAAGCCGCGGAGGATTTCATCGCAACCCATAGGCCGGACTTTGACCTGTCCATCATGAAACAAACACTTGCAGAGACGGTCAGAAACAGCCAGTACCGTTTTGAATGGCGGGAAATCAGAGACGATGTGGATATCGGTAATGCCGTTCGTATCGAGGTAGATCTCCATGGGAATGTCCTGTCCTACAGCGCTGCCAGAAACGACAATCTGAATATCGACACAAAGGCAAAGAGAATCACACAAGATGAAGCCATTGCTGCGACCAAGGGCTACCTCAAACCCATCCTTGCGCAGGAACGTTACGATGCTCTTCAGCGTGATGAGGGTGGCCTGATCGTCTGGGGCAACAAGGTGGCATGGAGGATTGAGCTTTCCGCCCAGCCAGAGGGCGACCCGGTGACTTATTATTACTGGATCACCGTCGATGCCCAGACCGGCGAGGTACTGGATGACACCCGGGGGTGAAGTTTTTAGAAGAGGTGGGCAAGGCCCGCACCTCTGCATGTCAATCAGCTAAATGACGATGTGGGGTATGGAATATGAAGAAGGCGCTGTGGGTTATGGTGGCTGTGGCGATGCTTGCGGGGTGTAATGTTGAACGCAATGGTACGCCTATCCCAGAAATATCGGCCGTATTTGAGAAGACCCGACCAATTGTCACTCAGACAAGCGCTCCTCTTCCTTCGCGAACTGTAATGCCAGTGCCAACACAAACGCCAGTGCCAGCGATAACTGCCGATCTCTCTGGATTTCCTCCGCGTATTGATAAGAATATGAAGCCATCGCTAGATATTGGCATTGTGTCTGTCGCCAACGAGAGATATGTTTACTACTATGAGGTTGTCGATGAAGAAATCAAAGAGGGACAAGATACTTACATATACTCACATGATGACTTGTATAGAATGGATCGAAAAACGGAGAAGAGCGTTAAAATCGGAAGAACAAAAACCGAGGTTTTAATAGAGAAGATATTTCTTGATAAAAAAGGAGGCTTGTATTACCTAGCCGCTGATGAGGATTTTGTCATGTCGATATATAAATGGGAGCCAGATGAGGACAGTATTGTTATCCAGGATGTATTGGAGATATTAAGAATTGATGAAGATGCAATTTTTTACATAAGTTCGAAAGGGATAAACGATCCTAATATTTGTTGCATGGTTATGAGGTACGAACTCGGCAATGGCAATGTATCAAAGGTGACCAGTTTAATGAATGAATCAAGCCATTACTCAATGAAGAACTCGCCGTATCTTATATACACAATTCCGGATACCGCCGATGAGGGTTCGCCACAACAGATCTACTCACTAAATCTTGAAGATGGCACAGTCAGTAAGCTTGCTCATACAAAAGGTGAGATTACGGTTACAGATGATGGCTGTAATCTAATTGTGTGCGAATTAAGTGGGGATGTGCTCAGTTATGAAATATATGACTTTACTCTAATGAAAAAACACTCTTTTGCTTTGTCGCTAGATTACCAAAAGGCATATCCGTCATTAGTGTATGGTGGAAATCTTTATCTTGTTGATAACAATGAGGATGAGGTTCAAAATATTAGTAAAAGCAATATCTACGTTTTTGATATCAATACAGGAGCTCACGTAAATACCGTGCCTACCAGTTATATAAAGAAGTCACATCTATATAATGAGAATTGGTATTTATATACATATACCCAAAAGGGGCATCCCGAGCATAATCCTACATTGACGAAACAAAGGATAAGCGTTTTTGATCTCAAAACAAATAGAGTATCAATTATACCGGTTAAGCTTGCAGACAAAGCATATGATGATGACCAAGACTATACATTTGAGGTAGCGGGAGATTTCATTTGGATGGTTTCTTTCTACTATACAGCAAGCTCAAATAATTGCTGGCAAAAGATTGGCATTTCGTCTAGATAATCGCGTATAGTAAGTCAAGTGCGGCGGGCAATTTGCCCGCCGTTGCTTATCCCTTGAACAAACAGCACCCCTTCCCCCAATGCTCTGGGGGAAGGGGCTGGGGGATGAGGGTTTGATTGTGGGGCATGGAGGTGGGAGGCAAGTTCGTCAACGAATCAATTGAGAGGAACGTACTTGTCCCCCTCCTGAGGGGGATGTCGCCGTCAGGCGACAGGGGGAGTTTACTTCCCCTTCTCCGCCTTCTCCTGCTTCAATTCCTCCACCGTCTTCACATGCAGCCGCACCGCGCCGGTGTAACCTTCCTTCGTCGGGATCAGGTTGCCCTTCGCCCAGCGCTCCTTGGCCTCGGCGATGGCCTTTTTATACTGCGGCAGCCACTGCTCCTCGGCGATCAGCATTTCGTCGGCCATCTGCCAGATCTCCGGCGGGTTGCACACGGCGCCAGTGAGCGGGTCCAGCATCATTGCCTGCCGCAAGAGTTGGTCGTCGCCGGCCACGGCGGCCTCCACGGCCAGCCGCTGCACCCAGATGGAGGTGGAGATCACCGCCGCGCACCCGAGCGGCAGGTCGCCCACCTGCGGGATTGCGATGCCGTTGCGGTCCACATAGCCGGGCACTTCCACAATGCACTCATCGGGCAGGTTGGTGATCGCGCCGTTGTTCATCACGTTGAAGTGGCCGCGATAAACCCGGCCGGTCTCCAAGCCCTCCACGATGTGGGAGCCGTGCTCTTCGCTGCGCTTCTCCTCGGCATACACAAAGGGCTCTTCGGCCATCCACTGCGGAAACTCGGTCTCAAACCAGTTGCGGCCCTCGGTGCAGATTCTCAGGTAGCCGCCGGTCTCGCCGTTGATCCACACGTCGGTGCTGATCCAGTTTTGGATTTCGTCGGGCCGCTTGCGATACCAGGCCACATACTCCGATAGGTGGCCGTTGCTCTCGGTGGAGTAGTAACCGAAGCGCTTCATCATGTCGATGCGCACTTTTTCGTTCTGGCTGTATTCGGGGTGCTCCTCAAAGCCCTTGAGGATGCGCTCCATCGGCACGTCCTGGCCATTGAGCTTCACCTGCACATACCAGGTCTGGTGGTTGATTCCGGCGCAGATGATGTCCACATCTTTCTTCTCCGCGCCCAGCACCTTTGCGATCTGGGTGTGGCCGTGCTGCACGCCGTGGCAGAGGCCCACGCAGTTCACGCCGCCATATTTGAGCGCGGCCCACGTCATCATTGCGTTGGGGTTGGCGTAGTTCAGAAGCAGGCAATCGGGAGCTGCCACTTCGCGGATGTCTTTGCAGAGGTCCAGCATGAAGGCCACGCCGCGCTGGCCGTAGAAAATGCCGCCGGTGCAGAGCGTGTCGCCCACGCACTGGTCCACGCCGTATTTCAGCGGGATGTCCACATCCATGCGGAAGGCGTCCAGCCCGCCGATGCGCACCACGTTGAACACATATTTGGCGCCCTTGAGCGCCTCGCGGCGGTCGGTGGTGGCCTTGATCCGGATGGAAAGGCCGTTGCTGTCGATGTCGCGCTGCACGAGCTTCGTGACCATCTCGAGATTGGCTGTGTTAATGTCCATGAAGCACAGCTCAATGTCATGGAACTGGGGCACGGAGAGCAGGTCGCGCACCAGGCCCCTGGTGAAGCCGATGCTGCCCGCGCCGATGAACGTGGCCTTGAAAGACATATGGGTCACCTCGCGTTTTTTCTTTGGGGGCGGCTTGCCGCCAAACCACTATATTCTAACATGAATCAAGGGAACTGTTGTAGGAAAAACAGTTGCGATGGGTGACATATGTAAGAAATTCTGATATTGGTTTGTATTCGTATTTTTTTCAATACTGCGGGCCGGGGCGGAGCCCGGCCCCTACCCAAAGCCTGAGAAAATGACCTCCCTACCCTCCCTTGTTTTTGCCGCAGGCAAAAATTCCTGCGCATGCCTCGCCTGCATCCTTGCAGGCTGGTTATGCATTCAGCATAACCTGGCATGCTTGGCTTGCGCCATCCTGGCGCTGGGCAAGGGGGGATGGCCCCGCAGGGCCAGGGGGGATTTCTCCCGCAGGCAACTGAGCTGCGGGCCGGGGCGGAGCACCTTGCAGAGCCCGTCAATTGCTGCTAGGGTTACTCCCCCTGCCGCTTTGCGGCATCCCCCTCAAGGAGGGGGACAAGTACAATCCTTTCATAACTACTTCGGGTGTTCCTGCGTGACCGCTGGGCAAGGGGGGGATGGCCCTGCAGGGCCAGGGGGGATTCTTAATCCACCTTCCGGATCGGCAGCCAGAGCTTGAAGCCGGCCAGACCGTTTGGTCCCTCGGCCCAGTCGTCGGTGAAGAGGTGCTCCTCGTAATAGGGCCGGCTCTCCAGGTCCAGTGCATAGCCGCCCATCTCTTTCAGGCACTCCATCATTACGCCGCCGGATTTCATCATCGAGCCGCCGATGTCCACCGTGCCGTTTTCGCTGTACTCATTGAGCGACACGTCGCCGATGAGATAGAGACCCCTCGGCCCGTCGGCCACGGCGGCGCCCAGAAAGGTGTCCCCGCTGCCTTCCCCGGCAAAGAGCGCCACTTGGGCCCAATACTCATGCACCATGTCGGTTTCATTGGCGTCGTGGCTTTCTCCCTGCGGGTGGTGGCCCCTGGGGGCGCACCCCAGCATCGTGCGCGCCTTGCGGTCAGGCAGGTTTGCCGCTGCCCAGCCCTTGAGCGCGCGCCATGCCTGTTCCTCCGGGTTGGCACAATCCGCAGCAAATGTGGCCACCCTCATGTCCGTGTGTTCTTCTATGCGCACCAGCGGTTTGCTTCCCATTTGAAACGCGCCTCCGTTGATTGTGATCTGGAAGGATAGGCGGGGGTAGGCTGTTCGGATTCCCAGTTTTCTTGCCGTCGTCGGCGATACGCCGTGGAAAACCTGAAAGGCCCTCGTGAACGCCTCCGGCGATTCATAACCGTACTTCAGCGCCACGTCAATCACTTTGCTTCCGCCGGCCAGAAGCTCCTCCGCCGCCAGCGCCAGCCTGCGGTTGCGCACATATTCCGCCGCCGTGCCGTCGGTCACAAAGGCAAACATCCGCTGAAACGATGCCTGCGAGCAGCAAGCACGGCGGGCCGCCTCGCCGTAGTCAATCCGGCCTGTCAGGTTCTGCTCCAGATAGTCAATGGCACTGTTGAGTTGGTCCAGCCATTCCATGCCCTTCACCTCGTGGAAATTATACCATAGCGTGAAACGCGTAACCTTGCAGAGCCCGTCAATTGCTGCAAGGGTTACTCCCCCTGCCGCTTTGCGGCATCCCCCTCAAGGAGGGGGACAACTGCAGTCCTTCCATAACTACCTCGGGTAGCGACAGGGGGGATTCTCCCGCAGGCAACCGATTTGCGGGCCGGGGCGGAGCACCTTACAGAGCCCGTCAATTGCTGCTAGGGTTACTCCCCCTGCCGCTTTGCGGCATCCCCCTCAAGGAGGGGGACAAGTACAATCCTTTCATAACTACTTCGGGTGTTCATGCGTGACCGCTGGGCAAGGGGGGATGTCGCCACAGCGACAGGGGGGATTTTTCCCGCAGGCAACCGATCTGCGGGCCGGGGGCGGAGCCCGGCCCCTACTGAAAACCTGAGAAAATGACCTCCCTACCCTCCCTTGTTTTTGCCGTGGCAAAAATTCAAGGGGGGATGTCGCCACAGCGACAGGGGGGATTTTTCCCGCAGGCATTGGCGACAGGGGGGATTCCTCAAAGGCATTTCTCCGGCAAAACTGTGGGATTTCTTCCCCAACCTTAAAAATTGACAAAGTTCATGTTATAATAAGTATTTGAAGAAATGGTTTAATTTGAGGTACCTCTGATGCATCTTCCCCGCCGGATGGAGGCGCTCAGCGCGCCGGGCGTGTTCACAGTGTTGGCTGAAAAGAAAAAGGAATTGCTGGCGCGCGGCGTCGATGTGATTGACCTGTCCGTCGGCTCGCCGGACAACGCCCCGCCCAGGCATGTGGTGGAGGCCATGTGCCAGTGCCTTTGCCAGGGCGATTGCTTCCGCTATGCCATCGGCGACCTGCCGGAGCTGCGGCAGGCAGCCGCCCAGTGGTATCAGCGGCGCTTCGGCGTCACGCTGGACCCTGAGCGTGAAATCACCTCCCTTTTGGGTTCGCAGGACGGCCTGGGCCATATCAGCCTGTGCATGGCCGACCCCGGCGACGTGATCCTGGCCCCGGACCCCGGCTACCCGGTCTTCCACGCCGGCCCCACGCTGGCATCGGCAGAGATGGCCACGGTGCCGATGAAGCGGGAAAACGGCTTTGTGCTCGACTTTGCGGATATCCCGACGGAGCTTGCCCGGCGGGCCAGGCTCATCATCGTGTCCTACCCCAACAACCCCACCACGGCGCTGGCCCCCAAAGGGTTCTTCGGCAAGCTGGTGGAGTTTGCCAAAAGCTTTGACGTGGCCGTGCTCTATGACAACGCCTATTCGGAGCTGGTGTATGACGGCCACACCGTGGGCAGCTTCCTTGCCGAGCCCGGCGCCAAAGAGGTGGGTGTGGAGTTCAACTCCCTTTCCAAGACCTATGGCTTTGCCGGAGCCCGCATGGGCTTCGCGCTGGGCAACGCGGAGATGGTCTCGAGGATCGCCACGCTCAAGTCCCACATCGACTACGGTGCGTTTTTGCCGGTGCAGCGGGGCGCCATCGCGGCGCTCACCGGCCCGCAGGATTGCGTGGAGCAGGCCCGCTTGGCTTACCAGGCCCGCCGCGACACGCTCTGCGACGGCCTTTGCCGGAGCGGCTGGGCCATGGAGAAGCCGAAGGGCACGATGTTTGTGTGGGCGGCGCTGCCCAAAGGCTACGCCGATTCCACCGCCTTCGTGATGGAGCTGGCAGACCGCGCGGGCGTGCTGGTGACGCCGGGCGTGAGCTTCGGCGCCTGCGGCGAGGGCCATGTGCGCATGGCGCTGGTGCAGAGCAAGGAGCGCATGGCAGAGGCCGTGCAAAGGATCAGGGCAAGCGGCATGCTGGGGGCTGGCCATGGCGGCATTTGACCTGCACCTGCACACCAACGCATCCGACGGATTGCTGCCGCCGGAGCAGGTGGTGCAGGCCGCCGCGCAAGCAGGCCTCATCGCCGTCGCGATCACAGACCATGACACCGCGGCCGGTGTGGAGCGGGCCCGGGCAGAGGGCAGGCGGCTGGGCCTGCCGGTGATCGCCGGTGTGGAGCTCTCCGCCGAAGCCGAGAGCCCGATGCACATCCTGGGTTTGGGCGTGGATATTGATTCTCCTGCTTACCAGGCCTTTGTTGAGGAGCAGAAAACCCGCCGCCGGCAGCGCAACGAGGAAATGCTCCGCCGCATGGCTGACCAGGGCCTGACGCTGCCGGAGGACTGCCTGCCCCAAGGCGTGCCCGGCGAGTATGGCCGCAAGCACATGGCGCTGGGCCTGGTCAAATCGGGCCGCGCCGCGGATGTGAACGATGCGTTCCGCCGCTATCTGGGCCGCGGCTGCCCTTGTTATGTGAAGCGCAGGAAGTTTTCTTCCTGTGAGCTGATTGCAGCGGTGAACGCTTCCGGCGGGCAGGCCGTGCTGGCCCACCCGGGCCGGATGGGCCTGGATGACAACCGGCTGGAGCAGCTGCTGGCATGCCTGGCGGCGGAGGGGCTCGCCGGGGTGGAAGCCTTTTACTCCCTTCACACGGCGGAGCAGGCCGAGGCCTATCGCGCCATGGCGGACAATCTGGGTCTGGTCTGCTCCTACGGCAGCGACTGGCACGGCTTTGGCGAGCCCACGCTGGCGATGGGGTTTGACCGGTTTTGCATACCGGAACGCACACTGCAATGGCTGAACGACTTGATCAGGTCAGGAGGATACGAATGAGGGAAACGGGAACCGGCACGAGGCGGGGCGCTTCCGGCGGAAGCACACGGAGCAGCAGGCAGACTGGCCACGGGCGTGAGCCCGCGCCCAGGGGCTACAGCCCGGAGCCGCCCAGGCAGCCCCGCGAGGCCAAACCGATCCGCCGCAGGAAGAAGATCCCCGCGGTTGGCATTGGCGTGCTGATCCTTGTGGCGGTGATTGCCGGCGCCGTGGTGATGGGCCTTATGGCCAACGCCGAAACCCACCGCTATGAATATGGCACCATCACCGCCGGCGTGCGCATCAACGGCCAAGACTACGGCGGCTGGGAAGTGGAGCGGCTCAAGCAGCACCTCATGGATGAGTATCGGGATCGGCTGGAGCGGATCGAGATCAAGCTCACCTGGCAGGAGCAGGTGTGGAGCTTCGGCGCTGACGATCTGGGCGCCACCCACGACGTGGAGGAAGTGGTGAGCAAAGCCTCCTTCCTGGCCCGCGTGGGCACCACCGAGCAACGCAAGGAGGAGGCCAAGGCCATCCGCGCCCAGGGCCGCGACTTCACGGTGCAGTTCACGCTGGACCCGGCGGCGCTGCGCGCCGCGGTTGAGGAAAAGACCGCCGGTGTGGCAAGCCAGGGGCACGATGCCACCGTGGTGTTCAACCC
>JAEYYW010000154.1 GCA_023428265.1 Bacillota bacterium | reverse complement strand
CACGCCGATGGTGCAGATGTATACGCTGGGCAACGGCTTCGTGCCGGAAAGCATTCACGCCGGCGGTCTGCGGTATCATGGCGATTCAGGCCTGGTGAGCCAGCTTTATCACGAGGGATATATCGAGGCCGTCGCCGTGGACCAGAACCCGGTGTTTGAGGCCGCCACCTTCTTTGCCCACCATGAGGCAATCCTGCCGGCCCCCGAATCCTCCCACGCGATCCGCGCGGCCATAGATGAGGCGTTGAAGTGCAAGGAAACCGGAGAAGAAAAGGTGATCCTGTTCAACCTGAGCGGCCACGGCTATTTTGATCTGGCCGCCTACGACATGTACAACAGCGGAAAGCTTCAGGACATCCCTTTGTCTGAACAATCCTTGAAAGACGGCCTTGCCACGGTTCCGACAGTTTAAGCAAGAAAAGGCAACGGGGGTTCGGCTGATGGCCGAACCCCCGTCTTTTGATTCCCCGTTGCTTTATGCGAGCGACCCTATTCATTCTTTCTGGCAAACGCCCGCTCCATGTCTCTCTTTGCATCGCGGTCGGCGGCGTCATCACGCTTATCATAGAGTTTCTTGCCCTTTGCCAGCGCCAGCTCCACCTTCACCCGGTTGTTTTTCAGATACAGGCGCACCGGCACCAGCGCGTAACCCTGCCGCTGCACCTGGCCGCCCAGGCGGCGGATCTCCCTTTTGTGCATCAGCAGCTTGCGGCTGCGCATGGGCTCCCGGTTGTAGATGTTGCCCTTTTCATAAGGGCTGATGTGCAGGCTGTGAAGCCACAGCTCGCCGTCTTTCACCTGGGCATAGCTGTCGCCCATATTGGCCTGGCCAAGGCGTAGCGACTTGACCTCCGTGCCGGAAAGCTCGATGCCGGTCTCGAAGATCTCCTCAAAAAAGTATTCATGGCGCGCCCGGCGGTTGTGCACCAGCGTTTTCTCAATCTGTTCTGCCATATTATTTCCTTGTGTCCTTTTCCTTTTCCCTGGCCGCTTCCCTCTCCTGCTTCCTCTGCTCGGAAAGCTCGTCCAGCATGCGCCACACCAGCATTTTGCCGGCGGTGGCTTCGGTGATCGTGAGCAGCATCAGCATCATCTTGAAGTTATCGTCGGTATAGATGCCCTTTTCCACCAGTTTGGATTCCACATTGGTGATCCTGTTTTTCAGGTTCTCCAGATGCTGCTCCCGGTAGCCACCCACCATTTCCAGATAGGTGCCATAAATCGTTTCGATGTTGTTGTCCTGATCCGACTCCATCAGGTCAAACATGCGCTTGATGTCCTGCAGGCTCAGCACCTGCTTGAGCATGAAGATATACATGAGCCGTATCATATGCTCGCGGCTGTATTTCTTGCCGTTTGGGCGGGGCAGCGTGCCCTCCTTGGTGTAGTTGTTGATCATGGTTTTGGTCAGAATTTTATCGTCCTCATCGCGTCTGGCTCCGGTAAGAGCCTCGTCAAAAAAGGACGTGAGCTGCTCCATATAAAGTGGGATGCGCGGGATGTCCTTGAGAGGGACCAGATTCCAGTCAAATGACGACTCCGCCATCTCGAGGATTTTGCCTTTATGATCCATAGATGATAACACTCCTCGCAGGCTATTATATTGTAATCAAAACTATATTTCAATTATTAACAGGAAAAGCAGCGGTCTTAACTTGATCCTGACCGGCAAATATGATATCATGAACGTGTGATATAGTTTCAAATACCATGTTATGCAATTTTTTGAATTGCGCATTGGTATAGAATGGGGGAGCTTATGACAGACCGCAAAATTGCAATTGTTACCGATTCCACCTGCGACCTTCCTGACAGCATTCTCAAAGAGAATGGCATTCATGTTGTGCCGCTGCGTATTGTATATGAATCCCGCGAATATCGCGACAGGATGGAGATCACCGCCGAAAAGGTGTATGAACTGCTTGCCCAAGAGGTGCCGAAAACGTCGCTGCCGCTCACACAGGACGTGATGGAGATCCTGGACGGGCTGATGGCCGAAGGCATTACCGACATCGTGTATCTGTCAATCTCCGCGGGTCTCTCCGGCTCCTACAACCTGATCCGGCTTCTCATCCAGGAATACACAGGCTTTAACATTGAAGTGGTGGACACATGCACGCTTTCCATGGGTCTGGGCTTCCTCGTGCTGGAAGCGGCCCGCGAGGCCAAGCGCAGCGGTGACATCAAAGCCGTTGTGGCCAGGATTGAGAAAGTGCGCTCCCGCATGGAAGCAGTCTTTGTGATCAAAACACTGGAATACTTGAAAAAGGGTGGCCGCATCGGCAAGGTGGAGGGCACCCTGGGCATGATGATGGACATCAAGCCCATCATCGGCGTGGGGCTTGACGGCGTTTACCACACCATGGCCAAAGTGCGGGGCTTCAAAAACTCTGTGCAGAAGATGCTTTCCATGATCAAGGAGGAGTATGGCGGCAAGATGATCAACGTGGCCATTGTGCACGGCTCCTCACTGCCGGAGGCAAACGCCCTACTGGACGAGGTGCGGAAGTTCGCGACGGTTTGCGAGTCCTTTGTGACGCAGGTCAGCCCGGCGCTTGGCATCCACACCGGCCCGGGGCTGCTTGGAATCATCGCCTACGAAAACACGGAGGCGATGGCCTAGCGGGCACTCTGATTATTACAGCGAATGGGCGATGGCCGACCACGGTCCGTCGCCCAGTTTTTTTTGCGCAGACACTGCATCCTGCTCTGAGGCATACACGCCAAACACCGCCGCGCCGCTGCCCGTCATCGCGGCATATGCCGTTCCCGTCGCGCTGACCCGGTCCAGCAAGCAGCCGATGGCCGGCAGAAGCTCCACGGCGGCCCGTTGCAGCCCGTTGCCGCCAAACCGCGCCATTGCCTCCGCATCGGCATGTTTCAGCGCCTCCAGAAACCGGTCATTGTCCGGCCGGCGGCCAGCACCCACCCGGTCATAAAGCCGGTAGGCCTCCGCAGTATTCACGCCGCCGTCCGGCTTTGCCAGCAAGAACCAAAGCGGCTTAACCCCCTGGATGGGCTCAATGACCTCCCCCACCCCGCGCACCCGCGCCGTGCCGCCGGCAATCGCAAACGGCACGTCGGAGCCCAGGCCCAAACCGATGCCGCAGAGCTCTTCCACCGGCAATCCTAAACCCCACAATTCATTCAACCCCTTGAGCACGGCGGCCGCGTCGGCGCTTCCGCCGCCCATGCCAGCCTGGGCAGGGATGTGTTTTTCCAGCGTGATCCGCGCGCCCTGCTTCACCCCGGCGCGTTCCCGCAGCAGCTCCGCCGCCCGCCAGGCCAGGTTTTTCGGCCCGTTTGGAAGCCAGTCGGGGCAAACCAGCCCGATTGACTCCGCAGGCTCCACCGTGACTGTATCGCTAAGCGAGATTGTGTGCATCACCATGTCCAGCGTGTGGTAGCCGTTGGGAGCCAAGCCGGTGACATCCAGCGTGAGATTCAGCTTGGCGGGGGCTTGCTGCGTGATCCTTTGAGACATGAGAACTCCTAAACCGAGATGTCTTGCTGGGATTATACCATGGACTTCAGTGTTTTAGGCAAGGACAGTCTGGATTAACCAATGATACGGTGTTAAAATCTGGATATTCCAATTACACAGAGGAGCATCTATGAATCGTTTTGTCAGAAGACTGCTCATTGGTATTGCCATCACGGCAGGGGCCATCGCTGTGCTGGCAGCCGTTTGGTTTCTGATGCTGGATCCATATCGGGGCACAAAAAACAAAGAGATGCTTGCCCATACGCTGCCAACCGCGCAAACCCTCACGCGGGAGCAGGCGCAGGAGGACTTGCGCTTTTTGGCGGTGCGGATTGAGGAGAGGCATGTAGCGGCAATTCACGGCCTGGCCGATGCTGTGAAACAGCAATTGGCAATAGAGCTTGATGGCTTGCCGCAGTCGCCAACGGTGTTGGATGTCTGGCAAGCAGGCAGCCGGATTGTGAAGAATCTGGGCGACGCCCACGCATACGTAAGCTTTTATTCCACTGTAAAATCTACCAAGCGGTTGGAACAACAATTCATCGTTACTTCCACTGGAGCATTGGTTTGCCAGACAGAGCCTTATGTCGGCCGAAGGCCTGTGTCCATTGGGGGCATTGATGTGGAAGATCTTTATGGCCGCTTCCTGGCGATGTGTTCCTATGAAAACACACAATGGGCTGACCACAACTTCCCCGGTTACATACGGTCAGCTGAGAAGCTCGCCTGGCTTGGCGTGCAGACCAATGGCTTTGTGCCGGTGCTTTTTGAGGGAGATGGCAAACCGATAGACCTTCCTTTCGTTGAGCCTCCTGAGAGTGGTGATACCGCGCCGGACTTTGTGCGTTATGAAATTGACCGGGAACGCAGTCTCGGTATCCTGACACTGGATCAATGCAACCTGAACCAGCACTACAAGGATATGGTCAGGCAATTCTTTACCGATGTGAAGGCAGCCGGCGTGCATTCCGTTGCTGTAGACCTACGCAACAACGGAGGCGGCAACTCCGGTGTTGCAAATGAGTTTATGCGTTATTTGCCGGCAAACAGCTATACCAGTTTTGGGGCCCGGATGCGAATGGGGCCATTTCTGACAGACAGCAAACCGGAGAAAAGGGAAAACGCACGGGTTGGCGATCTGGAGTTCGATGGCGATGTATACGTTTTGACAGGCCGCGGCACATTCAGCTCGGCAATGTGGTTTGCCGTCATCCTCAGAGACAATGGCTTGTGCCAAGTGATCGGCCAGCCGCCGGGCAATCGACCCAGTGCCTACGGCGACGTGTTGATATTTCAGATGCCAAACTCAAGGTTGGCCTTCTCTGTCACCTATAAGCAGTTTTCACGGCCAGACCAATCAAAGGATGACGAAAGCGCGCTGCAACCCGATTACCCCACTGAAATCACAGAGACAGGAGACGGCGTGATGGAGAAGCTATATAAAGTTGTAGCAGCAGATTGACAGGGCATCGGCATCATAGGAAATGGATTGCTCATTTCCGCATCCTTTACTTTCTGATAACATTCCGGTTGCCATATACACTTCAGTATGGTAAAATTTATCCGGGACGAAAAGATGGTGCTGGGCACAAAATGTCCCGGAAGGTGGTGGCCATTCTGAACACTGTGTTGTCACAATTCCGACGGCTGGTGCCGGAAATGGTGGACACCGCCAGAACCCGATTTGAAATTCTGGAAGCCGTGGCGCTGATGGCCCCGGTTGGGCGGAGGGCTCTTGCCAGCCACCTGGATTTGCCCGAGCGTGCAGTTCGCGGCGAAGCTGATCGATTGAAGGATCTGGGCTTGATCCTTTTTGCTCCCGATGGCATGCATCTGACAGACGAGGGCGCTGACGTATTGAATGAAATACGCAGCGGCCTCGATTTGTTATTTGCCGAGCCGCTTGCCGAGCGCATCCGCGCCGAAGCGGGCATTCCCAGCGTGATGGTGGTGTCCGGCGACTCAATGGCCGATGAGATCAGCCGCAGGGCGCTTTATCGCAAAACCATACAATATCTTTCCATTCTGCTCAAAGACGGCATGACTCTGGCCGTGATGGGCGGCTCCACAATGGCCGGCGTGGCGTCGCAGGCGCAGATGGCGGGTCGCGGCCTGCCCAACCTGATGGTGGTGCCAGCAAGAGGCGGCCTGGGCGAAGAGATGGAAATCCAGGCCAACACAGTGGCCGCACGGCTTGCCCGCGGCATGGGTGCTCGGCACAAGCTGCTGCACTGGCCTGACGACATGCCCAGCGATGCGCTGCCGGTGATGGCGGACGGGCGCTTCAATGAATGGATGGACATTGTGCGCCGCGCCGACGTGCTATTATATAGTGTGGGCCGCTCCGATGAAATGGCCCGCAGGCGCAACCTGCCGCAGGACGTGCTGGCCCGCTTGAGGGCTAGAGGCTCGGTGGCCGAGGCGCTTGGATATTATTTCGACCGAAGGGGAAACATGGTCTACGCAGCCAGCGGCCTGGGCCTTGAGCTGGATAGCCTGCAGGCGATTAAGAAGCGGGTGCTGGTGGCCGGTGGCTCCATTAAGGCCGAAGCGGTGCTGGCGGTGGCAAGAGGGTGCAAACCCACGGCGATGATTCTGGACGAGACCGTGGCATCCGGCGTGTGCGTTCTTCTGGATTCCAAACAATGATGGCGAACAGAACGGGCTCTGCCTGTTTGAATAATTGCAAGGAGTGAAAGTTATGGCGCTGAACAAGAAGACGATTGAAGACATCCAGGTCAAGGGTAAGAAAGTTCTCGCGCGCGTTGACTTTAACGTGCCTCAAAACGAGAATGGCGAAATCACGGATGACAACCGCATCCAGGGTGCTCTGCCGACCATCAAATACCTGCTGGATCATGGTGCCAGGCTGATTCTCTGCACACACCTGGGCCGCCCGAAGGCCAAGGTGGAGCCGGAGTTCACACTGAAGCCCTGTGCTGACCGTCTTGCCGAGCTGCTGGGCATGCCGGTGCCGCTGGCCTCCGATGTGGTGGGCCCCAACGCGCAGAAGATGGCCGCTGAGCTCCAGGACGGCCAGGTGATGATGATTGAAAACGTGCGCTTTGAGCCCGGCGAAGAAAAGAATGATCCGGAGTTTGCCAGGCAGCTGGCGTCTCTGGCCGAAATTTATGTAAATGACGCCTTTGGCACAGCCCACCGCGCCCACGCCTCCACCGCCGGCGTCGCGGCCTATCTGCCCGCAGTGGCCGGTTTCCTGATGAAGAAGGAAATGGAAGTGATGGGCGGCGCGCTCGACAATCCGGCCCGCCCCTTTGTGGCCATTCTGGGCGGTGCCAAAGTGAAGGACAAAATCGGCGTGATCGCCAACCTGCTGGAAAAGGTAGACACGCTCATCCTGGGCGGTGGCATGGCCTATACGTTCCAGAAGGCGCTGGGCGGCTCCATCGGCAAGTCGCTGCTGGATGAAAGCCGCATTGAGTATGCCAAGGAAGTGATGGCAACCGCCGAAAAGAAGGGCGTGAAGCTGCTGCTGCCCGTGGACAACGAGGCCAGCCAGGAATACAGCAACGATAGCCTGCGCGCCACGTTCCACAGCCGTGAGATCCCCGACGGCTGGGAGGGCCTGGACATCGGCCCCGAAACACAGAAGATCTTCTCCAACGAAGTGCGCAACGCCAAGACCGTGATATGGAACGGCCCCATGGGCGTGTTTGAGTTTTCCAACTTCGCGGCCGGCTCGATGGCCGTGGCCAAGGCCATGACCGAGAGCGGCGGCACCACGATCGTGGGCGGCGGCGACACGGCGGCCGCGGTGGAGCAGTTTGGCCTGGCCGAAAAGATGAGCCATGTGTCCACCGGCGGCGGCGCTTCCCTGGAGTTCCTGGAAGGCAGGGAGCTGCCCGGCGTGGCGGTGCTGCTGAGCAAGTAGCCAGTAGCCAGTAGTCAGTAATCAGTAGGGGCCGGGCTCAGTCCCGGCCCGTTTCTTATTGGGGCGGCGTTCCAGGATGCATCGGCAAGCCGCACACGCAGTGTGCATCCAGCCCATGCCCTCCCCTGACCAGTTCCCAATAGGATTGGGAGAGTGTATACTATACTTTGAAATTTCGACTTGATTGGAGACATAACCCCATGCGTACACCGATCATCGCCGGCAACTGGAAGATGAATAAAACCCCGGACGAAGCCACACAGCTGATCAATGAGTTGATCCCCCTGGTCAAGGATGCTCCCTGCACCGTGGTGGTGTGCACGCCCTTCGTGTGCCTGCCCGCTGCGGCTGCCGCCCTCAAAGGCACCAACATCGCCCTCGGCGCGCAGAACATGCATTTCAAACAAAGCGGCGCCTACACCGGTGAAATCTCCGCCGCCATGCTCAAGGCCGTTGGCGCGGAGTATGTGATCCTGGGCCACTCGGAGCGCCGGCAGTATTTTGCGGAAACCGATGAGACCGTGAACCTGAAGACCAAGGCAGCACTCGAAGCGGGCCTGATCCCGATCGTGTGCGTGGGCGAGTCGCTGGAGCAGCGGGAACAGGGCGTCACCGAGTCGCTGGTGCGCGGCCAGACCAAGGCCGCTTTGGAAGGCCTCACCGCCGAGCAGGTGAACACCGTCGTAATCGCCTATGAGCCGATTTGGGCCATCGGCACCGGCAAGACGGCCACCAAAGAGCAGGCCAACGAAGTCAACGGCATCATCCGCGATGAGGTGAAGCGACAGTTTGGCGCAGAGGTGGCCGAGGCCATCCGCATCCAGTATGGCGGCAGCATGAACCCCGCCAACGCCAAAGAGCTGATGGCGATGGAGCACATTGATGGCGGCCTCATCGGCGGGGCCAGCCTGAAAGCCGCCGACTTCAACGCCGTGGTGCATTTCTGAGAGGTAGCAAATGAAGAAGACCAACGCAATCATCATCATGGACGGCTTCGGCCTTCGCGCGGAGCACTCCGGCAACTGTATCGTGCCGGAAAACATCCCAAATGTGGGCCGGCTCATGGCCGAATACCCCTTCACGCAGATCGGCGCAAGCGGCATGAACGTGGGCCTGCCCGATGGCCAGATGGGCAACAGCGAGGTGGGCCACACCAACATCGGCGCCGGCCGCGTGGTTTATCAAGAACTCACCCGCATCACCAAGGAGATCCGCGAGGGCACGTTTTTCCAAAACCCCGCCCTGCTGGGCGCGGTGCAAAACGCGCTCAACCGCGGCACCAAGCTGCACCTGATCGGCCTGGTCTCCGACGGCGGTGTGCACAGCCACATCGACCACCTGGAGGGCCTGCTGGAGCTCAGTCGCCGCAATGGCCTGGCAGATGTGTTTGTGCATTGCCTGATGGACGGTCGTGATACGCCCCCCGCCTCCGGCCGCTGCTACATTGAGGATCTGGAAGCCCGCATGGCCAAGATCGGCACCGGCAAAATCGCCACCGTGATGGGCCGCTATTGGTCCATGGACCGCGACAACCGCTGGGACCGTGTGAAGCGCGGCTATGACGCCATGGCAGCCGGTGTGGGCCTGACCGCGGCCAGCGCTGTGGAGGCCATGCAGCAGAGCTATGACAAGGGCGAAAACGACGAGTTTGTGCAGCCCACCGTGATCATGCAGGGCGGCAAGCCCGTGGCCACCGTGGAAGCCGGCGACTCGATCATCTTCTTCAACTTCCGCCCGGACCGCGCCCGCGAGATCACCCGCGCCTTCATCGAGCCGGACTTCTCGGCGTTTGGACGCGCCGGCGGCTATAAGCCGGTGCACTATGTGTCTTTGACGCAGTATGACGCCACGTTCACAAACCTCGAGATCGCGTTCTTCCCCCAGAGCCTGGACAATGTGTTCGGCAAGGTGCTGGCTGACCACGGCATGACGCAGCTGCGCATCGCCGAAACAGAGAAGTATGCCCACGTCACGTTCTTCTTCAATGGCGGCGTGGAAGAGCCCTTCCCCGGCGAAGACAGGGCGCTGATTGCATCGCCCAAGGTCGCCACCTATGACCTAAAGCCGGAGATGAGCGCCTACGAGGTGGCTGACGAGGCCGTGAAGCGCGTGCAGTCCGGCAAGTATGACGTGATGATCCTCAACTTCGCCAACTGCGACATGGTCGGCCACACCGGCATCTTTGACGCCGCGTGGAAGGCCGTGCATGCCGTGGACGAGTGCGTGGGCAAGGTGATTTCCGCCATTCTCGCCACCGGCGGCCAAGCCATTGTGACGGCTGACCACGGAAACGCCGAGATGATGGTGGACCCCCAGACCGGCGAGCCCTTCACGGCGCACACGACCGGGCCGGTGCCGTTCATCCTGGTGAGCGAGCAGTACAAAAATGCGAAGCTCAAGGAGAATGGCAGGCTGTGTGATATTGTGCCGACGCTCATGGATGTGATGGGGATGGAGAAGCCCCAGGAGATGAGTGGGGAGAGTTTGGTCGTTTAGTGTATGCACTGAAGAGCCATCAAGATTGATGGCTCTTCTCTTTTAGGATCTATGTTTCTGTGCTATCAAATTTATCAAGAACTCGTCCTCAATTTTAAAACGATTCTGTGCTAGTTCTTCAATATATCTCTTTACCTCAAACTCACCAAGAAACCCGTGCAAATATGCATCCTCAAGAAAATGTTTAATTCCAATAATATGGTTTATATCATAATATCTTGAGATGTACTTTATCGCCTTTTTGTCATCCGATAGTGCATAAATATTTAACTCCTTTGCCTTTATATAACATGATAATTCGCCATTGCTCAACCTCTTCGAATAAGGTATTTTCGCCATTTCAACTAAATCCTCAATAGTTAATTCGATTCGTCGCGCCAAATTTTCGCGTTCAAGTCTTTTAAGAAAATCTCTACAGGCTGAATCAATTATTTCAACTTCAACATAAACTGTTGTTCCAAAATAATACCTCAACTGCTTGATCAGTGAAATATTGTTTATTGTTTGCAGATTAATCAATGAACAAGTATCAATAACGGCACTCTTAGCGCTCATATATTACCTCCATATGACACATTCCAAGTATTTAATATCTTGAGAGCAGTTTTCATATCACAGTTAAATGCTTCAACTACTTTACTGAACGAGATTTCACCTTGATCATAAGCACATCTACATAACTCTAGATACTCAATGCTCAAACCTTGCTTTATAAGCAATTCATAAAAATCCCGATTATTCGCCGAACAATTGCTTAGTTCTGGATCAATTTTAACATGTGTTTTTGCCTTAAGGTCGCGATCCTTAAGTAAGAAATCTTTAGTTTGCTCTGTTATGTATTTCATCTTCAATAATCGATATATTACAACATGTCTATTGATCTTATAATGATTACAAACGGCAGAAATCTTTGCCTTAGTAGTATCTAGGGACGAATTCTTAGTAAATATCATCATTTGGTCTTCAGGCAGTAAAAAGTAGCTAGAAAAGTTATTAGCCCGTGTTTCTATATAGTTGTTTTTGTTGATATAAGATACGCTTTGCTTTTCTTTTGAATCAAATAGAACATGGCCATATTCATGCATAAGAGAAAAATTCTGCCTATATATATCATCGAGATAGTTTATCAAAATGCAATCACCAGCACGTGGATGCTTTATATATAAACCAGAAATATTTCTCTCTTCAAGTTGCTTCCGAAAAATATGAATTTTCTGTGATCGTAATAAGTTATACGGATTGTCAATAGGGCCAATTATACCGAGTCTTTGCCTCTCGATCTTTGCACATTCTTTCCCTTGAAGATCATGGCGGCGATTAGGAAAACGGTATGTCGAATAGTCACCAGGATTTGGCTTAGTTTTGCCTAGTAATTCCTCAATCTCAGATTTATATTCACATAACCTAATAAAGTTTTGTATTGATGCTCTATCGCTTTTCGTCAGTGAGTTGTTTATCCGAAACAATTCATTAACTTCATTTTCTGCTGTCAAATAATCAGGTGATATAAGGAACCTAAAATCAACGTTTAGACAAAGTGATATCCGAACTATCAAATCACCAGAAACATTATCAGATGTACCATTTTCAATTTGTAAATAACTAGATTCAGTAACACCAACTTTTTCCGCCACTTCAAAAGATGATAATAGTAAACTTTCCCTTTTTGTTTTTATTTTGTTACCTAATGACACATAGTTAAAGTTCATCATAAACTCCTCTTGAGATTAACTATTAGCCATTATATGTCTACAAGAGATATATTTCAACATTTGAATAGCTATGTCTATTTTAAGATAATCAAGTCTGCTATTTGCATAATCTTCCCACCTTCTGCCAACCCTACCGTCAGGAGGTAATGAAACATGCCAATCTCTTTAACCCAAAAAGAACGCTCCCTGTTGCAGGACCAGCAAAAGCACGAGCTGCTCTTCATGGATATATACTGTGCCTACAAAAGCCATGCCAGCACCTTGAAATAGCGAAAGAGCAAGCACTATCTCAATCTCTGATATAGCTTGAACACATACTTCTCCCCCGTTATATGCACCAGCAACTCCCTCTCCTCCACAAACTCAAACCCGCAGCTCTCCACAACCCTCTGCGACGCCACATTCCCCACCTCCACCGTGGCGATCAAGCGGGGAATGTCATAATTGGCAAAAGCCCACTCCGTAACCGCCCGCGCGGCCTCCTTGGCATACCCCCTGCCCCTTGCTTCCGGCAACAGGTTGAAAAACAACTCCGGCTCATGCAGATCATCATGCTCCCCGGCGCCCGCCGCCCCCAGCACCTTGCCGGTGGCTTTGTCAAACACACCCATGCACACGACGCCGTGCACAATGTCCATCGCCTGATAGTTTGATATTTGCCAGTCCAGGAATTCCTTCGCCCGGGGTTTTTGCATCCGCCAGCCCTCCACCTCCGGGATGTCCAGCAGCCTCCTGAACTCCTCCAGATCAGATCCCTCAAACGGGCGAATAATCAGCCTCTCCGTTTCAATCACCATAAAAATGCTTCTCTCCTACTCCTCGCATAATCCCCCCACCTTCTGCCAACCATACCGTCAGGAGGTAATGGAATATGGGAGTAAGTTTAACACAAAAAGAACGGTCGTTGTTGCAGGACCAGCAAAAGCACGAGCAGCTCTGTGTGGACAAATACAGCGCCTACGCCAACCAGGCCAAGGACGCGCAGCTGAAGCAGCTATTCACCGACTATGCCGGCCAGGAGCAGACACACCTGAACACCATCAACCAGATGCTGTCAGGGCAAGTGCCGAGCATGAACCAGCAGGGTCAGCAGCAACAGAACGCCAAACCGGCCCCGCAGCAGGCGGCCATGTCCGTCATGGGCAATCAGGCCGATGCCGCATTGTGCGACGATATGCTGATGACGGAGAAGTATGTGTCCGGCACCTATGACACCGCAATCTTCGAGTTCAAGAACGCCGATATGCGAAACACTCTGAACCACATCCAGAAGGAAGAGCAGCAACACGGCGAGGGGCTCTTCAACTACATGCAAAGCCACGGCATGTACAACGCGCAGTAACTTCTCTGGCTTAACATCACCCACCAGTAGGGGCCGGGCTCTGTCCCGGCCCGCTCATTCATGCTCCGTCCCAGACTTGCTGATACGCTCGTTTATCTGCCCATCCCAACCCGTTTGCCTGCTCCCGATTCATTTCTGTGTTTTTCCACCCCCCTAATCTTTTCAGACCCATTCCACCGGTTTATTCTGACCCCCCTCCCCCATTTATTAATCCCAGATTGTCACACCTGAACCGCCCTCGCCTTGCATCTAAAAAATCCAACTTGTTATTATCTGTATTACTTGTTATACTTCTATCACCATCCAAACAAGAAGGTGACCTCATGGGTGACAAACTGACACACTTCATGACCGCCGTAAAGGTCGGCCCCAAAGGCCAGATCGTGATCCCCAAGGAAATTCGCGACATGTTCGGCATTGAGCCGGGTGACAGCCTGGTGGTGATGGCAGACCACCAGCGCGGCATTGCGGTGCACAAGCAAAGCGTGATGGAGGGCATTGCCAAAGCCATTTTCAACGGCCAGGGCGGAAGCATCTATCCGCGGGAGAGCGCTCAGGACTTGAACTGTCTCGCCGAAGCCATCGAAAACACTGTGAAACACGGGGAGGATAAGAAATGAGTGTGCTCACCGTTCAAAACCTGTGTAAAAGATACCCTGCCTTCACGCTGGAAAACGTGAGCTTTTCGTTGGCAACGGGCAAGATCACCGGCTTCATTGGCCGCAACGGCGCCGGCAAAACCACCACGCTGAAGTCACTGATGAACTTCGTCCATCCGGACAGCGGCACCATTGCGTTTTTCGGCAAAAGCTTCACGGACAATGAACTGGAGATCAAGCAGCGCATTGGCTTTGTATCCGGCGGTGTGGATTACTACAGCAAGAGCAGGATCCGGACGATCACCAGTGTCACACGGCGCTTCTATGACAGATGGGATGACGATGCATATCATGGGTATCTGGAGCAGTTTGACCTGGATGAAGCCAAGACGCCGGCGCAGCTCTCCGCCGGTATGAAGGTGAAATACGCGCTGGCGTTGGCATTGTCGCACAACGCCGAGCTGTTGATCCTGGATGAGCCCACCAGCGGCCTGGACCCCATCTCCCGCGACGACCTGTTGGATGTGTTTCTGGGCTTGCGTGACCGTGGAATCACGATCCTGTTTTCCACCCACATCACCTCTGATCTGGACAAATGCGCTGATAACATCTTCTATATCCGCGAGGGCCGGATTGTGGCAGACAGCAGTATGGACCGGTTCGTGGCTTCCTATAAGGTCGCGCACTTCGGCCCGGATGGCCCGGATGACCATGTCAAGCCGTTGCTGATCGGCATCAAGCGTATGCGGGACGGATACTCTGCACTGATCAAAACGGAGCACGCAGGCTTGTTCCCTAACGGGGCAACCGATGCTGACCTGGAGGCAATCATGGTGCACATGGAAAAGGAGGTGTTATGATGAAGAAGCTGCTATGGAAGGAGTTTTCACTGGCGATGCACCCCACGGCGATCATCTTCCTGTCGCTGTCGGCGATGCTCATCATCCCAAATTATCCATACTACGTCACCTTCTTCTACACGGGGCTGGCAGTGTTCTTCACCTGCCTGACCGGCCGGGAGAACCATGACATCGCTTTTTCGATGTCACTGCCGGTGCGGAAGCGTGACATCGTAAAGGCCCGGTTTGCCTTTGTGATGCTGATACAATTGCTGCAGGTGCTGCTATCCATCCCCTTCGCGGCGCTTCGCCAGAGTTTTGACATGCCTGGCAATCAAGTGGGGATGGATGCCAACATTGCGTTTTTCGGGCTTTCCTTCGGCATGTTGGGGCTATTCAACCTGGTTTTCTTCCGGGTTTACTACAAGGATGTGAACAAAGTAGGCAAGGCCTTTGTGTGGTCCAGCGCGACCATCGCCGTTTATATGATATTGGCGGAAACAAGCGCCCACGTCGTGCCCTTCGTGCGGGACTGCCTGGACACCAAAGACCCGGACTACCTGATTTATAAGCTGTATGTGCTGGCGGCGGGCATGCTGCTGTATGGCTTGCTGACGGTGGTGGCTTATGGCAAGGCCGTCCGCTCGTTTGAGAAGCTAGATCTTTAACCAAGAACAACAGCTGGCGGGGTTGCCTACTCCGCCAGCTGTTTCAATTCTTTCACCAAATCCGTCCAAATGCCATAAGATTGCCCAATCCCCTCCGCGGTGCCTCCAAGCCTGATCACATCCAGAATCCTTTTCTCGCAATCCGCTGGTTTAGCTTTGAAGCTTGCGATATGCTCCAGTGACCGCTTCCGGCTGGGGAAAAATACGCGGTTCAGAGCGAACAGCGCCTGCAAAAAGTGATCCAGCGAAATGTCCAGCGCGAAGTGATAAAACAGCGGGTCTTTGCGGGCCACGGCCCGCTCCAGGTCTTCGGTGTCGTCCAGCGCGGCTAGATGATGCTCCAGCAGCTTATCCGCAAGCATTTCCGGATACACCGCCA
>JAEYYW010000066.1 GCA_023428265.1 Bacillota bacterium | reverse complement strand
GCTGATGGCGGCGCTGGCATTCACCAACCGCACGCTGGGCTATGTGAACGCGCCTTCGTTGTTTCAGAAGGTCGTGGCCGCCTCGCTGGATGCCGGCATCAACGTGGCGGAATATAAGGCCCGCCGTGACATGCTCTATGACCACATCACCGGCCTTGGCATGGAGTGCATCCGGCCCGCCGGTGCGTTCTACCTCTTCCCGAAGGCTCCCGGCGGTGACGACAGCGCCTTTGCCGAAAAGGCCGCCGCGCAGCGCATTCTGATCGTGCCGGGCAGCAGCTTTGGCTGGCCGGGCCATGTGCGCATCGCCTATTGTGTGGACAGGGGCACGATTCAGCGGTCATTCCCGGCGTGGGAAAAGCTGCTGAAGGGCTGAAAAAACCGTAAACTCACAGGAAAAGCGCCGGAGGGTCTCTCCGGCGCTTTTGATTGGATCGGTCTTCCTGTTTTTGCCTGTTGCGTCAGGTTCACTCCGCCCAGTTCCGTGCCCGCTCCACTGCCCGCAGCCAGCCAGCGTGCAGGCCGCGCACCCGGGGCCCATCCTCACCGGGCAGGTACTCATGCCCCGCCTGCCAGTTGGCCGCGATGGCCTCCGTGCCGGTGAAAAGACCCGCACCCAATCCTGCCAGATAAGCCGCGCCCATGGCCGTGGTCTCAATGCAGGCGGGCCGCACCACCGGCGTGTTGACAAGGTCAGCCTGAAATTGCATCAGCAGCCCGTTGGCCGAGGCGCCTCCGTCCACCTTCATCCGCTTGACCGCAATGCCGCTGTCCTGCTCCATTGCCGCCAGCACATCGGCGCTCTGAAAGGCGATGGCCTCCAGCGCCGCCCGCACCACCTGGGCCCGGCCGGTGCCCCGGGTCATGCCCACCAGCGTGCCGCGGGCATACATGTCCCACCAGGGGGCGCCCAGCCCTGTGAACGCCGGCACCAGATAAACGCCACCTGTGTCCGCTGCGGAGCGGGCCACCTCTTCCGATTCGGCAGAGGTGCGGATCAGCCCCATCTCGTCGCGCAGCCACTGGATCGCCGCGCCGCCCATAAACACCGAGCCCTCCAGCGCATAAGCCGGGCCCGTGCCCAAGTCCCACGCCACGGTGGTCAGCAGCCGGTTTTTGCTTGGCACCGGCTTGTTCCCGGTGTTCATCAGCAGAAAGCAGCCGGTGCCATAGGTGTTCTTCACGTCACCCGGCTGGAAGCATGCCTGGCCAAAGAGCGCCGCCTGTTGGTCGCCGGCCACGCCGCAGATGGGGATGGACCTGCCCAGGATGTCGCGCCGCAGGTGGCCGAAGCAACCGTTGCAGGGCTTCACTTCCGGCAGCATGCTCTCCGGGATGCCCAGCATCCGCAGCATTTCTCCGTCCCAAACCATGTTGCCGATGTTGTATAGCATTGTGCGCGACGCGTTGGTCACGTCGGTCAGGTGAGCCTGCTCCTCGGTGATGTTCCAGATGAGCCAGGAGTCCACCGTGCCCAGCCGCAGGTGCCCGGCATCCGCCCACGCCCTGGCGCCGGGCACATGGTCCAGCACCCACCGCGCTTTGGTGCCGGTGAAATAGGCGTCGGCCACAAGCCCGGTGCGCGCCGCAATCTCCGGCTCCTGGCCGCTCTCCGCGAGCTGTCGGCAAAAGTCAGCGGTGCGGCGGCATTGCCATACAATGGCGTTCATCACCGGCCTGCCGGTGCGGCCATCCCACACCACGGCGGTCTCCCGCTGGTTGGCGATGCCGATGGCCGCGATGTCCGCCGCGTCCACACCGGCTTTGGAAACCGCTTCCCGCATGGTCTCGGTCTGTGTGGAGAGGATGTCGTAAGGGTCATGCTCCACCCATCCGGGCTGCGGATAGATCTGGCGAAATTCCCGCTGTGCGGAGGAGACGGCGTTCATCCCTTCGTCAAACAGGATCGCCCGAGAGCTTGTCGTGCCCTGATCCAGCGCCAGCAGATATTTCATGGGCGTTTCCTCCCGTTTCGGATATAGCATTATTTTACAACAAATGGGGCCAATTGCGTAAGAATTTGAAATTGCCCCGTCACAGCCACCGTGTTAGAATGGTGTAAGCATCACTTCGTTCAACTCTATTGTTTGGCTTGTGATTGCCCTATACCGGCAGGAGGTTCGAAGATGAACCATCTCTTTTTACCGGTTGGCGTTCACATTCTTGCCGCCGGCCTTTCCCTGGCCGCCGGAGTGGTCTTTTTGCTTCTGGCGCTTGCTCAGCAAAAAACGGAGCCCATTCGGCCGCTGCTTTGGGTGCTTGCGGCTGTGTCGCAGTTTCTTGCCGTATTCTCCTGTATCTTTGCGCTTTTCAGGCTTTCCGTCGGGGGCATCACGCTGCCGTTTGCAGTCTATCCGTCCATTTGCCTGCTGGTGGGCACGGCGACGCTGCTTGTGCTGTTGAAATGGCAGACCACTGCCGTCTGGCAGCTGCGCGCCCGTCTGGATGACCTTGCCGAGCGCAGCATGCAGGGCATGGCAATCCTCAACCAGGCGGGCGGGGTCATCCGGATCAACCGGCGCATGCTGGAAATCTTTGGTGTTGACCCAAACGCACCGCTTCCGGCCGGCCTCACCGCCGCAGGCTTGGGGCTCGGCGCCGCGATGGAAGCGTCTGAGGGAGCGCGCGGGCAGGCGGTCCGTCTGGAGCTGGAGCATCTGCCGGGCCGCAAGCTTCCCGTCACCCGCACCGGTGCCGTGGATCTGGTGGTGACCACGCAGGGGGAAAGCAGCTTTTTTGGCAAAGACAGCCTGTTTGTGCAGGTGGATGATGTGACCGAGCGGGGCCACATGCTGGACCTTCTGCGGGAGTATCGGTGCCGCATGGAGCTGGTCATGCAGGCGGCGGAGGCGTGGAGCTTCGTCTGCGAAGGTAGTAAAATCCATTCCGATGGATGGTTCCGCTCGCTGGGTTATCCGTTCACCGCCGTTGAAATGCTTGATTTCTCTCAATACATCCACCCGCAGGACAAGAGAATTTTTCCAATCGACCGGATGCGGATGCCTCATTCGGCAGGCGACATGTTCTCCGGTGAAATCCGTGTCCGCCATGCCGACGGCAGCTATGTCTGGTTCTTCATTTCCAGCCGGATGATGGAGCAAAACGGCGGTCATGTCACGCTTGGCATGGCATTGAACATTGACCGCCACAAGCGGGCCGAGCAATACATGGCGCAAAACGACAGGCTCACCGCCGTCGGCCAGTTGGTCAACGGCGTGGCCCACGACATCAACAACCACCTTTCCACAATGCAGATGTCGGTTAAGCTTCTTGGCACGGTCACAGACGAGGTGCAGCGCCAGAAGTATTTGGATTATGTGCAGGATGCCATTTCCAACTCCATCGGCATCCTCAAGCGACTGCTCAGCTTCTCGAAGGGAGAAGACGATGCGTTTTCCCCTGTTGAGATGGAGGAGCTGATCCGGCAGTCGCTGGAAATGCTGGAGCGGGCGCTGCCAAGGGAAGTGCGGCTGATCAGCTCCGTGGATCACGGCGGTGTGGTGATGGGCAGTTTTTACGAGCTGCAAAACGTGATCCTCAACATCGGCCTGAACGCCCGTGACGCGATGCCGCCCCAGGGGGGCGAGATAGCAATCCGCGGCTGGACCGGCCGGTTCAACGGCCTGATGCCTGAGCGCGATTGTGCATGGTATTTCATCTCCGTCCGTGACAATGGCAGCGGCATGTCCGGCGAGACGCAGAAACGGGTGTTTGACCCATTTTTCACGACCAAGCCAAAGGAGAAGGGCACCGGGTTGGGGATGTTTACATCCTTCGGATGCATCCGGCGCCACGGCGGCACCATCAGTGTGGAGAGCGCCGAAGGGGCCGGCACTGAGTTTGTGATTGCGCTGCCGCTGGCCGGTGCTTCTGCTGCCGACGGGCAGATGTCGGCGGGCAGCTAGCTTGCGAGAGCCTCCCAAGGCTCTCTTTTTTTCCATCTCAACTATACATTTCCGGATCACATCCCTATAATGGATTGCAGAACACACGCAGGAGGGAGCCCGTATGTCTTCGTCTTTTGAATACAAGCTGAATCCCCCGCCCAGCCGTTTTCCCGGCCAGCCCCCCAAGGTGGGCATCCGGCCGGCCATTGACGGCCGCCAGGGCGGCGTCCGCGAGTCTCTGGAGGGCCAGACGATGGCTTTGGCCCAAGCCGCGGCCCGGCTCATTGAGGAAAACTTGCGTCATCCCAACGGCAGCAAGGTGGAGTGTGTCATTGCCGACAGCACCATCGGCGGCGTGGCCGAAGCGGCCCGCTGCGCTGAAAAGTTTGCCCGTGAGGGCGTGGGCGTGTCGCTCACGGTGACGCCCTGCTGGTGCTACGGCAGCGAGACGATGGACATGGATCCGCTCACACCCAAGGCTGTGTGGGGCTTCAACGGCACCGAGCGTCCCGGCGCGGTCTATCTGGCCGCCGTGTTGGCTGCCCACAACATGAAGGGCCTGCCGGGGTTCTCCATCTATGGCCGCGACGTGCAAGACGCTGCCGATCAGTCCATCCCCGCCGACGTGGCCGAAAAGCTGCTGCGCTTCGTGCGCTCCGGCCTGGCCGTGGCCTGGATGCGCGGCAAGAGCTATCTGTCTGTGGGCTCCACGTCCATGGGCATTGCGGGCTCCATTGTCGTGCCGGACTTCTTTGAGGATTATCTGGGCATGCGCGTGGAATGGTCCGATGAGTCGGAGCTGATCCGCCGCATGCAGGAGGGCATCTACGACCACGAGGAATATGCCCAGGCGCTTTCATGGGCCAAGGCCAACTTGGTCGTTGGGCCGGACACCAACCCTGCGGAGCAGCAGCACAGCGCCCAAAAGAAGGAAGAAGTCTGGCAGACCGTGGTCAAAATGGCGCTGATCGTGCGCGACCTGATGGTGGGCAACCCGAAGCTGCGCGAAATGGGCTTTGCCGAGGAATCCAACGGCCGCAACGCCATCGCCGCCGGCTTCCAGGGCCAGCGGCAGTGGACGGACTTCATGCCCAACGGCGACTTTCTGGAGGCCATCCTCAACTCCTCCTTTGACTGGAGCGGCATCCGCCAGCCCTATATCGTCGCCACTGAGAATGACTGCCTGAACGGCGTGGCGATGCTCTTCTCCCACCTGCTCACCGGCTCGGCCCAGGTGTTTGCCGATGTGCGCACCTATTGGTCGCCGGAGGCGGTGAAGCGCGTCACCGGCCATGAGCTCTCCGGCGTGGCCGCCGGGGGCCTCATCCACCTGATCAACTCCGGCCCCGCCGCACTCGACGGCTCCGGCCGCCAGACTGTGGATGGCCAGCCCGCCATCAAGCCCTGGTGGGAGGTCACCAGCGCCGAGGCTGCCGATTGCGTGGCCGCCACACAGTGGTGCTACGGCGATCTGGGCTATTTCCGCGGCGGCGGCTATTCGTCGCTGTTCACCACCAAGGCCGGCATGCCCGTCACAATGTCGCGCATCAACCTGGTCAAGGGCCTGGGCCCGGTGCTGCAGATCGCCGAAGGGTGGACGGCGGAGCTCCCCAAAGACGTCCACGACAAGCTGGACCAGCGCACCAACCCCACCTGGCCCACCACCTGGTTCGCGCCCAGGGTCACCGGCTCCGGTGCCTTCCAGGATGTCTACTCCGTGATGGCCAACTGGGGCGCCAACCACGGCGCGTTCAGCTACGGCCACATCGGCGCCGACCTCATCTCGCTGGCCTCGATGTTGCGCATCCCGGTGAGCATGCACAACGTGGAGGGCGGCAGCGTCTACCGCCCCAGCGCTTGGGCCGCTTTCGGCACGCAGGACCCGGAGGGTGCTGACTACCGCGCCTGCCAGACCTATGGGCCGGTCTATGGGAGCATCCGGAAGTACAAGTAAATACTCGGAAAAGCCCGCTTCTGAGCGGGCTTTTTCTTTGCTCTGAACCAATTTGCCAGACCGTCAGACCAACAGAGGATGTAATTTGAAGGAGAGCCGCCCATGGTCTGCATCAACAACGTCACCTATTATTCGCTGGAGGAAATCGCCGCGCGGGAGGGCTTCACGCCGCCTGCCGAAGGGTTGGTATCCTTTCTGGAAGCCAACCCCACCTATGGGCGCAAGATCGACGGCCGGTGGCACAGCTATGACCTTGCCATCGGCTTCATGGGCGCGCCGGGAAAGAGGGCAACCTCCCATCTGGCCGGTGCGCTGGGGTTTGACTTCACCGGCCTGTCGCTGCCCGGCCTGGTGCTGGATATCGGAGCCGGCGGCGAGGGCATCATCGGCCAGGTGGCAGGCAGCCACGCCGTGGGCATCGCGCCGGAGGAGCACCGCCGGGGGTTGGAGGCCGCGCCGGGCTGCGGGCTCAAAGTGATGATGGACGCCCGCGACATGAAGTTTCTGGACAACTCCTTTGACACCGCCACGGCGTTCTTCACGCTGATGTATATCCCCACGGCGGATCACCGCCAGGTCTTTTCCGAGGTGCACCGCGTCTTGAAGCCCGGCGGCACGTTCCTGCTGTGGGATATGGCCATTCCGGAGAACACCACCGAAAAGACCAGCTTTGTGCTGGGCATCGAGGTGCGCCTGCCGGAGAAAACCGTGCTCACCGGCTACGGCACCGGCTGGGCCGGGCGCGTGCAGAGCCTGGCCATCTTCAAGGCTTTGGCGGAGGATGCTGGGTTTCAGGTGGTGGAGGAAAAAGAGGAAGATCATTTGGTCTATTTGAAGCTGGTAAAACTCACAAACCCCTCCACCGCCTCCATCATCCTCTCCTCATCCCCCTCGGGGAAGTAGAGATGATAGGAGTGCTCCAGCACCAGCAGTTCAGTCTGGGCATTCACCAGCCCATCCAGCAGCAGCTTCGCGCTGCTCATCGGCACCGACTCATCTCTGGCCGATTGCAGCACCAGCACCGGCCCTTTGACATCCTTAAGCTTCCGCTTCACTGTTCTCATGTAGGAAAACAGCCCCAAAAACTGCCGCACCCACAGCGGATACTCATAGAGCTTTGTGCCGCACACGCTGTAATCCTTGCGGTATGCCGCCAGAAAGGGGTCGTGATCATCCTTTGCGCCGAGCATGATCTTCAGGCTGAACCCAAGCTGCTTCGTGCTCATTTTGAACACCAGCGGCGCGTTCAGCAGCACCAGGCCGTCCGCCAGGCCGGAGGCGGCGCAGTCCAGGCTGATGAGCCCGCCCAGCGAGTGGCCCACCAGCCACACGCGGTTGTATTGCTTCCGGAGCGCGATGAGCCGTCGCTTCACAAACTCCGGCCATTGTGCCGCCTTTGCGCTCGCGAACTGCCTTGCCGAGCCGCCGTGGCCGGGCAGCAGCAGCGCCACGCAATCAATCCCACGCCTGTGTAATCGCTCTGCCAATGCCCGGAAGCTGCAGGGGCTGCCCAAAATGCCGTGCACAAACACCACCACATCGGTGCTGCCGCCGGTTAATTGAAACTCCTGGTGGCTGTTGGGATCGGGCATATGCGCTCCTTGACTTGTCATTCACTGGATGCCCTACATGGTAATCTGTTTACGGGGAGGAATCAAGGCAGGCAGTGAAAACCCGTTTCCAACAGTAGGGGCAGGGTATCACCCCGGCAATTGTGGAGCACTTTTGCTTAGCATATGTGCGGGCAAAATCTTTCTCCCCCTCCCCCAATCCCATGGGGGAGGGGGCGGGGGGTGAGGGTTTTCTCCTACCCCTGCTTCTTCACAATCGGGATCCACAGCTCATTCTTCCCGGCTTCCGGCGGCAGATAGCACTCGATGCTGGGCAGCCAGGCCATGTCATACACGGCGTCCATCGCCGGCACCCACTGGGTGTAAAGCTGGTCCCAAAGCCCCTGCAAGGCCATGGGCTCGCCCTCGGCGGTGAACACCACCCACAGGCTCTTCGGGAAGTCAAAACGCACCATGCCCTCCGGCGGGTTCTCGCTGGACACCGCAGCCAGCGTGTAGTCAAATTGCTCGTTTTTGCCAAAGTTTCCGCCAGCCAGCAATCCCAGCACGCCGCCGAAGGGTTCGCCGGGGCTTTTCATCGCCCATAGCCTGCCAAACAGGTCTTCTGCCATGAAGCCCTTCCAAAGCGCCGGGATTTCTTGAAAGGCCGTTGCCGTGTTCACCCTGTGGGTCACGCCCACTGCCGAGAACGCCTCCAGTTCGCAGATCCGATAGTTCATTTCTGTGCCTCCCTTGATGGTAATGTGGAAGGCCATGGGGGGATAGGCCTTGAGGCCAGTTCCGGCGCGCGCTGCCGAGGGGCTGATGCCAAAAAGCATGCGGAACGCCCGGGTAAACGCCTCTCTGGAGTCGTAGCCATACTTCACAGCCAGATCAACTATGGCGGTGCTGCCGCCTGCAAGCTCCATCGCGGCTAATGACAGCCTGCGCCGGCGCACATATTCGCCCAGCGGCATGCCGGCCAGGTAGGCAAACATCCTCTGGAAATGCCACGGCGAGCAGCAGGCTGCCTGCGCCGCCCGGTCATAGTCAATCTGGCCGGTCAATCCTGCCTCGATCACTGCCACAGCTTCGTTCATCCGGATCACCCAATCCATCCTCACGGCCTCCTTTCACAGGCAGGATACCAAAACTGCCGCCGCCATGCGTGACAATTGCTGCGCGGATTTCGTTTCTATTTTGGTTTTTGGCTCATGGATATGGTAATCTGTTTCCAAATTTGAATCAACGGGGGCGTGGGTTGAAGGCCGGGGCTCTGTACCGGCCCGTTCCGAAAGGTTTATTTTTTGAAAATCACCTTTGGTAATCTCTATTGCTTACAGTAGGGGCCGGGCTCCGCCCCGGCCCGCCGACACGGCTCCGTCCCGGCCCGACGATGAACGCTTTGTCGGCTTACTTCCTGTAAAACTCAAAATAACGGCATCTCAACTGCCCATTGCGCAATTCCCTCCGGCTGTCGGCCTTCCTGCCAAACTGCCGCTCGAAATCATCGGCCGCGCTGATCACATGAAAAGCCCAGCGGTCCAGCTTCTGATAAAGCGCACCCAGCTCCTTTGCCACCGCGTCTGCCGAGGCCTTGTCGCCCATGCGCTCGCCATAAGGCGGGTTGGTGATCAGGTGGCCCTGGGCCGCCTGCGGTGCAAAGCGCTTCAATGGCGCCTGTGTGATCCGGATGTCGGCGGCCACACCGGCGGCCTTGGCGTGGTAACTGGCCATTGAGACAGCCTCCGTGTCAATGTCAGAGGCCGCGATGTCCACCTTCAGCTCCCGGTTCACCGCGTCCCGCGCCCGCTGCCGCTCCCGCTCCATGGCTTCCTTCGGAAACCAGGGCAGGCTGTCTGCGGCGAACTTCCGCTTGAGGCCCGGCGCCATGTTGCGGGCAAACAGCGCTGCTTCCACGGCGATCGTGCCGGTGCCGCACATCGGGTCGGTAAAGGGGCGGTCGCCCTTCCACTTGGTCAGCAGCACCAGGGACGCCGCCAGCGTTTCCCGCAGCGCCGCCGGGCCGTTCAGTTTGCGATACCCGCGCATGTGCAGGCCCTCGCCGCTCACATCGATGGAGAGCGTGGCCATGTCCTTGTGCAGGTGCACCTCAATGGCGTTGGCCGGGCCCTTTTCGCTAAACCACTCCATGCGGTGCTTGGTCTTCAGCCGCTCCACCACGGCCTTCTTCACGATGGCCTGGCAGTCCGGCACGCTCATGAGCTTGGAGTTGACCGCCCGGCCCGTCACCGGAAAGGCGTCGTCCCGGCCAATCCACTGCTCCCAGGGCAGCGCCTTGGTGCCCTCAAACAGCTCCTCGAAGCTTTCCGCCCGGAAGCTGCCTGCCACCAGACGGACGCGCCCGGCGCTCCTGAGCCACAGATTGGCCTGTGCCGCCTGCTCATAGCCGCCCTCAAACAGCACCCTGGAGGCCTGTGTTTCCAGCACCTCGATGCCCAGCGCCTCCAGCTCTCTTGCCGTGACGCCCTCCAGCGCGGCCGCAGCCGTCGCGATCCATTGCATGTGCATGTCTCCCAATACTTGATGAATCATTTTACCATGGGTTGGCAGGCCTGTCAGCCGGATTTGCCGCTGCCCCCGATATCAAGTGGAGCCAGCGGATGCTGCCCCTCCGGTAAATGGACAGAGCAACCTCCTTACCCTCCCTTGTTTTTGCCGAAGGCAAAAATTCAAGGGGGGATGTCGCCCTCAGGCGACAGGCCTCAGCCTCCGGCTTTGCGCAATGTCGCCACGAGCGATATAAGAGCAAAGCCGAGCATTGCGAAGCAATGCGAAGAGGGGGGATTTCCTGGTTGCAGACAGCCTCTATGCAGCGGCAGAGCTCTGCCTCAAAGTCCCCCGCACCAACAAAAAAGACCCGCCTTGCGGCGGGCCACAGGGAAGGAGGAGAGAGGGAAGGAATCATGTCTTGTGGGACGGATGCAACCGTCTCCTGTCTCATAATTGCCCATTCTCTCATCCTTTAAACGTATGCAATCATGATTTAACACAAATTCATCAGGCCCTTGCCGATGGCTCACCGGTCAATACATCTCGCCCATTGTGTATTCATAACTGGCGGCATATTCCGCCGCGGCGCGGTAAAGCACCGGCTGGATCTCCGGATAGGTGAGGCTCTCCGGCAGGCGGTCAAAATATTGCACCTCGGCAATTTCGCTTTCCGGCAGCCCGGCGATGGAGGCAGCCTCGGCCCAATAAAGCATCCCGCAGCTTCTGCGGCCCTCGCCGGATACTTCATAGGCGTACACCGGCATCAAAGTGGAGGCCATCACGCCGGTTTCCTCATAAAGCTCCCGCTGGGCGGTCTTTTCAATGGCCTCGCCGCTCTCCCGGTGGCCGCCGGGGATCTCCCAGGTGCTCCGCTCCTTGTGGCGCACAAATAGCCATCGGCCCAGGTGCCGCGTCATCACCACGGCAAAGGCAAGCTGATCATCGGGCACAACGTGCAGCGGGTGAAGCGTCACGTTTGGCATGAAAACCCCTTCCGCCCGCGGCCCGCGGGCTTGCTGTTTGTCGGCGTTTGCCCCGCACCACCATTATAGCGGCAGTCGCCCCGTTTGTTAATGGGGCGGCCTGCCGGTTGTTGTGATATAATGAGGCAATTGGAAAGGCGGGTGTCGGCATGAAGGCAGTCATAGACCGGTTTGAGGGTGATCAGGCGGTGCTCACGCCGGTGGGCGGCGCCGGTGTGTTCTCGCTGCCCAAAGGCGAGCTGCCCCCCGGCGCGGCTCCGGGCTGCACCGTGGAGCGCCAGGAGAGCGGCTGGGTGATCCTTGCGGACGACACCGCTGCCCGCCGCCGCCGCGTGGCGGAAAAGGCGCGTCGCCTGTTCCGGGATGCCGATTGAACCGGGGAGGTTGCCCTTGAGGTTTGGAATCTGCGCCGGGCCGGCGATGGCTCTCGCCGCCGCCAAGGCCGGTTTTTGCTATCTGGAGGCCGGGCTGGCCGCCATAAGCGCCGCGGCGCCGGCAGAGTTTGACCACATGGCCGAAACCGTTGCCAGCGCCGGCATCGCCGTGGAGGCGCTGAACCTGATGCTGCCGGGTGCGTTCCGGCTGACCGGCCCGGACGCGTGCCTGTCTGATATTCCGGAATACCTGGAAAGCGGTTTTGCGCGGGCCGCAAGGCTGGGCGTGCGCTTGCAGGTGTTTGGCAGCGGCGGAGCCCGCCGCCGCCCGGCGGATTGGCCGTTGGAAAAGGCGCTCGGCCAGCTGGCGGATTTCCTGCGCCTGGCGGCCCCCATTGCGGCCCGCCACGACATTGCGATCGCCATTGAGCCGCTGCACCCCGGTGAGTGCAATGTGATCAACACCGTCTCCCACGCCATTGCCCTGGCCCGGCAGGTGTCCATGGCCAATGTGGGCGTGCTGGCCGATTGGTACCACATGGCGCTGCAAAACGAAGGGGTGGAGGGCGTGCTGGCCGCGGGGCCGTTGCTGCTGCACTGCCACATCGCTAACCCCGATGGCCGCCGCTTTCCGCTGCCCGGTGACGGCGCGGATTTCTCGCCGTTCTTTCACGCGCTCCGGCAGATCGGCTACGATGGCCGCGTCAGCGTGGAAGGTACGGGCGCGCCGGAGGAATATGCCCAAACCCGAATCAGATTGGAGAATTGCCTGTGAGTGTTCGCTACCGCCATGTGGTGTGGGATTGGAACGGCACGCTGCTGGACGACGCCACGCTGTGCGTGTCCATCATGAACAAAATGCTCGCCCGGCGGGGCCTGCCGCCCATCGCGCTGCCCTTTTATCAGGCAATCATTGAGTTTCCGGTGGAGGGTTACTACCGCAAGCTGGGCTTTGACTTCTCCGCCGAGCCTTTTGAGGTTGTCTCCGACGAATTTGTGGCGCTGTATCAGGCTGGTTGGCGCGATTGCCTGCTGCAATCCGGCGCGATGGAAACGATCGCCGCGCTGTGCCGCGCGGGCGTTTCCCAGTCGGTGCTGTCGGCCAGCCTGAGCAGTCACCTCGCCGAGCAGCTCAGCCACTTCGGCCTGACCGGCCTGCTCCATTCCGTTTCCGGCGCTGAGGACCACCATGGCCGGGGCAAGCTGCACATTGCCCGCGACCACGCCGCCGCCACCGGGGTGGATTCTTCGTCCATACTCTTCATTGGCGACACGGCCCATGACGCCGAGGTTGCCCGCGAGGCAGGCTGCGACTGCCTGCTCGTTTCCTTCGGGCATTACAGCCGGGAGAGGCTCGACTCGATCGGGCTGCCGGTGGCGGAAAGCATGGGCGGGGTGCTGCGGCACATCCTGACGAGCGAACCTGCCGGCGCGCGATAGGAGGAAGGATGCTGCAACAGTACCGCGCCGTTGATGATGCCCTGCGGGGTGAGCTGGATCAGCTGCTGGAGCGCTGCGCCGCGGCAGACGGATACTCGCCGGTGATCTATACAGACGCCTCGGTGAACCTGCATCCGGAGATGGACTGCGCTTTCGCGATCCGTGAGGGTGGCACGCTGGCCGGTTTCCTGTTTGTGTTTGCGCCTTCAGCAGAGGAAGCGGAGTTCACGGCCATTGTGCACCCCGCACACCGGCGCAGGGGGCTGTTTACCAGGCTTTATGCGGCGGCACTGGCAGAGTGCCGCACCTATGGCTACACGCAAGGCCTTTTCTGCGTGGATGGCAGGGCGCTGCATGCCCAGGCTGTGGCAGACCGCCTTGGCATGCCCCTCAGCCACATTGAGTATCAGATGGAGCTTGTGCTGCCGGAGGGCCCCGCGCCCGCTGCCGAAGGCTTTGCGCTGCGGAAACTGACGGAGCAGGACATTGCCGCCATTTTGCCGGCAAGGGCCGCGTGCTTCAGCAAGGAACCGGCTGCGGAAGAAGCCTATCTGCGCAACGGCCTGGAGTCAACTGACCGCACAAACTGGCTGATGACCGATCAATCCGGCGCGGTGGTGGGTTATCTGGGCGAATACCGCGACGAAAAGGGCCTGAACCTTTATGGCATCGGTGTGCCGCAGGATCACCGCCGCAAAGGGTATGGCAAGCGCCTGCTCGATCTGGCGGCGGGCCTGGCAAAAGCCGATGGCATCCAAAGGCTGCTGCTGGATGTAAACAGTGCAAATGAACCGGCGCTGCGCTTGTATCGGGGGTATGGCTTTGCGGCTTGCTCCGAAACGCGCTACTATGAAATGGTGATCCAGCGAGCCAAACAATCCTGACGCCCCCATTGGTCCACCTGCTGCTGCTACTGCCACACCTCCTATGCGTGCATGTGATGGCGCTGCGGTTTGGGAAACCCTGACCAATCGCCGCTTCATAGGGCCCGGTTAAGCGCTGGGAATAATAGAATTAACGCAAAAACTCGTAAAGATTCTGTGAACTTTGCCAATTTCAGGCTGACTTGGTTTACAGATGAGCCCGTTGTTGGTATAATACAACCATGTTGAGACAATGAAATAACAAATTCAAAGCCTTTCAGTTCAAACTGAAGGGCTTCTCCATTGGGGGGTTCAGCCCCTCAACCGACGAAGGAAAGGATGAGTGTTATGAAAAAACTGGTTTCGGCCGTTTTGGCCGTGCTGATGGGCATGACGCTGATTGCCCCTGTGGCGCTGGCCGATGGCAAAGACAACTCCCGCGTGGTGTTCGGCCACGACCTCACCGACAAGCAGAAGACGGACCTGGAGAAATTCTTCGGCGCGCCGGACGATGTGAAAGAGCTGGAAGTGACGATTGACGAGGAGAAGGCCTGGCTGGGCAACCTGATCCCGGCGGAAAAGATCGGCAAGAGGTCGCTTTCGAGCATCTACATCCAGTCCACCGACGAGGGCTCCGGCCTTGATGTGGAGACCAAAAACATCAACTGGGTCACCCCTGAAATGTATATGGCCGTGCTCACCACCGCCGGCATTGTGGATGCCGACATCAAAATTGCAGCCCCGGTGGCCGTGTCTGGCACGGCGGCGCTGGCCGGCGTGTTTAAGGCCTATGAAGACATCACCGGCGTCACGCTGAGCCGCGACGCCAAGCAGATCGCCGCCGACGAGCTGGCGCTCACCGGCATGCTGGCGGACTATCTGGGCACCAAAGACGCCACGGAGCTGGTCAACGAGCTCAAATCCATGCAGGACCAGCTGAAGGGCAAGAGTAAGGATGAGATCCGCGACATCGTGGTGCAGACGGCAAAGGATCACAACATCAGCCTGACCGACGGCCAGATTGACCAGCTGGTAAATCTGGTGAAGCGCCTGTCCGAGCTCAACATTGACCCGGCGCTGTTTGCCCAGCAGGCCAAGCAGCTGCAGGCCATCACCGACAAGCTGGGCGGCGTGGCGAAGGCTACCACCGACCTGGGCAGCTGGTTCACCAAGGCCTGGGAGGATTTCACCAAGTGGCTGAAGGGCATCTTCGGCTGAGCTAATCTCTCTGATTGAATCAACGCCCCCGCGCAGGCATCTGCGCGGGGGCGTTTTGTTTGCTGGCTGTGGGTTGGCCGGGCGCCGTGCCGGCCTTTCTGTGACCGGGCAAAGCCTTACCGATGAAACAGATGCCCCATCTTCTGCTCTTTCGTCTCAAAATAGCGCCGGTTCACTTCGTTGGGCTTGATCAGCAGCGGCACCCGCTCCACAACCTCAATGCCGTGGCCGGCGAGGCCCACAAGCTTCTTGGGGTTGTTGGTCATAAGCCGCAGCTTGCCGGCGCCCAACGCGCTCAGGATCTGCGCGCCAATGCCATAATCGCGCATGTCGGAGGGGAACCCCAGCGCCAGGTTTGCTTCCTCGGTGTCCAGCCCCTGATCCTGCAGGTGATAGGCCTTGATCTTGTTGATCAGCCCGATGCCCCGGCCCTCCTGCCGCAAATAGAGCAGGATGCCCCGGCCCTCCTCGGCGATGGCCGTCAGGGCCGCCGCCAGCTGCTGGCCGCAGTCGCACTTCAGAGAGTGAAACGCGTCGCCGGTCAGGCATTCGGAGTGCACCCGCACCAGCACCGGCTCCTCGGGGCTCACTTCTCCCATCACCAGCGCCACATGGTGCTCGCCGTTCAGGCGGTTCACAAAGCCGACCATGCGGAAGTCGCCGTATTCGGTGGGCAGGTTTGCATCAGCCTCCCGCGTCACATAGGTGTCGCGCTCCCGCCGCCAGGCGATCAGCGCCTCAATGGTGACCACGGCAAGGGCATTGTCCCGCGCAAGGCCGCTCCACACAGACCGGCTTGCCGGTTTGCCGTCGGGCCCGGCCACCGTGGCAATCAGCGTCGCGCGGTTCGCACCCGCCGCCGCAGCCAGATCCAACGCCGCTTCGGCGGCACCGGCCTTGCGGAGCACGCCGCCGCTCTTGGCCGGTGCGATGGGCAGGCTGCCCAGGCCGATGAGCCCGACGCCGGCATGGTCCGGATCCTCCGGCAGCGCGGCATATACAGTGCTTCCGGCCAGCGCCGCCATTTGCGAGACGGTCTCTGCTGTGGCAAACTGTGCCGGGAGAAACAGCGTGCATTGGCTCTGCTCCGAGCCATCGTCAGCGATGAGGAGCATCGCGTTGGCTTTGATACGGAGTATCGCTTCGTCGACAGAAATCATCATAATGTCCTCCGTGGTGTGGTCAAACAACATTATATCACCAAATGCAACCATCGGGCAGCACGGCGTCAAATGCCTTTCTTCGCGCTCCCTTCATTGCCCAAACACTTTCACCCTGCCCTCCAGCGGCAGAAACTCCTTTTCACCCGGCTGGGCAGAAGGCGTGCCAAAGGGCATCTGCGATATCAGCATCCAGCTCTCCGGGAAGCCCCATCTTGCCTTGACTGCATGGTCAATCAGCGGGTTGTAGTGCTGCAGCGACGCGCCCAGGCCCTCGGCTTCCAGCGCCGTCCACACAATGTGCTGCTGCATGCCGGAGCTTTGCAGCGACCATATCGGGAATTTCTCCTGATAAAGGGGGAAGTCCCGCTGCATCCTTTCCACCACGGCCTGGTCTTCAAAGAACAGCACGGTGCCGTGGCCGGCGGCAAAGCCCGCCACCTTCTGCTCGGTGCGCGCAAAGCTGCCGGGGGGCACCAGTGGCCGCAGCGCGTCCAGCACAATGGCCCAGAGGGCGTCGTGCTCCTTGCCCAGCAGCACCACCGCCCGGCCGCTCTGGCAGTTGTAAGGCGAGGGAGCATGCTTGACGGCAAACCGCACGATTTCCACAACGCGGTCGTCGGAGATCGTGGAGGCGTTGGTGATGGAATAATAAGAGCGCCGGCCTTCCACGGCCGAATAGTAGTCTTTGCTCATGCTTTCACCTCTCGGGTCTTCTGCACCATAGTATACCCGTCAAATTCTGATTTCAACACTCGGATATCAGGATTGTCTGATTTTGTACTATTTTAGGAGGTCTGCCCATGCTGTGCGCTGCGCCGGATCAAGGGCTGCCCATCTTGCGGCATTGCCGCGCCGGGCTGCCTGAAAATGGAGCAAAAACCGCATCATCTCTTGATTTTCCTTGTAGCTTGTGAAATGGCGATGTATAATATCAATAATTCATAATAGGAGGTAATTCAGATGTCTCAACCCAATACGCAGCCTGTTGCCAAGAGCGACAATACAGTTTGGATTTATCTGTCTTACATCTTCAGCGGCTTTTTCGGCCTCTTGGGACTAATCGGTCTGGCGGTTGTCAAGGATGATGAACATGTAAGGTTCCATTGCGCTCAGGCATTTGTTTATGGTGTCGCCTGGTTCGTTGTTACTCTTGTGTTGTCTATCATCCCAATCCTTGGTTGGATTCTGCTTCCCATTGCAGGTGTCGCGGCGTTTGTTTATGCAATCATCGTGATGTTGAAGGCCGCCAAGGGCGAGCACAACAAGATTCCCGTTTGCGGTGATTTCGCCGAAAAGAACGTGATGGGCTGGTTCAAGTAAGCCTCCAGCAAACCCGGAGCGCCCTCCTGAACCGGGGGGCGCTTTTTTGATAGGCTGCGAAATTTCTTCCGGCACAGTTCTATTTAGCAATATCTGGTATGACAAAAACAAAGCGTCGGTGATATAATATCCTGCGGAGGCGAACAAATGAACTTCCAACGGCAATATCCAGCGGAATATCCACACCGGGAGCGGCCTGTATGGCGGCAACAGGTTTGTTGTGCCCATATGGTTTCGTGCGCTCCCGCTGTAACTGCGGGAGTTTCTGTTTATCTGGGGGATTTTAAGGCGTGACGCTTGCGGACAGGAGGGCGTATGGTAAAACGATCGGTAGGGAACAGCATCACATTCAGCGACGAGACGCTCTTCCGGAGCGTGCGCTACGGCGTGATTCCATTTCATGAGGTGTTTGACCGGGTGGTGGACTTCCTGCGGGAAGACCCCCACAGCAGCTACTGCATTTCCATCGGGTCAGACTCCCAATCCAACAACGAGGCTTCGGTGATGGTCAGCTGCGTGCTGGTGCACCGCAAGGGCCAGGGCGCCATTGGCTTCTACACGCGCAATTATCTGCGCAGGCCGCTGCACAACCTGCGGGAGAAGCTCTCGCTGGAGACGCTCTGCTCGCTGCAGCTGGCCTATCTGTTTGACGAGGAGCGGCTGGATCGCATCTACAGCACCCTTTCGGGCCGCGGCGGCGTGGAGCTGGAGTTTCACATCGACGCCGGCGAGAAGGGCCCCACCCGCGCCTATCTGGCGGAGCTGGTGGGCATGGCCAAAGGGCTGGCGTTCATCCCCAGGGTCAAGCCGGAGAGCGTGTGCGCGTCCAGCTATGCAGACAGGCACTCGAAGGTGCTGTAAGTTTTGCTTTGCAAACGGCAATAGTTCCTTCACACATCCGCGAACCCGGTTGTGCCGGGCCTGCCTGTGGTTGTATCATGGAGCCATACCGACTCAAAAGGAGAAATGGCATGCTCTATGAATTGAGGGTCTACCACATGCACCCCGGCCGCCTGCCGGCCATCCACAAGCGTTTCCGTGATGTCACACTGGCGCTGTTCCCCAAGCACGGCATCCATGTGTGCGACTTCTATGAAGACGCCGACGGCGCGGAGAAAATCTATTATGTGTGCGCCTTTGAAAACCATGAGAAGAGGGACGCCGCCTTTGCCTCCTTCAGTGCCGATCCGGAGTGGCAGGCTGCCTACACCGCATCGCATGAAGACGGCGGGCCCATTGTGGACAAGGCGGAAAGCTTCTTCATGAACAGGGTGGATTATGTGAAGCCCCAGTGGATGTGAGGCGATAATCGCTGAAAAAGAGTCCGAAGCGTTTGTGCTTCGGACTCTTTTCTTTCATCTTATCGTCTTTTAGCACCCGCACTGCCTCAAGTCCACGCCCTCAAACTCGAAAATCCGCGTGGTGCGCTGGTCGGTGATGCGGCTGAAAATGCGCTCCTCATACCGCTGGAGGATCTCGCCGGCGGAAAGATTGGTGGACACGATATAGGGCCTGCCGGCGGCCATGCGCTCATTCAACAGGTTGAACAGATAGGTTTTCGTTTTGCTGAACAACGGCTCGGAGCCCAAATCATCCAGCGCCAGCAGGTCGCAGTCAAACAGGTGGTCGGGGTTTGCCTTTTCAAACACGGCCTTGGCCATGATCTCGTTGGCGCCGAAGGCCGTGGCCCGCACCACCCAGAAGCCCCGCTTGATGAGCTCCGCGGCAATGCAGTCCAGCAGATAGGTCTTGCCGCAGCCGGTGGGGCCGGTGAAGAGCAGGTTTGGCTTTTGCAGGCCGGGAAATCTGGCCGCGTAGGTCTGCCCCATTTCCCGCAGAAACGCCATATAGTCCCGCACGGTGGCCCCGCTTTTGGTCATCACCGTGTCCGGGAACAGGGAAAGATCATACTTCTCAAAAGACGGGCTGTTTTGCGTGAGCCCCGCGTCGCGATACATGCGGCGGGACACTTCATTGCGCACGCACGTGCAGAGTTGGCCTCCGGAAAAGCCGTTGTCGGAGCAGAGCGGGCAATCGGGCTGCGCAAGAAGCCATTCCTGCGGGAGCCCCTGCTCCGCAAGCCAGCGGCCCACAAGCGCCTCCCGCCGGGCCATCAGCTCCGGCAGGGTCTCTTTGCCGGCGCGGGCGGCGCGGGCAATTTCCAGCTCCACCGCCTTCAGCTCCGGGCAGGCATCCCGCACGGTGCGGGCGCGCCCGGCGGCGGCCGCCAGCCTGGCGTCCTTTTTGGCGGACATTTCATTGAGGATCTGCTCCACAAACTCTCCGGCCATTTCTTACAAATCCTTCAGGTCAAACAGGCCTGTCTTCATGCCGTCCAGCTGCTCCTGGGAATAGGTGCGCTGGTTGGAAAAGCTCTTCTCCGGCTGCTGGCTTGCCGCCCGGCCCTTTTCCCAATCCTCGTGGGCTGCCTTGCGGTCGCGGATGCCGCGGTCGCGCCAGCCCTCCAGCAGCCTGCCCATCATTGCAAGAGGCCGGTCCGCCAGCGCAGAGCGCTCGGCGGCGAAGTCAATCAGGTCATCAGGCAGGCTCCACTCGTCGTGAAAGCGGGCATAGGCCGCCAGCTCGCCGGGGGAGGGCGACCGGCTCTGGCCCCAGAGCCCCAGCCAGCGCTTCACGGCAAGGCCCGCCTCGCCATCGCGCTGGCCCCGCTCGGCAAGCGCCTCGTCGCTCACGGTGCCGTCCTCATACCAGGCGTTCAGCCGGGCGGCCAGATCCGCCAGCGTGTGGCGGCCCTCAATGGCAAGCATCGTGGCGGCCATCAGGATCGCCGAATCAGTGAAGCCCAGGCTGGTGAAATGCTCATAGAGCCGCAGCAGCTCCGTGGCGTTGGAGACGGAGGCCCGCAGGCCCAGCGCCTTTGTGATGTCGGCGCACATCTCTCTGCGGCGCTTCCGGTCGTCAATGCCCTGCAAAATGGCTCGGGCGGTGGTGAGCCCTTCGGCGTGGAAGGAGGCAAGGATGGCGTCCAGATATTTGAAGTTGGGCTTGTCGGTGGCGGTGATCTCGCGGCACGCGGCGATCACGGCGTCCTCGGTGAAGCCCCACGGGCCGGTCCACTTTTCATACAGGTCCATCTCATCCACGGTGGGGGCGCGCCGGAGGCTCCAGCGGGAGAGCACCTTGGCGGCGCCTGAGCTCATCGCCTCCTGCGAGCGGATCCACCGGTCCGCTTCCTCGGCGGTGGTCACGCCCTTTTCGGCCAGGCTCATCATCACCGTGTCTAGATAGGCGAAGCTCACACGCTCGCCCTTCTGCTTGACGCACCAGGCCACCAGCGGCGCGATGGCCGCCTGCTCAAAATGCAGCACCTCAAACCAGTCATACATCCGGGAGAACTCGGTGGTGCTGAGCACCCGCTTGCCGGAGAAAATCTGCTGCACCTGCTGCGAAAGCTCGGCAAACACGCGGTTGCGCTTCAGCTCCTGCGACTTGGTGCCGCCGATGAACTTGTGCTTGAGATTCACATATTCCAGCGCCAGCGGCTTTGCGGAGAGCACCCGCACCAGCTCGTTTTTCTCCCAATAGGCAAAGGCGGCCCGCACGGTTTCCTCGTTCATGTGCAGGTCGCGGGCGATGTCGCCCATCTCCATGGGCTGCTCTTCGGCGCGGTAACAAAACATCAGGCCATAGAGATACACCTTGACGAAGTCGCCGGTGGCCTCGGCCATGTAATTCTCAATGAACAGGTTTTCCAGCGGTGTCACATCATAATGGCTGCCGCCCGGTGCGAAGGAAATGGGCATTGGTCTCTCCCCGTGGTTCATTTGCGTGTATCAATGATACCATATCA
>JAEYYW010000031.1 GCA_023428265.1 Bacillota bacterium | reverse complement strand
CGCTTGAACTGCGCACCGGCGATGCCTTTTCCCTGCTGGTGCGCAGGGAAGTGATCCTGCCGCAAAACACAGAGAAGCAGTTCACGCTTTTTGTGGTGGCATCAAGCATTTTGCAGCCAAGGGATTTCGAGGTTTCGCTGAAAAAGGGTGGCTCCACATTGGCTGCCGCCACACCGAAAACAGTGTCCGGTGTTGATCCTGAGAAGGCGCTTTGCGGAATCCTGAGCGATGACCCGGCATCCATGGGATATCTGAAAAGCATCATGTTTGAGCAATCCTATCAAAAAGACTGGATCGAGTTATCCGTTCAGAATCTGTATGACAGCCCCCAGCTGCTGGAGGCATTTGGGCTGATCGCGGTGAGCGATCTGAAGAGCGGGGCGCTCACCGACAAACAATATGCATCGCTGCGGCAGTGGGTTTCCGCCGGCGGCACGCTGATTCTGGGCACCGGCCCCGGTGGTGAACCTGCTCCCGGCTGGCAGGAGCTTACAGCCGGCCTTTCCTTTCAGGGCTCCTTTTCAGTAGATAACCCGGCCCAGCTTTCCTCTCTGGCCCAGGGCAAAGCGTTTACCGGCACACTGCCCATCCTGAGCATGCAGGCCAATGAAGGCTGGATCATGAATGCCCGCACCGAAGACGGCAAACCGCTGGTGGTGAGCAGGCGATGCGGCAGGGGTTCGGTGTATGTGTCGGCATTCAGCCTGTGTGAAGGGGCCGTGTCAAGCTGGCAAGGCGCCAAAGGCCTGTGGATGTCGCTGCTCAACAGCGGTTTGTATTCTGCTGTGCAAAGTGTCAGCTATGCCTCAAACCGCGTCTATTACAGCGATAACAGCAGCTTTACGCAAGCGTTGCAGCAGGGATCCGGCGGTGTGACTTTGCTGCTGTTTCTGATCGTGCTTCTTGTGTTTGTGCTGGCGGCCGGCATAGGATCGTTCCTTGTGCTGAAAGCGTTGGGCCGCCAGAAGCTGATGTGGGTCACCGTGCCGGTGCTTGCCGTGCTGACCTCAGGTGTGCTGCTGCTCTTGGGTACCAATGGCGTTGGCCGGCGCCCCTATCTGTATGCCTTTACCAGCACAGACATCACCGGCAATATGGCCCGCTCCGAACAAGCGTTGGGCTTTGTGTCACCTGCCCTTGGGAAATACCGGGTTTCAGTGCCGGATGCGCCGATGCTCTTTCCCCAGTTCAACACGATGAATGATTATTATGGATACTCCGGGGTAAACACAAATCCGGTCAAGCGTGACATCGCCGCGGTGGTAAACGCTGACAACGGCGACATCGAGTTCCTCAATGTGAACCTCAATGGCACGAGGACGATGAAGTATACGTCCATTGATGAACAATCCCCTCTGGAGTATCAGTTCCGGTATGATGGCAAGACGATAAACTGCCTGCTGAAAAACAATTCCGAGTGGCCGATGGAAAACGTGACAGCGGTCATTGGCGGAAACAATAAAACCATTGCCCTGCTTGAGCCGGGCAAAACAGAGCAGTTCTCGCTTCCGTTGGATCGGTCAAGCATGCAGGACTACTTGTGGAGCGTCATTGATAGAATTTATCCCAACGCGTATGGCAGACCCATGTTTTCATTGCAGGAAGACCAGAATTATCTCAAGGCTTCGTTCCTGCGGGAGCAGGCGAGCAATATTATGAACACGAGTGTTTATCAGAACACCGACGGCATTGCGCAAGCCTATGTGTTCGGGTGGCTCAACAAGCCTTATGACCACAGTGTGACAGTGAACGGTGCTGCCGTGCAGCCGGAATCCCTTGAGCTGCTCTCCGGATACGCAACGGTTGATGGGGGCGGGATTGAAATCAGGACCATTTATGCAACGCTCAGCCCCTCGCAGACCAGCAAGGCCGGTGTTTCAGCCAAAGGGGGCTACATCTTTGTGGACCCCTCTACCACAGCGGTGCTGGATTTTGACTTGTCCTCCACCATGGGGATCACAATCAACGAGCTGAATTTTGACAGCGGCGCCAACCGGGGAATCAGAGGAGGGACATGGTCTGTTTTCAACTGGGCGACCAACGGGTGGCAGCCGGTTTCCTCGCCGTTTCGATTTGATCCCAAGGACATCGAAACTTATTGCAAGGACGGCATTATGCGTCTGCAAGTAGCAGCCGGTGCCAACGATTTCTTTGAGGGCACGCCAAGCATCATGGTGCAGGGGGTGGTGAAATGATCCTGGAGGTGCAAAACCTGGTGAAGCGTTATGGCCGGTTCGTGGCTGTGCGCGGCTTGAGCCTTTCGGTGGAGCGGGGCTGCATCTTTGGGCTCGTGGGGCCCAACGGCGCCGGAAAGACCACCACGATGCGCATCATTTCCACGCTGCTGCCTGCCGATTCCGGCGATGTGCGGATTGACGGCGTCAGTGTGCGGGAGCAGCCGCTGAAGGCTCGCAACCGCATGGGTTATGTGCCGGACTTCTTCGGCGTATATGATAAACTGAAAGTGGACGAATACCTAGACTTCTACGGCAACGCCCACCGGGTGGCGGCAGACAAGCGCAAGGAGGCCATTCCCGCGCTGCTGGAGCTGGTGAATCTTTCGGACCGGCGCCTGAGCTATGTCAACGAGCTTTCCCGCGGCATGCAGCAGCGCCTTTGCCTGGCCAGGGCGCTGATCCATGATCCCGACCTGTTGATCATGGACGAGCCTGCTTCCGGCATGGACCCGCGGGCCAGGGCCGAGATGAAGGGCATTCTGCGGGCTCTCAGAGATATGGGCAAGACGGTTGTGATCAGCTCGCACATCCTGCCGGAAATGGCGGAGCTGTGCGATGCCGTGGCCATTATGGATCGGGGCGCCGTGGCGCTCAGCGGCACGATGGAGCAGGTGCTGGGCCGGTCAAAGGGCACCTCCGCGGTGGATGTGCAGCTGCTCGGCGGTGTGGAGGAAGCATTGCTTGCGGCCAAGGAGCTTGCGTTTGTGCGCAGCGTGCAGGCAGACGGCAACTATCTCAAGGTGGCGTTTGTCGGCGACGATGAGCAGGTGGCCGCAATCCTTGGGGCAATGATCGCACGAGGGGCGAAGGTTCTGCGCTACAACCGCAATGAGGCCAACCTGGAGCGTGTATTCCTGGAGGTGACCGGCAATGAAATTGCTTGATAACGCCGTGCTGGACAATATGCTGACCACCCGATTCCGCAACTGGCGCGGTGTGGTGCTCATTACGCTCTACGGCTTGCTTCTTCTGGGTGTGATCGCCCTTGTGGCGGGGTTCGGGTTTGTGACGTCTGGGGCGATAGATTCCAACATGATTGGCACTGCGCTTTACTATATCCTCGCGGTGTTTCAGTTTGCGCTGATTGTGTTCATCATGCCTGCCATTACCGCCGGCATGATTTCCGGTGAGCGGGAGCGGAAGACGCTGGATTTGCTGTTGTGCACTCAGATGACGCCGCTGGCCGTGGTGGCAGGCAAGCTCTTCTCCGGCTGCCTCTATATGGTGCTTTGTGTGGTGTGCTCCATACCGATGCTCACGATGGTTTATCTGTATGGCGGTGTCAGCATTCTGAATGTGCTGAGTGTGGTGGCGGTATATCTGGTTACCATCATCGCCATCGGCTCGCTTGGAATCTTCTTTTCCACAATCCTCAAGCGCACCACGGCGGCGGTTGTCGTCACCTATCTGGCGGTTTTCCTCCTGGGCATCGTCTCAACGGTGGGCGGTTACGCGCAACTGGCGCTGGATGCGTATCTGCACAGCTCGCAGCCCAACTATGTGCCCGGTTATCCGGCTCTGTGGATCATCAACCCGGCGATGGCCATGCTTGAGGCGCTCGGGCCGGCCGGAGCCATGGGTGGAATCGGTGTGTTGGGGATCACCGGGCAGAATTTATGGCCGCCGATGTGGGGGTGGGAGCTTATGGCGCTGCTGCTGGTTTCCGCGCTGCTCATCTTCCTCTCATCGCGCATCCTTGCACCCCGCCGCGGTTGGCTCACCTGGAAAAAAAGCTCTGGCGCCGCCAGGCAGGTGGGTCAGCAATGAGAAAGCCTGATGGAGAGCTGCAGCGGCTGCTGAATCCTGCGAGGGCCCGGCTTTTGCTCCAGGCTGCTGTGCGCACAGGCTGGTATGGGCTGTTTGGAGGGTTATGCGCTGCTGGTGCGGCGGTGATTGTTTCCTTCCTCACGCCGGTGGAGGGCTTGCCACTGATTGTGGCTGCCTGTGTGGCTTTCGCTCCGCTGGCCGGTGCGGCCGCCGGTGTGGTGTTCTTGCGGCCAAGCTGGGAGCAAGCTGCCAAAGCGCTGGACCGCCTGGGTGGTCAGGAGCGCGCGGCCACGCTGCTGGAGCTGGAGGGCCGCGAGGATGCTTATACCAGCCTACTGCGGCAGGATGCCGGGCGTGCCCTGCCGGTCATTGATGTGAAGGCCGGCATCGGGTTGGGGCAGCGCCGGTGGATGTATCTTGCCTGCTCGGCAATTGCCCTCTCTGTTTTGGTGTCCTTTGCGATCCCCAATGGGCAGCGAGACATTGTGAACATGCGCCATGAAACGAAGCGCGCGATCCAGAAACAAGCTGAAAAGATTGAGAAGGCGATGGATGATCCCGCGCTTGACGAAGCCACCAAAGCGGAGCTGCGGAAGCTGGCCGGAGAGCTGCGCGAAGCCCGGACGATGAGCGACGCACTGAAGCAGCTTTCCAAGGCGGAAGACAATATCAAAGAGCTTGCCAGGCAGCAAGCCAGCCAGGCGGCAAACCAACTGGCGGCGAGTTTTGAAGGCGGCAGCAAAACCAAGCCTCTGGCCGAGGCTCTGAAAAAACTAGACAGCAAAGCCTTTGAGAAGCTGGCCGATGACCTTGCCGGCGACCTGAAGGACGGAAAACTGAGCGCTGCGGACAAATCCGCCCTGCAGCAGGCTCTGTCGCAAGCGGCGGGAAGCATCTCGGACAAAGAGCTTTCCGCGTCGCTGGATGCGGCTGCTGAAGCGATGAAATCACAGGCGGACAGCCAGGCCGCCGATGCGCTGGCTGCTGCGCTCAGTTCAGCCGGGAAAGCATCCGGCGGCCAATCCGGCGACGCCGTGGATGCCAATGCGCTGCTCAAGGCCGCGCGGGCCCAACTGAGCGCAGCCGGCGCCAGCCTTTCCAACAAACAGGGCAGCGATGGCAACGGGAACGGCAACGGGAGCGGCAATGGAAGCGGAAACGGAAACGGAAACGGAAACGGTAACGAAAACGGCTCCGGCTCGGGTAATGGGTCCGGCACTGGCTCCGGTGCCGGTGCCGGTACCGGCGGCGGGCCTGACAGTGAAAACGAGTCTGCCAACGGGTACGGCAAAGGCGGCAACAACAGCCAGTTCACCCCCGGAGGGGAGAAGCAGCAGGGCACTTATGAGCCGGTCTACGCGCCGGACAGGCTGGGCGGCAGCGACAGCGGCGTGACCCCCGGCGGCCAGCGCAATGGGGATGGCCAGTCTGACATGCTGAACATGGGGCCGGGGCAGGGCACCGCCGGGGACTATATCCCGTATGACCAAATTGTCTATGAGTATCAGGCCCAGGCTGCCGAGGCCATGGATCGCGAGAGCATCCCGGCGGGTCTCAGGCAATGGGTGGAGCGATATTTTTCTTCAATCACCAACTGAGAGCGCAACCCCACACCTTCGGGCAACAGTGAAAAGCTTGAACAGGCTACCCCTTGCCTACCTCTTGAGGGAGGTGCCCCGAAGGGGCGGAGGGAGTGTGTGCTGTACGGGCCGGGCTCTGTACCGGCCTGCGCAACCTCCCTGGCTTTTTAGATCTCAGCCTGCGTCTCGACTACGAGCCGCGTATGGGCAAGCGAAAGAAGTCCCCATCTGATCCCTGCTGAGACCATCCCCCACTCTATGAAGGGGGTAGGGAATAGGGCAGCAGCCTCCTTGCCTCCCTCTCGAGGTAGGTGCCCCGAAGGGGCAGAGGGAGTGTGTACTGTATGGGCCGGCGATCTGCAACGGCTCATGCAAGAATGAATGACAGGAGCGAACCAATGACAATCACCACCGATGACATCCAGTCCTTCGGCCAGAAAGTCAATGCCATGCGCGAGCAGGTCGCCTGCGAGATCGTGGGCCAGCGGGCGCTGGTGGATAACACGTTGATTTCGATCATTTCCGGCGGCAATGTGCTGCTGGAGGGTGTGCCGGGCCTTGGCAAGACCAGGCTCGTGCGGGCGTTGGGCCGGGTGCTGCAGCTGCCCTTCAGCCGCATCCAGTTCACGCCGGACATGCTGCCGGCTGATGTGACCGGCACCGCTGTGGTGGTGCGCGGCAGCGAAGGCGGCACGCGCTTTGAGTTTAAGCGGGGGCCGGTGTTCGCGTCGCTGGTGCTTGCTGACGAGATCAACCGCGCCACACCCAAAACGCAAAGCGCGCTGCTTGAGGCAATGCAGGAGCACCAGGTGACTGCCGACGGCGTTTCCTACCGCCTGCCGGAGCCTTTTTTTGTGCTGGCCACACAGAACCCGCTGGAGCAGGAGGGCACCTATCCGCTGCCGGAGGCGCAGCTGGACCGTTTTTTCTTCAAGCTGCTGGTGGACTTCCCCAAGCTTGAGGAGCTGGAAAGCATCGTGGACATGACGGTGACCGGCGGCGACACTGCCCGGGCCGAAGCGGTGGCCGGTGGGGAAGACATCCTTGCGATGCGCGAAACTGCCAGAGGTGTGCCCATCGCGTCAGGCGTCAAGCAATATCTGCTGAAAGCCGTGATGTTCACCCAGCCCGATCAGGAAGCAGCTCCGGCGGAAGTGAAGTCCTTTGTGCGCTACGGAGCCAGCCCCCGCGCCGCCCAGGCCATGCTGATGGCGGCCAAGGTGAGAGCGCTGATGATGGGGCGCTACAACGTGAGCTTTGAGGATGTGCGCGCCATCGCCCACCCGGCGCTGCGCCACAGGCTGGCGCTGAATTTTGAGGGCATCGCCTCCGGCTGGACGACCGATCGCATTGTGGACAGCATCCTTGCCCGCTGCGACGCCGAGACGGTTTAGCCCATGTGGCAGGATGCTTTGAGTGACAACTTCATGCGCAAGCTGGACGCTCTGAGCTTGAACGCTCGGTCTGCCGGGCGGGCCGGGGCGGGGCAGCGCCGCAGCCGCGCCAGGGGCAGCTCGGTGGAGTTTGCCGATTTCAGGCAATATGTGGCCGGTGACGACACCCGGCGCATTGATTGGAGCGCCTTTGCCCGTTTCGACCGGCTGTTTGTGCGCCTTTTTCTGGATGAGCGCGACACCGTGGTCACCGTCTGGCTGGATGCCAGCGCATCCATGGAGCCCAAGGCTGATCTTGCAAGGCAGCTGGCGGCCACTGTGTGCTATCTGGCGCTGGCGCGATTTGACCGGGCGGCCATTTGTGTGGTGGACCGAAAGCTCCGGCTGCACTCGGAGACTTGGGCGGGCCGGGCAGCTTTTGCGCGGGTGATGCGTTTTTTAGACCAGATTGAGTTTACCGGTGACACAGACCTCCCTGCCGCGATGCGCCTAGCACCGCCGCCAGCCGGCGGCATTTCACTACTTATCTCCGACCTGCTCACCGGCGGCGACTGGCGGCAGGCACTTTCCTTTTTGAAGTATTGCAAGCAGGACGTGGCGCTTGCACACACCTTTTCCCCGGAAGAGCTTCGGCCTGATTATGACGGCCCTGTCCGGCTGGAGAGCCGCGAGGGTGAGCCGGCGGTGGAAATCGCCGCGACGCCCGCCGTGCTGGACGCATATCGAAAGGCGCTGGATCGCTTCACCGGAGAGGTGAAGTCCCATTGCCATTCGCTGGGCGCCGCCCATTTGCTGATTGACTCCTCCGAGCCGCTGGAGCGCGTGGTTTTCGGGGGCCTGGCAGCCTCCGGCGTGGTGAGGTGAGGCGATGCGGTTTTTGAGCGTGGTGCTGGGTTCCGCAGCCGCCTTGGCCATTCCGGCCTTTCTTGTGCTGTATTTCCTCAAGCGCCGATACGAAACCACCGTTGTGCCCAGCACCAGGTTGTGGCGCGAGGCAATCAGCTCGCTGCATGCCGACCGGCCCTGGCAGCGGCTGCGCACCGGCTTGCTGTTCTTCCTGCAGCTTGCCGCAATCCTGCTGCTGGTGTTTGCCGCGTTCCGCCCGGTGTCTGGCACCCAGCTGCCGCAGGAAATGGTGGTGGTGCTGGATTGCTCCGGCAGCATGCAGGCCACCGATGTGGCTCCCAGCCGCTTTGAGCAGGCGAAAACGGAGGCTGCCCGCATCCTGGACGGCCTGCCTTCCGGCGGCAGGATCACGGTGATTGCGGCCGGAGCCCGGGCTGAGTTGGTGCTGAGCCGCGCCGCAGACC
>JAEYYW010000002.1 GCA_023428265.1 Bacillota bacterium | reverse complement strand
TCAGATATTGGTAAAATGATTCGTTTGTATACTTTTTAAACAGCCGGTCGAAGTGATACTTGCTGTATCCGCTTTTCTTGGCCACATCCTCCAACGTGAGCCTCTCGGCGTAATGATTATTGATATAGTCGCAGATTGCAAGGAAGTTGTTGATGTTGTTTTGCTGCTCAACGTCCTTGTCGCCAAACCGGGAAAGGTTTGCCGAAGAAGCCTTTCCAATCAACAGCAGGATCTGCAGGATCTTCACATACATCGAAAGCTCGGCCGTCTGACTGATGGCATTGTGCTCATCGTTGATCTCATGGAGAAGCTGCTGCACCTGCCCGTGAAGGTCTGCGTCCAGCTCCGGAGTCAGAATCATCTTGGACGGCAGGAGCGTATACATCGTTTTATACATCTTGTATGAATAAACCGGCAGGAGCGAAGCTTGGCAAATGAAGCGGCGGCCATGCACTGCAGGCATCTGATGCAGCACATTGGGCTGGATAATCAGAATGTCTCCTTCCCGGAGGTGAAAGGTGTCCTGATTGCAGGTAACAATATAATTGTTTTGCACAGGCATAATGAGCTCAATGGAGTTGTGCCAATGGAGAGGGTACCCCTCATAATCTGAATTGTTGTAGAATTTAATCAACGACTCATTTTCATAATTAACGGTCTCGTGCAGACCCCTCAATGTCTCGATCATTTTGCCTCCAATTAAGCATTGCGCAGCATCCCAGTCTCAACGGCCCGGCGTGCAAAGCCCACACAAGGCATGCAATTAATTACAAAATCTAAATATTTATATGTTCTGTGCACGCCTCCATTATACATGAGATATCGATCAGATAATATAGGTAGTTCATGATAATACATACAAGCGCTGGCAAATAATGGTTTCAGAGCCATGCCAACGGCCGGGCGTTCTTTACACCCGGCCGTTGACTCCTTTGTGTTCAGGTCAGTTCTTTTCGAAATATTTCTTGACGAGGAACTGCATCACCTCATCCGGCTGCTCGCGGCAGAATTGCGCTTCGTCCGCAAACAGCATGCCAAAGGGCGCTTCCGGGGAATAGGGCTCCCAGCGGGGAAGCTCCTCGCCGGTGGTGCCCACGCCATTGGGGTCGCCTGTGCGGATATAGTTGCACCAGTAATCGCACATCTGGCGGGCCAGGTCGTAATGCTTGCCCACAAAGGGCCTCCAGCATTTGGCCAGCGTCTCAAAGAAGAACCACAGATCCACGGAATGGAACGTGCCGGGGTTATCCCAACCGGGGATCTCCGGATCAAAGTTGTAATAATACATTGGCACGTTGACGCCGGTTGCGTTGGCCTGGGCGGCCACCCGTATGGAATACTCAATGGCCCTGACGGTGGCCTTTCGCTTCGCTTCCTCCAGATCGCCGGACTCCGCGCCGCACAACCGGAGGAACTCACTCGCATCGTCTCCGAAGAGTTCCTTGGCCATGGCCTTGAACTCCTCCATCGTGGCCGCCTGGGGGATGCTGGGGAATTCGATGGACGTGTGACCCAGCAGCACCGGCACTTCCCAGCGCTTGTTCTCCACAAACCGCTCAAAGGCATTGCCCGTGCAGAACCGATCGTCAATGATGGTGCCCCAGAACCCTTTGTATTCCAGCATTTTGTCGCGAATAAACACAGCGTCAAGCTTGCGGGCTTCTTCAAGCGATGAAACACCCATAAACTTGAGGAACTGCACACCATCCTGTTCGGCTTCGGCCAGGTTCCGCTTCATGCCGGGCGTGCGGTTGCCGGGATACAGCGGCGCGATGATGCCGCTGTCTACGATGACGCGCTGGAACAGCCCATCGTTCTGCGGTGAGGTGAGCTGGCTCATCACGCTGCCGCCGCCGGCAGACTGGCCGCCGATGGTGATGTTGTCCGGATCTCCTCCGAAAGCGGCGATGTTGCGCTTCACCCAGAGGGTGCCGAACTGCTGGTCCAGATGGCCGAAATTTGCCGGGGCTTCCGGCGATTCGGCAGTGATCTCCGGGTGGCACATAAAACCAAACACATTCAGTCGGTAGTTCACCGTGACCACCACAATGCCCCTGCGGGCGATGCGCTCGCCGTCAAACTCCATCTCAGCAGTGTTGCCCACCTGCAGGCCGCCGCCAAAATACCACACGAAAACCGGCAGCTTCTCATCAGCGCTCTTCGCAGGCGTCCAGACATTCAGATAGAGGCAATCCTCCTCCATCGGGATTTCCGGGTCCACGTTCCACTCGCGGGTGTAGATGTCGTTATTGTTCAGGCCGATCGGCGCCTGCATGGAGACCGGTGCAAACTCATGCGCCAGCAGCACGCCCTCCCAATCCTGTGCGGGCTGCGGCGCCCGCCACCGGTTTTCACCCACCGGCGGCGCGGCAAAAGGGATGCCCTTGAAGCTGGTGATGCGCGGGTCTGCCGCCGGCAGCCCCTGCACCACGCCGTTTTCTACCTTGACCACTCTCAGCATGCTCATGGCTCCTTTCCCTGCAGCGGATTCCTCCGCAATGATTCATTCCTCATTGGGGGCAGCCCTATTTGGCCATATGCTTTTTCAGCACCTTGACCAGCCCCTCGTTCTTCTGGCAATTGCGGAAGGCAAACGACGCCATCACCTGGTCAATGCGCTCCTCCGACATGCCCTTGAAGAGCTTTGCGTAGCTTGGCTGCATCAGGCTGCTCACAAAGCCGGAAAGCGCTCTCTGCTTCAGATAAGCATAAGCGGCCTCGGCCTCGATTTCCTCATCACCAATGGTATGCCGGGCGTACTCTGCCAGGTTTCGGATCATCGTCTTGGCCGGCGTTTCCGGCAGCCAGCTCATCCACTGGTCGGTATCCAGCAGGCGTTTGGCCTCCAGGTTGTGCTTGACCAGCTGGATGTAATCGGATTCCGGATCCAGCGTGACCCAGCCCATCACACCCACGTCCTTATAGGTCCAGGTGGTCCAGTGCACGCCATGGGTCTCATAGACATCCAGCTGGTCGTCCATCGCGCGCAATCTGTCCGGCACCTGCTCAGGCGCGCCGTTGTAGACCGCACCAAACTCACCCACCCACAGCGGCACGTTGTATTTCTGCGAGAACTTCATGCCCTCATGGGCCAGCAGCACGCTTTCTTGCTTCTGACGGTCCCACTGCTCACCGTTGAACACGCCGGGATACGCTCCGGGGCCAAAGCCCGCCTCGTTGTAGTTGTGGCTGCTATAAGCCAGGTTGGGGTCAAACGGCGGCTCAAACCCCGCAAAGTAGGTGGAGAAATAGTCCCCCTCCAAGAAAATGATGTGCTGGGTGTCATACTTTCGGATGGCATCCACCACGCGGTGAAACACCGAATTGATCTTGTTCCAATCCGGCTGATACTTGGGCATGGTAGTAAAACGGCCTCTCGGCGCGTTGCAGAGCGGTTCATTTATCACATCATAGCCGGCGATGATGTTTCTGCCGTTGTAGCGCTTGGCAAACTCCTCCCAAAGCGCCACAAACCGGTCGATGAAGTGGGCTTGATCCCAGAGGCAGGAATGAGCGCTGTCGTTGTCGCAGTGCCAGTCGGTGTTTTGCCAGCCCTGCACGGCATGGAGATCCAGAATTG
>JAEYYW010000159.1 GCA_023428265.1 Bacillota bacterium | reverse complement strand
ACCTTCTGCACCTTTTCCTTCTTGATCAGGAAGTGCGCACCGTCTTCCATCCGCACCGCATAGAAGTCACTGTCATAAGCCATGAACTCGATCGTGATCGTTTTGGGGTCCGTGTTTCTGCTATAGGTGAGCACGGCAACCGGGGCTCCTGTCGGCACCCAGCCTTCCTTGACCAGGCTGTGCGTCTGCAAGCCGATGCAGGTCTGATAGAAATAGCGTGCCACCTTGTCTTCCACGGTTTTGCCATCAATAGTAAACAGCTGGTCATACACCTTGTTTCCGTTGCCGTCCAGCTTTTCCTTGCCGTTAGTGTCCAGGGAGACCTTGTGCTCGATGTTGAGCTTTCCGCTAACTCCCAGACCGTTGAACTCCACACCGACTGCCGAGGGGATGTTGACCAGCAGGATCATCTTGTCCATCAGCTTGTAGGCAGTGGTCTTGGTGAAGTCCATCAGGTTTGTGGACATTGTGTAAACCGTGTTGCTGTTGGCGAACTTCACATAGGTGTTGTAGCTGTCTGCCGCCTTGCCAAAAAGCAACTGGTCCGATTTATTCTCACCGCTGATTGTCACATCATATTCCGGGTGATCAAGGCCATACTTGGCAAGGTCTTTCGCGTCACCTTCCACCACGGAGTTCATCGACACAGCCAGGATCGCCTGCAGATAGGTGTTCAGCGCATCCGTATCCACAGAGCGTTTCCACGGCTTGATGATCCGCCAGGGCGACAGCGATACGTCCTTCTCATGTGTCTGGTTTGTCATCTCCAGCACCGGCTCGCCTTTTTTCAGCACGGTGACCGACTGAATCTCTTCCTGCGTGAGCTGGATCTTCTGAATGTTCAGCATGGAATCCGGCGTCTTGAGATAGGAGTTGCCCACGTTCATCCACACAGTGAAGACCTTGTCTCCGCCCTCCACCATCATGTAGTAGGTGTCGCCAGCCGGAGACATGTCGCCCACCAAAAAAACGTTGGACTTTCCGTCGGTATATTTGGCGGTGGCTTTGGCCTGAGGCTTGTCCAGCCCGTAAACGCTCAGATCCTTGGGGTTCTGCTCAATCATCCGCTCGCCTGTGACAAAGGCGGCGTTATAGACCAGGCTGCTGAGCGTGGTTTGGTTGAAGTCGCCGCTCTCCATGCCCTTCACGATAAACTTATCGCCGGACTTCACCACGGTGTATGGAGGGCAGATGTTGTTTTGCACGGTCACTTCCACAACCTTGTCAGTCGTATAGCTGCTCAGTTGCATCAGGGCCGGGTCTTGGGTGGGCGCGGGTGTGGCGGTGGGTTCGGCCGGGGGCTCATAACTGGTGGCGAACACCACACCGGCGATTACAACCACCAACACCGCGCTCAGTATGATCAGGTTACGTTTCATTTTCATGTTGCCAAGCGTCCCTCCGTGTGGCTTACAGATGCTTGCGACGGACGTGAACCACAATGCCGGCAATCAGCATCAGCACTGGCACCAGCAGTATGGACACGGCCAGAATCATCCAGAACTCAACGGCGTTGCTGACCCGCATCACAGAGTCCGCGACCGTCTTCGGGCGCACATAAATGTCCTTCTCGGCGTTGCGCATCCAGGAGGCACCATCCAGGAACAGGTTCATGTTGTTGGAGAAGTTGGCCAGGCTGGTGTCAACGGCAAACTCCATGTTGTAGGACACAATGAACCGAACGTTATCAACCGGGTCAGACCCAACGGTCTTTTCCACCGCGGCAATCAGCGTGAACGGGCCGGTTTCGTCGCCGGGCTGCTGTGTCACGTCTTTCTCGTTGGTGTTCGCGTCTGTCACCTTCAAGAACGCGCCATCGCTGGTCTTGAGCAACGGAGTGATCGTCATCGAGGATTCCGGTGCCACCTCAGGCAGGTTGAGCGCGCCGCTGTTGTGGAAAATCAGCGGGATGCTGCTGCCCACCACGCCGTTGGTCACGGCATGGGCCTGAATGTTGGGCACCAGCGCCGTGGGATACTGGGAGTTGTACATGTTCCCAAGGTTGGTCTCGTACACAACGCCCTTCTTCAGGCTGATATCATACAGCTTCAGCAGCGACATCATGTTGGGCATCTTGTCCGCATCGGCCTTCAGCGGGTCAAACAGGAAGTAGAACCGCCCGCCTTTTTCCATCAGGGGCTTGAGAACGTCTCTCTCCTGCTCGGAAATATCGGCTTGGGGGTTGAAGAACAGAATGATGTCACCAGCTTTGACCTTGTCCGGCGTCTGGGCGATATTCACCGACTCCAGATTGTAGTTCTGGTTTGACATGATGGCGTTGATGCCGCTCAGATTGCTCATGGATATCTCACCATGGCCCTGCACCACAAAGACAGTGGGCATATAGCCAAGCTCGATGTAATTCATGGCGTTTACAATGGCGCCTTCCACCTTGATCTGCGCAACGTAATAGCTCTGAGAGGATTCGTTGTAGGCATACTCAAACTGCGCGTATTCATCCAAAATGCGCACCAGCTTGTTTTCACTGTCCGTCACGATGATGGAGCCGGTTCTGATCGTCTCCCCTTCCTTCTGGAACTTCTTCACAAAACCGGGGTTGCGCTCCGGATCCACATTTTCCACGGTGACATGGCTGGAAAGGCCCCTGAACTTGTTGATGATCTCAGCAACATCCTTGTTCTCTTTGCCTTCCATGTAGAGCGTGTAGATGTGCACATCTTTGGTCAGGGCAGACACCGTTTTTTTCGTGGTGTCCGTCAGGGAGTACTTCTTGTTTTGTGTGGTATCGATCTTCAGATCGAGTTTCTTGTCTATTGCGGAAAGCCCGACGTTCAGCAGCACGATCACAGCAATGCCAATGAGCGTGATCAGCAGAGCATATCCGCCATATCTCATTTTCTTATTGATCTTCATGTTATCTCCATCTCCTGCTCTCAATAGTGCGGATCGTCAGGAAGACGAACACGGCTGCAAAGCTCAAGTAATAGAAAATATCCGTCACGCTGAACAGACCCTGTGAGAAGGGCGTGAAGCGGTCATAAACCGACAACCATTTCAGCACGTCAATCGCACGATCGGCAATCCATTGCAGGAAACCAACCTGTATGGACCCGACCAGAGAGGTCAAAGGACTGATCAGCACGCTGCCAAACCAGAAAACGAACAGCACGCCCAGAGTCAAGAACGCGGAGATGATCTGGTTTTCGCTCAGTGCCGAGATGAACACGCCGATGGAGATCAGCGCGGAGCCCAGAAATAAAAAGCCCAGATATCCGCCTAGCATCTCTGTAACCGACGGGTTGCCGTAGATGAACAGGATGATCGGATACATGAACGTGATCACGAGCGTAATCACAAACACCGAGAGCGCCGCGAAGTATTTGCCCATTACAATGGATGTGATGGATGCCGGTGAGGTGAGCAGCAGCTGATCGGTCTTGTTCTTCCGCTCTTCGCTGAGCAGCCTCATCGTCAGTATCGGCACCACAAGCATGAAGAGGAACGTCAGGTTGCCGAGCATGTTGTTGAAGTTTGCCGAACCGCTCACAACATTGCTGATCGAAAACACGATACCGGCCAGAGCCAGGAAAATCCCGATGAAAATGTACGCGATCGGGGAATAGAAATACCCCTGAAGCTCTCTTTTGTAGATTGCGAGCATCTCTTAACCCTCCTTGTCGACGGTCGTCAGCTGCATGAAGATATCCTCCAGAGAGACGTCCATCGGGCGCATCATGATGATGGGCTTGCCGGCGCGGGCCATGGAGTTAAACAACACACGGCGCACGTCTGATTTCTTCTGGCTTTCCACAAGGAAGTCCAGCGAATCGGGCTCCTTGGTGCCAATTTCCTCAACAAACATTACGCCGTCCAGATCCCGGATGGTCTTGGTCAGGTGCTTGTCGGCGCCGGCGATGCGCACCATCAGGCGCGACATGTCACCCACTTTGTTGGCCAGGTTTGCCATGGTGTCCTGCGCGACAATCTCACCCTTGTCAATGATGATCACGCGCTCGCACACATCTTCCACTTCCTTGAGGATGTGGGAGCTCAGAATCACCGTGTGCTGCTTGCCCAGCGCGATGATCAGGTTGCGGATCTCAATGATCTGGCGCGGGTCAAGGCCCACGGTGGGCTCGTCCAGAATCAGCACCTTGGGGTTGCCGATCAGAGCCTGCGCAAAGCCGACGCGCTGCTTATAACCCTTGGAGAGGTTCTTGATCAGGCGCTTGCGCATGTCGGTAACCTTCATCGTGTGGCACACATCGGCGATGTGGGCCGAACGCTGCTTGGCCGGCACGTCTTTGATCTGGCAGCAAAACCGAAGGTATTCGTCCACTGTCATGTCCATATAGACAGGAGGCTGTTCGGGCAGGTAGCCAATGCGCTTTTTGACCTCGTGGGGCTCGGCCAGGATATCGTGGCCGTCCACCGAGGCGCTGCCTTCGCTGGATGAAATATAACCGGTGATAATGTTCATCGTGGTGGACTTGCCGGCACCGTTGCGGCCGAGGAACCCCACGACTTCGCCTTCCTTCACTTCGAAGGACACATTCTTCACGGCGAATTTAGAGCCATAGCGCTTGGTGATGTTGTCGACTTTTATCATTTCACCAGACTCCCTCCTTAATGACTTCACTATTCTAGCAAAAAAACATCGTATTTGTGTAAACAATTTATGAATAGGTCTGCTTGTTTGGATATCTTAATCAAAGATTTTCCGCCTTTTTTCCAGTGCAAACAATAATGGCATCCCCAGGGCATAGCACACCACCAGCTGGCCGCCCGCCACCGACAGCATGCTCATGGCAAGCGGCAGGCCGATGATCAGATGCAGCATCAAGCCCACCACGAGGGCATTGATCACAACCGGCGGCAGCGGCACAAGCCATTTGCTGCGCCGGAGCAGCCGGGAGCAAACCGCCGCCAGCAGCGTGGCCAGGCTGCCAAACACGATGTCTGCCCACCCCAGGCTCACACCGGCCACCGTGCCGGCGATGTTGCTGATCAGGCAGCCCACAAACAGGCCGGGGATGGCTGCCGGCGTGAAGTAAGGCAGCACCGTGAGCGCCTCCGAGAACCGGAACTGCAACCCGCCGAAGCTGATCGCCCCCCAGGGCGTCAAGGTTGCCAGGATTACCAGCGCGCTGTAGAGCGCGGCGATTACCGCCGCTTGCACAAGGAATCGAGTGTTGAATTTCATGTCGGTTTTCCGCAGGCGCACTGATTGCGCCGTTCCTTCCGTAGTTTTGTTTTAGGACAGGATGGTTTCGAACTGTCCGTCATCGCACAATATCGGTTTTTTGCAATGACTTGGGCATTATAGCACCGGCTGGAACGCTTGGCAATCATCATATACTTTCTGCAGAAGATACCGGTTCTATGTGAATACCCGGCGTTTGCCATCGCGGAGAAAATGATGTAAACTGATTATCTGTGCAATTTATATCATTTGGAGCTGCATGATGAAACTTCTTGTCCGTGTGCTGCGCTACGCAAAACCTTATCGCAAGTATTTGATCATCGCTGCGTTATCCGCACTGGTGATGACATGCCTCAACCTGCTCACCCCGGCTCTGCTGCGCGATTTCATCGCCGGCATGACCGGTGGGGAAAAGCTCACGCTGCAGGGCCTTTACAACGGCATTGCCGGCCTTTTCCAAACAGAACCGATTGGGCCGAACATGACGGTGCAGTCGGCGGTGCTGATTGCCTGCACGCTGTTGGCCTGCTACCTGCTGAGGGTGTTGTTCAGTTATCTGTCCAGCTACCTCTCTCACAAAGCCAGCTGGAACCTTGTGGCAGACATGCGCACACTGGTTTATGACCACCTTCAGAAGTTATCACTGCGGTTTTATCACAACAAGCAGACAGGCCAGCTGCTGAGCGGTGTGATCAACGACACGGCCACCTTTGAAAACCTGATCGCCCACTCCATTCCCGACATCTCGATCAACGTGCTGGTAGTGGCCGGCGTCACAACAATCCTCCTGTTCTTCAACTGGCGTCTGGCGCTGCTCACGTTTATCCCGGTGCCGCTGCTGCTACTGGCCACGATGGTGTTTGCCAAGAAGGTGCTGGGCGCCTTCCGCAAGGCGCAGCAGACGCTTGCCGACCTCAACGCCGACCTGCAGGACAACCTTTCCGGCATCAAGGAGATCCAGGCTTTCAACAAAGAGCGGGACGAAAAGGAAAAGATTAACCGCCGCAGCCGCGGCTATGCCGATGCAATTTTGAGCGCGCTGAAAATGAGCGCCGTTTTCCACCCCACGGTGGAGTTTGTGACGGCGCTGGGCACGGTGATCGTGGTGCTGTTCGGCGGCATCATGGCCACGCAGTATCTGGTGAGCGCCGCCGACATTGTGGCATTCCTGCTCTATCTGGGCATGTTTTACGGCCCGATCTCCACACTGGCCCGTGTCATGGAAGATATCCAGCGGTCCTTTGCAGGCGGTGAGCGGGTGTTTGAGATGCTGGACACCGAGCCGGACATCGCCAACGAGCCCGGCGCAAAACCGCTGACGCAGTGCAAGGGCAAGCTGGAGTTTGACCATGTGAGCTTCCACTACCGCGACGACGTGCCGGTGCTGGAAGACATATCCTTTACTGCCGAGCCGGGGCAGATGATTGCGCTGGTGGGCCCCACCGGCGTGGGCAAGACCACCGTCATCAGCCTGATCCCCCGGTTCTATGATCCGGCGAAGGGCTCCGTGCGGCTGGACGGCAAGGACCTCAGGGAGCTCACGCTGGATTCGCTGCGCGAAAACATCAGCTTGGTGCTGCAGGATGTGTTCCTTTTCAATGGCACCATCGCCGACAACATCGCTTATGGCTGCCCCGGCGCCACGCGGCAGCAGATTGAGGAAGCCGCGAAAGCTGCCTGCGCCCACAACTTCATCAAGGATGCGCCGGACGGCTACGACACCGTGGTGGGCGAGCGGGGCTTGCTGCTCTCCGGCGGGCAGAAGCAGCGCATCGCCATTGCCAGGGCGGTGCTGAAAAACTCACCGGTGCTGGTGCTGGACGAAGCCACCGCCTCGGTGGACACTGAAACGGAAGCGCTCATCCAGCAAGCCATCCACAACCTGGCCGGCACACGCACCATTGTCGTGATCGCCCACCGCCTGAGCACGGTGAAGCGGGCGGACAAGATCATCGTGCTGGAAAAAGGCTCCATCGCAGAAGCCGGCACCCACGAGGAACTTCTGGCCAACGGCGGCCTTTACGGCAGGCTCTGCCGGGCGCAGTTCGCGGCATATGACGCGATGCTGGATTGTGAGGAAGAACCGGCAACCTGATCAAGACCCGTGCAAAAGGCTCCCGTGGATTTCGCGGGGGCCTTTTTTATGCGCAGGCACACCTCCATCAATCTGCTCATAAAATGCCAGATGGCAATATAACAATTTTTCGATAAGCAGCGATCGCGTGTTAATGGATTATTCACAAAAATAATGTGGCGGTTTCACAAAATCCGGCTATACTTACCATATGTTGCGTGTTTACTGATGCCATCCGAAAGGATAACATATGTACGTATGCATTTATACTGATTGTTTGGAGGATTTGATACATTGCCGAATTTCTGGGCTCACAGAATCTGCGCGGGCCTCACACTGGAACAGCTGGAGGGCACGGCGGCAGCCGACCTGATCAAGAGCAACGCAGCCAGCTACCGCCTGGGCAGCCAGGGCGCCGATATGATGTATTTCCGCCCTGTGCAGTTCTTAAAAGGACGCAAGGGCGTTACATACCACGCGAAAATGCTGCACAGCCAGCCGGTGGAAACGCTGGCGGAGCTCAGCAGCCAATACCTGTCCAGCCCCGCGGGTCAATGGCAGTTTGCCAGCACCTTCGCTTATGTGTGCGGCTTCCTGTGCCACCACTCGGTGGACCAGATGGTGCACCCGTTTATTGACAGCCACACTTCCAGCTTGCTCAAGCACCGGCGCATCGAGCTGGATTTCGATGCATATCTGTCCAACGCGCTTGGCGTCCGGCCTGACAAAACCAGCAACCACTGGACAGGCATCAATGGCTTCATGGGCTTTACTGGTCTGGCTCAATACTACAACTTCATGTTTCATGGCCTGTTTGAGAAGAAGTTCAAACTCAGGAGTTATGTGAAGGACTTCAAGGCGATGAAGCGCATGTCCGGGCTTTTGGACAAGCCAAGGCGGCTGGAGAAGCCGAGGCACACCGACCGCCCCTTTCTGGCCGACCGGGATCTGCGGCAAATGATGGACGCAGCCCTGACAGGGGCGAGCAGAGCCGCCCTGCTGATCGAGGCGCTTTATCAGGAGCTGGAGGCCCGCATCCCGCTGGAGCCGGTGTTTGTGCCGCTTGGCATCCCGCAATGCATTGAGATTTAACTGGATGACGAAATGCCGGCGACAAGCCGGCATTTTTTTGTTGCCACGAACCCCAAAGAGCATCCCCCGGACTACTGACTACTGACTACTGACTACTGGCTACTGCCCCGGCTGCCACGTCACGCCCCGCCGAAAGTGGAACCCTCCTCCTCTTCCTCCCCTGCCCTGGCGGCATCTTTTTCAGCACAAAGCGGCACAGGCTCATCGGGGATCTGCGGCGCTTGCTCCGCTGCCTCCTGCAGTACCGGCCGCATATCCTCTTCCACAGGCACGGTAGTGTCCGCCTCCGGGGCACGGAATGCGGCGGCGCGCATCACGGGCTCCGGCCTTGGGGGCTCCGCACGGGCTCTCACCAAAGCAGAGACCTCTTTGGTGAGCCGGTTCATCTCCGCCTGCATCCGGAGCACATTGCGCTCCATGGCGCTCAGACTCTCCTGCATCCGCGTGAGATAGATCGCCTGGTTGCGCACAATATCAGCCAAAGTCAGCTCCCCCGAGCCCCCCTGCAACTCTCTGCCGGATGGATATTGCTGCGGCGCTTTTACCGAACGCGCCTCCGCTTCCGGCTGGAGCATGGGCTCGCGCAATGTGGCACGCTCCACCACAGCCTTGCGAAGCTCGCCGGGCAGCGCCAGCATGCAGGGGAGCGGGTCGCGCAGCGCCACAGGCCTCAGCGCCGCGCGATGGGCGCCCAATTGCACGCCGCACAGCTTGCCGCCGGCCATCCACAGGCAGTGCACCCCGGATTCCGCCAGCCTGAGGCAGGGCCACTCCCTGCTCCATGGCTCTTCGCCCAGGCGCGTGCCGTTGACCATCAGAAGGCCATCGGCCAGCCAGCAGGCCTGACGCACGCCGCCCGACGTCAGCGCACAGAAATCGGTCAAGCCACCGTTGATCGTGGCAACAGGCTCCGCAGGGCCTTCTCCGGACACCGGCCGGGAAAACACCAGCGTGCGCCCCGGCTCCCTCACACTGTAGAGGATGGCCGCGCCGCCCGGTGAGCTGTCAAACTGCCAGGCGGCAAGCCTTTGCTGGGGCTGCTCCACTTCCACAATGCGCCGCCCCTCCCAGTCGCCCGCCTCAAACCGGTAGCAGATCAGGGTGTCGGAATATTCCGTCTCCGCCACATAAGCCACGGTGACACCCTCACCGGCAAACACCATGCAGTCCTTCAGCCTCAAATTGCCGTCACTTTTAAACAGCGTGCTTTTTGTAAACACCGCGCCGTCGGCGGAGGTGTAATACATCAGCTGCCTGCTCAGCAGCCATGCGGCCACATGGAGCCTTCCCTCCATATCCACCGCGGCGGAAAACTCGGTGATCGGCCTGCTCTCAATCACGACCGCCATGCCTCCCGGCGGCCGGATCTCCAGCTTGTGCCCCTTGTCCATTGAGACCAGCTGCCGCAGGCCGGCCACCTCCACCACCGTCGCCGAGCCGCTTCCGACCATAGCCATCCCCTCACTTCATCTGGCAATGCTACATACTATGCACTGTGGCATGTTCGTTATGGCACATATCCCGCCATATCAAGGGGAATCGGCCCACTCGGACCGCATCGGGGCAACGCCATCACCGCCCAAATACATAACAACAGTATTTTTGCAGGCTTCACAATCAGTGGCAGCCCTTCATACTATGCTATTGAAACACCGACAAGGCTATGAAAAGGAGGTTCTGTCATGTCCTTTTATTCCTACAAGAACGCCGGCGAGGAGCACATGCCTTGCCGCATCAAGAATGAAGGCACCAACGCGGCAGGCGTCAACAACAATTTCCGCTGCATCGAACGCGTGTGCGTCCAGGTCAAGAAAGTCTATGACGCGTGCCTGCAGCAGGAGCAGCTCGACGATGTCCGCATTACCCTTCATTGCATACACCCGCTAACGCCGGCACCCGTGCCGCCGTTTGAGTTCGTCAGCTGCCGCAGCACTGACGTGAAGGGTGCACTGCACGACGTCAGGATCGACCCCATCCCCAACAGGGAGCATTTCGCCAGGGTGAGGGCTACGGTCGAGGTCCCGATCGAGGTGGTGTTCCTGGATTCCAACAATCGAGAATTCACCGGCAAAGCCACAGTGACGGTGCGTAAAGACGTGATCCTGTTCGTCCCCGACGATTCAATCATCCCGTTCTTCGTGGACGACATCGTGAGCGCCATCTGTGTGGAGGGCACCTGGGTGGGAGACAACACCTTTGTCATCACAGTGTGCGTAACCGTGATTCTGAAGGTGGTGGCGGAAGTAGACCTTCTGATTCCGGCTTACGGTTTCTGCCGTATTCCTCCTTGTGAAGAGTTCGCGGAAAACATCTGCGACGAGTTCTTCGCCTTGCCGATCTTTCCGCCGCAACTGGACGATGACTGAGCGCATTGCCCAAAACTGTACTTACTTATCAGACAGGGGGCCGGAAACGGCTCCTTGTTCTTATGCCGGGTCAATCAATGCTCAAGGCCAAGCGCAGGCGAACAACAAAAGGGGGAACGACAAGATTTGTCGTTCCCCTCTTTCCGCCCGGCCGCTTTCGAAGGTGCAGCCGGACAACATTCCATTTCAGTGACGTCGGGTAGGCTTAGTCTACATACAGATTACTTTGCGAACCACTGCGTGATGTAGTAGACGCCTTTGTTCTGGTTGTACACGATGCCGATACCGACACGGGTGTAGTCGCCAAGGATGTTCGCCCTGTGGCCAGCGGAGTTCATGAAACCGACCTGGGCTGCTTCCACGGAGTTGTACATGGCGATGTTTTCACCGGCGGAGCTGTACTTCACGCCGGAAGCCTTCAGCCGCTGGGAGAAAGTGCCGTAGTTGGGAGAAGTGTGTGAGAAATAGTTGCTCTGAGACATGTCCTGGCTGTGCTTCAGAGCCGGCACGCGCAGCGTCGCGTCATACACCAGAGGCTTCAGACCGTTGTCAGCCCTGTCCTGATTGACAAGATTGATCATCTTCTGCTCTGCAGCGCTCATGCCGCTGTTTGCAGTGGCGGTCGGGGCGGGAGTTGCCGTGGGAGCCGCGGTTGCTGTAGGAGCCTTCGTAGCAGACGGGGCTGCCGTAGCGGTGGGTGCCGGGGTCGCGGTCGGCGCGGCGGTGGCAGCAGGGGTCTTGGTCGGTGCAGGAGTGGCTGTGGCCTTGGGAGTGCAGGGCTTTGCCGGCAGCTTCGAGAATGCGGAGTTTATCAGCTCATTCAGCGAGCAGGACGCCTTTGAACCACCATACTGCTCAAGCAGCTTCTGCAGATCACTGTTCGTTATCGTTCCGGATGGCAGCTTGCTGCCAATCAAACCTTTCAGTTGGTTCATCTGGTCCTGAGTCGGGCAAGTGTTCCCCGCAAACCCGGCAGGTGCCGCCAATGCCTTTGACATCAGCAACATCGCAATGGCTGTAGTAGCCATAAAGGTCACGAGCATCATTTTCCTGTTTTTTTTCATAGTTCCTTCCTTCCATTTGATAGTGTTACGCTTCTGCGCATGTCCAATTGCTTGACGCATGACGTCATTCCTTCGAAATGGAATGCAGATATGGTAATATGATTCCATGATTGGAATCAACCTTTTTGGAAACGGATTGCCAATGAAGGTTTTTCCAGATTGAAATCCAAAAAAATAAGTTATTGACAGAACGGCACCGGCTTATATTATATTGAGTGTAGCTTTTGCACCCATATCTTTCTGAGGTGATACTATGGCGTTGAGGAAATGCCCGAAATGCGAACTGAACTACATCCTGGATGATCAGGCTTTATGCAGCGTATGCATTAAAGAGCTAAAGGGCATTGACCATCATGAAGACGAGGGCGAGATTTGCCCCATCTGCGGCGAACGTGAAGTGGCGACCGGCGAAGAATACTGCGCCGAATGCCTGGCTGATATGAAGAAGCTGGACAGCAAGCACACCACCACCGAGGAGCCGGAGGAAGGTTCTGAGGAGACGGAGCAGCTGGAAACCATCGAAGGCATTGAGGATATCCCGATCGTGGAAGAGGATGAATCGGTGCCTCCCTTTGAGCTGGAAAACATCAATGAGGAGCTTGACTCGGAAGATGAGCCCTTCTTTGATGAGGAAGGCGGCGCTCCGGCCGATGGAGAGGCCTTCCCGGAGGAAGCTGACGGCGACGAGGAAGATGAGGAGAGCGACTGATCTCCTGCTTGCGATGAGCGGGCGTCACATGGCATAATCTATTGGGGCGGGTGCTGTTCCCGCCCTTTTTTTGCAAAGAGTTTACTGGTCAGGATACTGCCAAAACAACTGCGTCAGGGGGGTATGATGAGGATCTTCGCAATATCAGACTTGCATTTGTCCGGCCACACCCCCAAACCGATGGAAATCTTTGGCAAGCACTGGGGCGACCATTGGAACAGGATTTGCGAGTCCTGGCGCGGCTTGGTTGCCGGCGGCGACGCTGTGCTGATCCCCGGAGACATCTCCTGGGCGATGACACTTGCCCAGGCTGCCGTGGATCTGGATGAGATTGCGTCTCTGCCAGGCAAAAAGCTGCTGTTGCGCGGCAACCATGATTACTGGTGGGGCAGCCTTCAGCGGGTGCGCACCCTACTGCCGGAAGGCATGCTGGTGCTGCAGAATGACGCCATCCGGCTTGACGGCGCGGTGGTCTGCGGAACCAGAGGCTGGACATGCCCGGGGAGCTCTGCCTGGGAGGGCAGCGATGAAAAGATTTTCCAGCGGGAGATCATCCGGCTCCGGCTCTCACTGGAAGACGCCCGGCGCAAGCTTCAACCCGGTGACGACCTGATCGCCATGCTCCATTTCCCGCCGTTCAACGAGCGTCAGGAACCATCCGGTTTCTCCGCGCTGCTGGAGGAGTTCGGCGTGCGCCTGGCAGTCTATGGGCATCTACACGGGCTACAGCCCGGCTCGGCCTTCGAGGGTGAAAAAAACGGCGTCCAGTATCGCATGGTGTCCTGCGATTATCTCAATTTCATCCCCACTTTGGTTTGGCAGCGGGAATAAATGCATTAACCGGTCTTTTCCCTTGAAGGAAGCAGCGTGACGTTGTAGAATGAGACTGCATTCCGGATTGCGAATCTCTTTGAAAGGGGTTGGTAAAGTGAAGAAGCATTTTGAGGTGGCTAACACCTAAAATCGCATAGACCAGGCGCACAGCGGCATCCGGTGGCTTGTACACCCACTGGATCCGTTGTGCCCCGGTCTTTTCATGGAACCCTCCGCATGCTGACCCAGGGTTGCCCTGGGTTTTTGTGTATGCGGCAATGCCTGACAAGGAGAAAAGCATGAAATATCGCAACGCCGGGGAGTTCCTTCCCCGGGAGCTGCTCACGGAGCTGCAGAAGCACGCCGAGGGCGAGCTCATTTATGTGCCGTACAAGGCCGAAAGCAAGGCCGGCTGGGGCACCCGCAATGGATCCCGCGAGCGCTATGCGCTCAGAAACATGCAGATGGTGCGCCATTATCAGCAGGGGCACACCGTGGAGGAACTGGCCAGAAAGTTCTTTCTGTCTCAAGACAGCGTCAAAAAGATCCTCCGGACCAACACGGTCAATGCGGAGCAAAACTAATCAGTAATCAAACAACACGGGCGGCACGCAAGCCGCCCGTGTTTGTCATTGGCTCAATTGCTTCCCCATGCAAACGCTGTTTTCGTTGCCTGCATAGGGCCCGTAATTGTCAGTCAGCTCATACCCCACGCTCTGATACAGCGCGATGGCGGCGGCCTGTCTCACACCGGTCTCCAGCACTGCCCGCGAATACCCAAGCTCGCGGGCGGCCTGTTCCAGCTCCTCCAGCACGCGCCTGGCCAGCCCCTGCCGCCGGAACTGCGGTGAAACATACATGCGCTTGATTTCCACCTCGCTGCCGCCATGGTCCCGAATTGCGCCGCAGGCTGCCGGCTGGCCATCCACCGAGACCACGACCGCAAGCAGAAGATGATCCGTCTGGTTGTGCAAACGATACTGCTTTTGCAGCTCTCCATATTGCCCGGTCAACTCCGCGTCCAGCCCGGCAATCAGAAGCCGGAACGCTTCGCTTGTTTTGTCTACGCGTTCTACCGCAACCATTGATCCTCCCCCGCTAAAATAAACGAAACCCGGGCTTCAGCACCCGGGTTCGTGTTTAGGTTTGTTTAATAGTTTCTTCTGCCCCGGCGTGCCATCGACATCGCCACAAACAGCCCCGCCGCCAGAACCACAACAGCGCCCACGATGATCAGAATCACAAGAGCCGTCTTGCTGCCGCCGCCAGAACCTGAGCCCGGCTTGCCGGTTGCCGATGGTTCGGTGGGCACGGGCAAATCGGTGGCCAGGGCGGTCTCCTCCGGCTCCACCGTGGGCTCTATGGTGGGCTCAGCCGTGGCTGAGGCGGAAAGCGTCTTGACTTCCACCGGCGTAAAGATGCGGTGCGTCACTTTTCTGCCGTTCAGCGTGAGCTGATATTCCACGCCCACCTGGAACTTGTATGCTTTCTCTGCCTTAAGGCCGGTTGCGACATAACGGTTTGCCATTCTGTCCAGCTCGGCGATGGGGTTTCCCCACGTGCCGTTGTTGTCAATGTAGATCTGGTATTTGCTCACCTTCCAGCTGCTGTCGCCATCCTGGCCTTCATTCATCAGCGGCCACTGCAGGTAAACCGTTGTGGAAGTCTCCTTGAACTCAGGGGCGGGCAAAGCCAGCAGCTGCCTCAAGTAGGCTTTGGTGCTGCCGGCAATCACCGTGTCGGCAATCTTGCGGGCTTCGCTGCCCTCACTCATTTCGATGAAGTTCCACTCGATGGAAAACTTGTCAAATTTCTTCCCGGTGAGCGCGGTGGGCAGCTCCGTGATGCGGTTCACGTCAAGCGTGAGGTCTGTAACCTTGCCGTTCAGCAGCGACGGCTCAATGATCGTGAGGCGGTTGATCGCCGCATACACCTTGAGAAGGCTGGGCGCGCCGCCAATGCCGGACGGCAGCTTATCCAGAATGTTGTCTTCCACGTTGAGCGTGACCAGCTTGGGCGCCGCCGCCGCCGCGTCGGGCAGCTCCTTCAGCACATTGTCGGAAAGATCCAGCGACTCCAGCAAAGGCAGGATAAAGATATCACGGGGCACTTTCCTTAAGTTGTTGCCGCTCAGATCGAGCGTAGTCAGCTTGGTGAGTTTGGATATGTTGGAGGCCACGTCGTCAAACTCGTTGCCGGAAAGATCAAGAGACTCCAAATTAATGAGCTGACCGATTTTGTCGCCCACTTTGGTGGCTTTGTTGCTCTTGATTGTGAAATGCTTCAGCGTGGTCAAAGAATACACCACATCGGGGATTTTCTTGAAGCTGTTGTCTTCCAGGTTCAGATAGGTGATCTTCTTCAGCTTGTTGAGCGAAGACGGCAGATCGGCCACTTTGTTGTTCATCAAGCTGATCGCGGAAATGTTTTCGCAATACTGCAGACCTTCCACCTTGGCGATGCCAAGCCCGGCAAGGTTCAGGCCGCCCGTGAGCATGGCCAGGTCGGAGCGCTTGATCGCCGCCGAGCCCACGCCGGTGAGCTCTTTGAGCTTTGCCTTCAGCTTGGCGTCGGGGATATTCACCGTGGCGTCAGCCGTGGATGGCCTCAGAGACGGGTCCTTGGAAGTGGGCGGCAGCAGGCTGTCAGAAGCGGTGCCCTCGCCTGTTGTGGAAGGCGGCACGCTTGCTTTGGGCGTTGCTGTGGCGGCTGAAGAGGAAGATGAAGCCGTCGGGTCTGGCATAGGCGCGCCAAAGCCTACGCCCCCGCTCAGGATTGTAACGCCAACAAAAAGGATCGTCGCGGCCATCGCGATCAGTTTCTTCGACATGATGCCTCCTTTTCACATAAAGCCGCTGATCAGAACGGATGAGATCGCAGCGGCCAGATATGGAGAGTATATCCATTTACGTAAATGTTTAACATTTCAGGATAAAAAGGTGCCGACATTGCCATATATAATCATATTATAACACCGGCATACACAAATCACAATCACGGCGAAGCCCCAAAAAAGCACCGAAAAGCCTGAAAAACAGGCCATTTTCAACTTCCGGGCTGCGCTGTGTCACAAAAAGCTAGTCCAATCGGATGACGGACTCAATCGTGGAGCCGCCGTCGGGCTCGATAATTTCCACCGCGACCTGCTGCACCGTGGTGCTGAAAAGGTCATTCACACCGGCCACAGCCTGCACAGCCGCGGCAAAGGCGTCATCCTCCTCAATCCGGCCCACCGTGAGATGGGGGTCGTAGGGCACGCACTCCGGGTTGCACCACTGGGGCAGAAATGGCTCCAGAATCCCGGTGTATAGCCTTTCGTGCATCTCACGGATTGCTTCGATGCCATCGTGCACATCCAGCAGCAGGTAATTGCCAAAGCTTTTGCGGGCACTGATGCCCTGCAGCGTCAACGCAAAGGGCTTGATGCCGGCGACAGACCGCTCCACATGCTGCCGGATATCTTCGGCGGAAAACACGCTTTCAAACGGAAACACCAGCGTGATGTGGGGCCTCACCAAACGGGCAGCCGGATCGTAACGCTCCCGAATGCCGTCTATCACAGCGATGTTTTCAAACTGCGGAAAAATCAGAATGCAGCGGTTGATTGCCGAAGGATTCAGCTTTTCCAGAACAAGCCCTCCTATTTTCTTCCGATGTCACGGCGGTATTGGCAGCCGGTGAAGCTCACCCGCTCCACAGCATCATAAGCCAAACGGATGGCTTTGTCCAGCGATTCAGCGGTGGCCGTCACGCCCAACACCCGGCCGCCATTGGTCACAAGGGCCTCCCCTTCCCGCTTGGTGCCGCTGTAAAACAGCGTGATATCTTCCAGCCGCGCGGCTTCCTCAAGGCCGGAAAGCGGATACCCCTTGGGATAGCTGCCGGGATATCCTCCGGAGGCCAGCACCACCACCGCCGCCGCCTCTTGCCGCCAGCGCACCGGCTGGCAGTCGAGCCTGCCACCCCGAATGGCCAGAAGGATCTCCAGCAAATCGGTTTCCAGCAGCGGCAGGAGCACCTGCGTCTCCGGGTCGCCGAATCTGGCGTTGAACTCCAGCACCTTCACACCGTCTTTTGTGAGCATCAGCCCGGCATACAGAATCCCTTTAAACGGGCAGCCTTCCGATTCCATGCCCCGAACAGCCTTCAGAAGCACGTGCTCCACCGCCCAATCAATCTGCAGCTGCGAAAACTTCGGTGTGGGCGCGAAAGCCCCCATGCCACCGGTGTTGGGGCCCCGGTCGCCGTCAAACACACGCTTGTGATCCTGAGCCGGAGGCATCACGGAAACATGCTTGCCGTCGCTGAAGCACAGCAGCGAAACCTCCGGGCCTTCAATGTATTCCTCCACAACCAGTGTCTTACCGGCTTGCCCAAACTCGTTGCGCACCATCACGGCGTCCACGGCATCCAGCGCCTCTTCCACCGTCATGCATACAAACACGCCCTTGCCCAGCGCCAGGCCGTCGGCCTTCACCACGATTGGCGCACCTTGCTCCAAGATATAGGCGCGGGCTTCCTCCACAGAGTCAAATGACCGGCTCTTTGCAGTGGGGATGCCATACTTTTCCATGATGCCCTTGGCAAAGGTTTTGCTGGCCTCAATGCGGGCGGCGGCAGCCGTGGGCCCGAATGCCGCGCAGCCGGCTGCCTCAAGGGCATCCACCATGCCGTCGGCCAGCGGATCATCCGGCGCCACAAACGTAAGGTCGATGGCGTTGCTTTTGGCAAAGCGCACCACACCATCAATATCTCTGGCGGCGATGTCCACACAGGCAGCCACCTCGGCAATACCGCCGTTGCCCGGCGCGCAGTAGAGCTTGTCCACGAGGGGGCTTTGCCGGAGCTTCCAGCAGATGGCGTGCTCGCGGCCGCCGGAACCGATGACGAGGATGTTCATGGGGGTATACTCCCTCCGCCTGCCCCCCTCTGTGCGGGAGGCAAGTTGTACTCGCAATATATTGATAGAGAACCCCTTGTCCCCCTCATAGAGGGGGATGTCGCGAAGCGACAGGGGGAGTTTATAGGGGGGTTGCACCTTATCCCCTGCTCTTCATGATCTTATCGATCTTCTCCAGCGTGGGTGGGTTGTGGTAGATCGGGAACGCACTGCAAGCAGACGCCGCCGCTGCAGAGGCAAACCGCACAATGCCCTCATCCTCAAACCCCTTGAGTAATCCATAGACTGCGCCGGCTTTGAAGGTGTCGCCGGCACCCAGCGTGCTCACAGCATCCACACGATAAGGCTCAAAGGACTTGGGCTTCTGCCCCCGACGGCCATAGAGCAGGTTCTTTACCCCAAACGTGAAGATCACAAGGCCGTCGGTTTCATCCGTGTATAGCTTGAACAGCTCTTCGGCATCCATACCGGGGTATTGCTGATCCAGATACTCATGGGAGATGGCGTTCACCGCGGAATAGCGGTGCATCTCACAGTCGTGCCGGCAGTCAATCGTCACATAGGACTTGCCCAACTTGCGGCAGAGCCGCGCTGCCTCAATGGCCTGCTCGCCGAAATAGGGGTCCAGCCCCACGGCGGCGGCTTGATCGATATCCTCCGGGCAGGGGGCGTTCCAGCGCTTGAGCGTATTGCGGTAATACGCCCGAAACTTGCCGAACACCGTGCGGGAGTGCCGGTCAATGATGACCAGGTCCTGCAGGCCCTCGAAGGTTTCATCCAGATAAAGGCGGCTGGCGTCCACACCGGCCTGGCCCATGTAGCCCAGCAGCGGTTGGTAAGTCTCCGTGCCCTGCCAGTTGCCGTCGATCTTCACCGAGCAGCCAAGGCTTGCAAGCACCACCGCGCAGGTGCCGGTCTCGCCACCGGGCAGCCGGTAACTCTTGTTGATCTCCGCGTAGGTATCCAGCGCTGGAAAATCCTCATCCAGCAGGTGGCTGGTGGTGAGCAACGTCATGCCATACAGATAGATGCCGTGCGCCATATGCCGCCATCCTTTCCCTCGGCTCCGGTGGGGCCAAGGCGGTTATGAATGCTTGAAATGCCGCATGCCGGTAAACACCATCGCAATGCCGGCCTCGTCGCAGGCGTCGATGCTGGCCTTGTCGTTGCCGGCTCCGCCGGGCTGGATGATGGCGGTGACGCCATATTTGGCCGCTTCCCGCACGCAATCGTCAAAGGGGAAGAACGCGTCGGAGGCCAGCACGGCGCCCTTCACCTTTTCCCCAGAGCGCTCCAGCGCCTGCTGCGTGGGCCAGAAACGGTTCACCTGGCCGCCGCCGATGCCCAGCGATTGGCCCTCGCGGCCCACCACGATGGCGTTGGACTTGGTGTGCTTCACGATTTTCCAGGTAAAGAGCAGATCCTTCATCTCCTGCTCCGTTGGGGCGCGCTTTGTCACGACCTTGAGATCGGTCTCGTGCAGCAGCTCCAGATCCATCTCCTGCACCAGCAGGCCGCCCAGCACCTTCTTCATGTCAAAGGTGCCGCGGGCCACCGGGGCGGCAATGCCGGGTAGCTTCAAAAGCCGGATGTTCTTCTTCTTACCGAGGATGTCCAGCGCCTCCGGCGCATAGTCCGGAGCGATCACAACCTCCAGGAAGATCTTGCCCATTTCGGCTGCGGTGGCGGCGTCCACGGTGGTATTGATGGCCACAATGCCGCCATAGATGGACATTGGGTCGGTCTCATAAGCCTTCGTCCAGGCCTCCAGCAACGTGGGCGCGCTGCCCACACCGCAGGGTGTGGCGTGCTTCACGGCCACCACGGTGGTCTCGGAAAACTCCCGCAGAAGATCCAACGCGCCGTTGGCGTCGCCGATGTTGTTGTAGGAAAGCTCCTTGCCGTGCAGCTGCTCGGCAGCGGCCAAGGAGCCTGCCGCCGGGCTGACTTCCCGGTAAAACACGGCATTCTGGTGGGGGTTTTCACCGTAGCGCAGGTCCTGCTGCCTTTCATAGGTGACTGTGAGCGTCTCGGGGAATTGGATGCCCTGCTGCTTGCGTAGGTAATCAAAGATCATTGCGTCATAATTGGCCGTGTGCTCAAACACCTTGTATTGCAGGCGGCGCTTGGTGTCGCGGGAAACATGGCCGTTCTTTTTGAGTTCATCCAGCACCACGGCGTAGTCCGCCGGGTCCACCATCACAGCCACGTCCTGCCAGTTTTTGGCGGCAGCACGCAGCATCGTGGGCCCGCCGATGTCAATGTTCTCCACGGCTTCCTCAAATGTCACGCAGGGCTTGGCCACCGTCTGCTTGAAGGGGTAGAGGTTCACGGCAATGATGTCAATGGTCTCGACGCCCAGTTGGTTGAGCTGTTCCATGTGCTCGGCATTACCGCGCATCGCGAGAATCCCAGCGTGGATGAGCGGGTGCAGCGTCTTCACCCGGCCGTCCAGGCATTCGGGGAAGCCGGTGATGTCACTGACCTCGGTGACGGCAAGGCCGGCCTTTTTCAAGGCGGTGGCAGTGCCGCCGGTGGAAATGAGCTGCACGCCCAGCTCCGAAAGGCCCTGGGCGAACTCCACGACCCCGGCTTTGTCAAAGACGGAAAGGATGGCTCGCATGGATATATCCTCCTGAAAAATTAAGATCAATTCAAATGATTACTGCTCATCGCCTCTGGACCAAACCAACTTCAGGTCATCCTTGGTTGGCCCCTGGATGTAAACCTCATCAATCCCGTTCAGATTATTTGTTGTCACATTAAAGTCGCCGGAAGTAAACTTCCCATTGACCGGCACATATCGGAGCATAATATAGGCGCGATTTTCGATATAATCATAATCGAACCCACTAAAAGCCATCGAGCTGTTAATGGTCGTCCCAGTGATATCGACTTTTCCAACCTCATAATACGTCTTCTCTACGAAAATGGAATCGGTGCTGATCGGCTGACCATAACTTAAGTAGAACCACAGAATAATGCCAGTTGCAATTACAGCAAGCAGAAGAAATCCAATAACACTGAGAACAATGATTCGTTTTCTCTTAGCCATTGTGAGTCCTCCTTTTCACCATCTCACCCCTCCAAGGGGAATGAGAGAGTATGATCAAGAATTGAATAATGAATAACCTCTCCCCACCCCCTTTGTTTTTGCCGAAGGCAAAAATTCAAGGGGGGATGTCGCCTTCAGGCGACAGGGGGGATTTCCTCGGTACTCCCTCCGCCCCTTCGGGGCACCTCCCTCAATGAGGGAGGCAAGTAGGGTTCTGATCAAGAATGTACTTGTCCCCCTCCTGAGGGGGATGTCACGAAGTGACAGGGGGAGTTGTTGCAGCACGGAGCTTGCCGCCGCGGGCCGGGACGGAGCCCGGCCCCTACTGAGTATGAAGCAAGATCAGGCCCTTCGAGCCGGATCACCTCTGCCAAATTAACTACGTATCTTCTTTAGCGCTGCCTTGCAGATAGATTTGGTCAATATCAGCAGAACTAATGATTACATCGCGCTCGAAATTACCGTTTTGCCGAGCTCCTCTCTTCAGCTGCGGTGCAAACCTCATCTTCAGATACAGAGCCCGATCTATCACGGAAACCTCGTGGTTTACCAGCACCCACCCACTCGCTTTGGTGTAGCCAAAGACATGCAAGTTGTCTCCATCCACCGTTGCCTGAACAATAACAACCTCATCGGTGCTTTTGACAAAACCTTCGCTCACGACGCTCGATGCGATTCCGAACACAATGACAGCGGCCACCGCCACGGCGATGATTGCCAAAAATCTCTTGCTGAATGAATCAATCCTCAATCACAGTCACCCTCCGGTCACAGATGGAGAGCCGCTCCTCGCAAAGCAACCTCACCGCCTCCACCAGCAGCCTGTGCTCGTGTGGCAGGATGCGGGCGGCAAGCGTTTCCGCAGTGTCACCCGGCAATACCTCTACGGCCTGTTGGAAGATGATCGGGCCGGTGTCCACGCCTTCTTCCACAAGATGGATTGTGCAGCCGGACACCTTCACGCCATGGGCGATCACAGCCTCGTGCACATGGTGGCCATACATCCCCATGCCGCAGAAGGCCGGGATCAACGCCGGGTGGGTGTTCACAATGCGGTTTTGGTAATATTTTACCGTTTCTGACCCTAAAATGTCCAGCCATCCGGCGAGCACAAGCACATCAGCGGCGTACTCCAGCAGCGTCTGCTGAATCCTTGCTTCAAACGCCTCCCGCGTGGGGCTCGTTTTCCGGTTGATGTAGATGGCCGGGATGCCGGCCAGACGGGCCCGCTCGGCGGCGTAGGCGGCCTTGCGGTTGTAGATCAGGCACACGATTTTGCCGGGGATGCGGCCATCCGCCACGGCGTCAATCACTGCCTGGAAGTTGGTGCCGCCGCCGGTCGCAAACACGGCAATGCGTTTCACAGGCACAGCTCGATGCCCCCCTGCCCTTCCTTCACCTCACCGATGAGGAAGGCCCGGTCGCCCAGGGCTGTGGCTCGCTCCGCCACAACGCCGGCGATGGACGGATCCACAGCCAGCACCATGCCGATGCCCATGTTATAGGTGTTATAAATCGAGCGGTCAGAGAGGCTTCCCAGCTGTTGCAGGTGTTGGAACACCGGCGGGATCTCCCAGCTGCCGCCATGGATCACGGCCTTCAAGCCTTCGGGGATGATCCGCGGGATGTTCTCAATGAAGCCTCCGCCGGTGATGTGGGCGATGCCCTTGAGCTCAAACTCCTTGATAAGCTCCAGGATTGTGTTCACATAGATGCGGGTGGGCACCAGAAGCTCCTCACCGGCTGTCCTGCCAAACTCTGGAATGAAGCGATTGAGGGCATCCGGCGTGTCGCCCAGCAGCTTGCGGGAGAGTGAAAAGCCGTTGCTGTGCACACCGGAAGAGGCAAGGCCCACAAGAATGTCGCCGGGCTGGATGGAAGCGCCGGTGATGGACTTTTTGCGGTCCACAATGCCCACGGCAAAACCGGCCAGGTCATATTCCCCCTCGGGGTAGAAGCCAGGCATTTCGGCAGTCTCGCCGCCAATCAGCGCGCACTGGCCCTGCACGCAGCCCTCGGCCACACCTTTTACAACCGCAGCGGCTTTTTGAGGATCCAGTTTGCCGGTGGCGAGGTAATCGAGGAAGAACAGAGGTTTGGCGCCCTGGCAGATGATGTCGTTCACGCACATTGCCACGGCGTCGATGCCCACGGTGTCGTGCTTGTCCATCGCGAAGGCGATCTTCAGCTTGGTGCCCACGCCGTCGGTGCCGGACACCAGCACCGGCTCCTCCATGCCCTGGAACGCCGCCAACGAAAAGAAGCCCCCGAAGGAGCCCACGTCGCCCAGCACGCCGGGGATCAGCGTGCGCTTGATGTGCTTCTTGTAGAGGCTGACGGCCTCATATCCTGCTTCCACGTCCACACCGGCTTGTTTGTAATCCATGGGTTTATCCTCCCAAACTCCCCCTGTCGCTGCGCGACATCCCCCTCAAGAGGGGGACAAGTTCAGCTCGTTCAGAGTTCAACTTGCCTCCCTCTTGAGGGAGGTGCCTGCGAAAGCAGGCGGAGGGAGTTGATATATGATTCACAGAGAAGAGTCGTTAACCAACCTCGACCGGATACTTCCCTTCAAAGCAACCGGTGCAGAACCCGCAGCCGGAGCCTTCCACGGTTTTCATCAGGTCACCAAGGCTCAGATACTCCAGGCTGTCGGCGCCGATGATTTTGCGGATCTCCTCCGTGGAGTGGTTTGCTCCAATCAGCTGGCTGGAGTTGGGCGTGTCGATGCCGAAATAGCATGGGAACCGCACCGGCGGGGAGCTGACACGCATGTGCACTTCGCGGGCGCCGGCCAGGCGCAGCATTTCCACGATCTTGCGGCTGGTGGTGCCGCGCACGATGCTGTCATCCAGCAGCACAACGCGCTTGCCCTGCACGTTGCGCCGCAGCGCATTCAATTTGATTTTGACGCCGTTTTCCCGTTTTTGCTGCTGGGGCTGAATGAATGTGCGGCCCACATAACGGTTTTTGGCCAGGCTCTCTCCATAAGGGATGCCCGATTCCTTGGCGTAGCCGATGGCGGCGGTGATTGCCGAGTCGGGCACACCGGACACAAGATCGGCCTCCACCGGGAAGCGGCGGGCCAAAAGCCGCCCCGCGTTTTCACGGGCCTGATAAACACTGATGCCGTCAATCACGCTGTCAGTACGTGCAAAATAAACAAACTCGAAGATGCACAGCTTGCTTTCCAGCGGGCTCTCTGTGCGGATGGACTTCAGGCCGTCCTGGTCTATCACGATGATTTCGCCGGGGCGCACATCGCGGATGAACTCCGCGCCCACCGCGTCAAAGGCACAGGACTCGCTGGAGAGGATGTAGGCGTCACCGGCGCGGCCAAGCGCCAGCGGCCGGATGCCCAGCGGGTCGCGCACGCCGATCAGCTTGTCCTTCGTCATGATCACCAGGCCATAGCTGCCCCTGATCTGGCGCATGGCATGCTTGATGGCCTCAATGATGTCGCCGCCTTTGCGGGCAATGATGGATGCGATGATTTCGGTGTCCAGCGTGGTCTGAAAGATGTTGCCCTGGGCCTCCAGCTCGCGGCGGAGAGCCTCGGCGTTCACCAGGTTGCCGTTGTGTGCCAGGGCGATTGTGCCCTCGCTGTAACGCACCACCAGAGGTTGGCTGTTGGTGAGCTCGCTGGCGCCGCAGGTGGAGTAGCGCACGTGGCCGATGCCAAGACGCCCCTCCCCCAACCGGAACATCGCCTCCGGCTCGCCGAACACCTCGTTGACAAGGCCCATGCCCTTGTGGTTTTTGATCTCATGGCCATCGCTCATTGCCATGCCGGCGCTTTCCTGGCCCCGGTGCTGCAAGGCATAAAGACCGTAGTATAACACCTCGGAAGTCTGCACACCGCCTTCGTCATAAATGCCCACGATGCCGCATTCCTCCGGCATCACGTCATTCCAGGGCTTCAGGCGATCGTAAGGGCATAGCGCTTTCATGCTACGCCTTCCCGCCCATCAGGCGATGAAGCACTTCCTGATAGGCCTCCTCAACGTCGCCCAGGTCGCGGCGGAAACGATCCTTATCCAGCTTCTGGCCGGTTCGAGTGTCCCAGAACCGGCAGGTGTCCGGAGAGATCTCGTCTGCCAGGATGATTTGCCCGTGAAAGCGGCCAAACTCCAGCTTGAAGTCAATCAGCTCAATATTGGATTCCTTGAGATAGGCGGAAAGAATATCATTGACCTGAAAGGAATACGCGGCGATCATCGCCATCTCCTCCGGCGTGGCCAGCTCCATGGCGGCGATGTGGTAGTCGTTGATCATCGGATCGCCCAGTTCGTCGTTTTTGTAGCTGTATTCAAGCACGGTCTTGGCGAGCTTCTGGCCCTCCGGAAGGCCCAGGCGCTTGCTGAGGGAGCCTGCCGCGATGTTGCGGACAATGACCTCCACCGGCACGATGGACACTCTTTTCACCACCGTTTCCCGGTCGCTCAGCTGCTCCACATAGTGGGTTGGGATTCCCTTGCCTTCCAGCATCTGAAACAGGTGGTTGGACACCACGTTGTTCACCACGCCCTTGCCCACAATGGTGCCGCGCTTCAGGCCGTTGAACGCCGTGGCATCATCCTTATAAGACACAATCACATAATCGGGATTGTCGGTGGCGAACACTTTCTTGGCCTTTCCCTCGTAGAGCTGCTCCATCTTTTGCACCATGGGGTTATCTCCTCTCCAGCTTTTCGTCTGCTTCGATCACTTTTTTTGCCATCTCCGCCTTAAAGGCGGTCAGCTTCTCCGCAAGCTCCGGGTAACGCAACGCCAGCATCTGGGCGGCCAGGATCGCAGCGTTCTCAGAGGCGTCCACCCCCACGGTGGCCACGGGCACGCCGGCGGGCATCTGCACGATGGACAGAAGAGAGTCCATCCCATCCATAAAGCTGGATTTCATCGGGATGCCAATCACCGGCAGCGTGGTGAACGCCGCCAGCACTCCGGGCAAGTGCGCTGCCTTGCCGGCAGCGGCAAGGATGGCGTCATATCCGTTTGCCGCGGCGCTCTTGGCAAACTCCGCAGCACGATCCGGCGTGCGGTGGGCGGACACGATTCTGACATCCGCCTCAATGCCAAACGAAACAAGGCGGTTGACTCCCGCTTCCAAAGCAGGCAAGTCTGAACCGCTGCCCATGATCACAGCCACCTTCGGCATAATCTGTCCTCCATGGATTGTATCGATGTGAATATGGTGCAATCATAGCAGAATACATACTGCCAATCAAGAAGAAATAAGAACTATTTATACATTTTTTCTTTTTTCGTTCGTCTTTTTAACAGTTGAACCGTATAAAAGAATGGGTCTCCGCCTTTGCAAAGCAGAAACCCGAACGTTTTAGCCAAGTGCATCGTTTATGCGTGAGGGGGCTTGTGCCTCATCAGCGGGAAATGGATCTTGTATTCACAATCCTCGATTTGATATTGATCCTCTTCAAACAGTGCCGAGCAGGCATCCACAACATCAGGATTATACAGCGTCCCCCTGTGTGTCCGGATTTCCTCCATCGCTGCCTCAAGGCCAAGCGCGGGCCGATAGGGCCGGTGCGACATCATTGCCTCCACCACATCGGCGACCATGATGATCTGCGCTTCCAGCGTGATGTCCCCCTTGGTGAGCCCCAGGGGATACCCGCTGCCGTCACAGCGCTCATGGTGCTGGTAGAGTGTTTTGCCGATTACCTCCGGCAAGTCCACCTTGGCCATCATCTCATGGCTTGCGGCGGGGTGGTTTTGGATGAGCGCCCGCTCCAGGTCGTTGAGCTTGCCGGGCTTGGAAAGTATCTCCGTTGGGATTGAAATCTTGCCGATGTCGTGGATGTAGCCAATGATTCTCAGCATCCGGGTTGTTTTGTTGTCCAGCCCCATTTTGCCGGCAATGGCAGCAGAAAGGTTTCCGACCCTGCGTTGGTGGCCGGCCGTGTAGGGATCCCGCGTTTCGACAACAGACGTTAAAAGAGAGATGATGCTTTGCATCGCGCTTTGCAGCTCATTGGTGCGCTGCTCCACGATATATTCCAGGTTTCGCTGATATGCCTGGTTGGCCTGCTCCAGCACGGTTTTCTGGTCTGTGAGCTCCTTGACCAGCGCGGCAGACCGCACAGCCTTCATGAAGGCGTCACGGGCAATGGGCTTGACCAGGTAATCGTTGGCACCCTTCTGCACCGCGGAAATCGCCGTATCCACCGACGGCTCACCGGTCATCACAATGTATTGAATGTCTTTGGATTTGGCTCGCACGGCACCCAGCAGCTCAATGCCGGAGACCCTGGGCATGATGATATCGGAAACGACAACATCATAATCGGTCTCTTCCAGCATGCGGCTGGCAGTGGGCACGTCTTCGGCACTGTCTGCCTGATACCCCTCCATCCGCAAAAACTCGCACAGCGTCATACGGATGCTTTTTTCATCATCAACAATCAACACCCTGCTCATGTTATCCCCCCACTGGCTAAAGTGTCCAGCCGTTATCCACGGGCAAGACCAGAGTCGCCTCTGTCTTGACACCCGGTGTGGACTTCAGTTTGAGTGACCCGTGATGGTCTTTGACGATGCCGTAACTGATGGACAATCCCAACCCTGTGCCGATATCCTTGGGCTTGGTGGAGAAAAATGGTTCGAAAATTTTCTCCTTCAGATGATCCGGGATGCCCGCTCCATGATCCTCCACCTCGATTTGAAGCCAGCGCCTGCCATCCTTCTCAAACCGATGGCACGAAAGCTTCATGATCTTGTCTTCATGATAGCCTTGATACCGCTCGTTGAGAGCGTCACGGGCGTTGGTCATCAGGTTCATCAGCACCTGCTGGATCTGCTGGCTGCGGCATTTGATATCCGGCAACTCCTCCTCCATATCGATCACAAGCTCAATCTGGTCCTTTTTGATGATCGTCTTGATGAGCGAGATGGTCTGGTTGACGATGTCATAAATACTGGCATAACTGTGGGACTGTTTGTCATGCCTGGAAAACTGCAGCAGGTTTTTTACAATCCCTGACACCCGGTCGGTCTCATGAATGATTTCACGGGCATATTCAGCCTGCGTGGACGCCGGATCCAGCGCATTCAGAATCAGCTCGGCGTAATTCATGATGCCGTTGATGGGGTTGTTGATCTCATGGGCGACACCGCCCGCCAGCACGCCGATGGCCTCGAGCTTCTGCTGCTGGCGCAGTTGAGCCTCCATCTCGCGCCGTGCCGCCTCCATGCGCTTGCGCTCGCTGATGTCTCTGGCAAACACAATCGCACCGTCTTTACCATAATACTGGATCGGCACGGCGGACACTTCCACATCCATGGCAGTGCCGTCCATCTGAACAAATACCTCTTCATTGGGCAGTGCCCGCATCTTCCAGTAGTTCAACTGATAGATTCTGCGCTGTATGACGGAATGGGAATCGGGGTGGAAACGCTCCATCACCGGCGTGCCGATCAGTTGGTCCGCGCTTTTTGCGCCAAAGAGCTCGACCGCGGCCTTGTTCAGATAGGCGAACTTGTAATCAGTCTGTATGAAGATGGCGTCAGGCGCGCCCTCCACCAGCAAGCGGAATCGCATTTCACTGGCAGCCAGCGCGTTTTCGGAGGCGACGCGCTTGGAGATATCATGCACGATGGAATAGAGCAGCGTTTTCCCCTCAACCCGAATGGGGCTGCTGTATACCTCAACATCAACGGAGTTCCCATCGGCATTGCGGTGCTGGAACACAAAATGATTGCGCTTCTCCTGCGCGGCGAGCTGCATCTCCAGCGCAATCTCCTCAGGGGAGAGGCTGTTGATCTGCTGGACGCTCATCGCCTTCATCTCTTGCTGAGACCACCCGTAAAAAGCACAGGCAGCGGGGTTTACGTCAATGATTGCGCCATTGTCCGGATCAATCAGCATCATCGGCGCGCGGCTGCCGTCAAACAGGCTTTTGTAGCGGCCTTCCGCCTCAGCAATCCGCTGTGCGGACTCCCGCCGCTCCTTCTGGTTGTGCAGCAGCATGGCAAGGAGCACCGTGGCCACCGGGAAAATCGCCATCACGGGGAGGGCGATGCCCTGAAGCACATCCAACGAATGGGGCCACGGAATCAGGAATGTGCACGCCAGCATGCCCAGGTGGACCACAACGCCAAACACATAGAGGTTAAGCCATGTCGCCCGGCGCCGCATAATCGGCAGAAACCTCCGCCACAGCAGGCCGGCAACGGCGGAAACGACGATGACAGCCACACCCATCGCCGCGCCGCTTCCCCCGAGCAGAATGCGATAGACGGCCATCACAACAGCCGCAACCACAACGGGAATGCCGCCAAAGATCAAGGCAGTCACACCAAGGAGAATGGAGCGGGTGTCAAAAATCACACCGGCCTCAAGCTGAAACGGGAAGGTCATCAGGCACAGGCCCACAGCCGCAATCAATGCGCCATTGGCATATGGAGTGAGTTTCCTCCACTTTTCCGGGATGAAATAGCCGGCCTGATAAACAATGCTGAGAGATAGCAGCAACGCGGCGTTATAAATAAGCCCCATGAGTATGTTGCCCGCCATATGAACTCCTGTCCAGCCAAACGGCTCGAATCAGACTGCACCAAATAACAAGGCAAAGGTTGGCAACCGTTTCCAATTGCTGAATTTATCATACCCCAATATTTGCCAGTATACAACAAAAATGTTCATTAATATAACAAAACGCCCAGGGATCGCCCTGGGCGTGCAGTCGAACTTTATGGTTGGGCCCCGACAGTTTTGCCGATGCCGGCCAGGTCCCGCAGCCTCAGCTTATAGCGGTTTGACAGCCGCTTCACCGCTTCCAGCGGCACACCCGCCGCCCGGAGCTCCGCCCGGAACCGTGCCCGTGCGACGACCCCCCGAATCAGCCACACCGGCAGCATCACCAGCATCACCAATATCATCCACATCGCTTTAATAAACCCCAGCACGGCGCTTGGCTTCCGCGTTCTACCAACTTTTGCCATGGCCCGGCCTCAGTCGTCTTTGCGGGCCAGGCCGGAAAGGTCTTTCACCGAGACCATGAACCGCTCGGTCAAACGCAGCACCACATCCTGCGGCATCCCCGCCTCGGCGAGCTCCTTATAAAACGCGGCAATCGATTTGCCGGCGTTCGCGCCGTTTTCCACCGAGTAGTAGCTCTTCTGGATGCCTTCCAGCAGCTTGGGGATCTTGGTGGACACCTCGTCCAGCAGTTCGCCGATTTCCTTCACGGGAATGTCGGTGTGTTTCTTGTTCTCTTCCATGATGATTTCCTCCATTTCAATCACATTGTTTGTCATGCCATTGCAGTCATTAAATTCCCATTGATGCCAGCGCCAGCTTGCATGCCGATCCGGCCATGCCCAGCGCCCTGCCCGCCAGCCGGAAGCTCTCCAGCACCGACAGGCTGCCTGGGCCAAACAGCTCTTGCCGCACCCCCCGGATGGCATCCTCGTCCGCGTCGGCTTCGTTCTCCAACGCCGCCTGCCGCACCTGCGCCCAAAACGCCAGTTCATGGCGGCAGGCTTCGCATCCCGCCAGGTGGGTCAGCGTCTCCAGCTCCGTTTGTCTGTCCAGCGCGCCGGTCAAAAGCTCCGGCAGCTTTTCCTGCGCCGTCTCGCAAATCATGCACCCACCTCCGTCGCCAGCTTTCCGGCCAGCTGTTTCTTCAACGCATGCATTCTGGATTTCACCGTGCCCTCCGGCACTTCCAGCACTTCCGCCACTTCGGCATAGCCCATCCCCAGCACAAACACCAGGTGCAGCAGCTCCCGCTGCTCCTCCGCCAGCGTCTCCACCGCCTGCCGCACGCTGAGCCTTTCCTCCGTGCCGGCAGTGGGGTCGTGGCCGCCGGCCACTGTTTCCAGCGGCGCGGCCCGATTTCTCTCTCGCACCCGCAGCTCGTCGGCCAGCTTGTGGCGGGCAATGGCGATGAGCCAGGTGAGCGGCTTTGCTCCGCCCATGAAGCGCCCGGCGCTGCGCCAGGCGGCAAGGAATGTGTTTTGCAGCACGTCGGCCGCCGTCTGCTCGTCAATGTTTCGGGACCGGAGGTAGGCAAAAACCTTGCGGGATGTGGCGTTGTACAACTCTTCGAAGGCCTTCTCGTCGCCGCCGGCCATGCGGCTGATCCATTGCACTTCCCGCTCCGCCATCGCCTTACCTCCTTCCTTCGATGAGTATGTCGGTGAAAACTGGGGATTGGTTCAAATGTTTTTCACAAAATTAAAGAATCAACCAAAGCACAAAACGCACGGGCAGAGGTAAAGTTATTGCCCGGCAGAGGAGGAGCCATCGGAAAGAAGAGTCGGCGCCGGGCAGAGCCCGGCCCCTACTGAGACATTGAAGTGTTACAGGGTTATGCGCGCTGTGCCTTCTCCAGGATTGCGCGAATAAAAGGGCCCTTTGCCTCGATGTAGCCGTCAATGTCATAGCGGTATTTGTCAGCGTTGGCTATTTTGAGCGCTCCGTATTCATCGCGGGCATCCGGGTGGGTGCGCAGATAATCCCGCAGGGTCAGGTGCCGGCGAAGCTCCTCTCCATCTTTGGGGCAGACATAGAGGTGATAGGCCATAAACCCATCCTCAAAGGTGCGCTTGAAAGCCTCACGGCCCTGGATGCCCAGATCGCCCCGGTGTTCAAAGCCTGCCGCGGCAAGCTTCCCCACGATGGCTGGAAACATCTCATAGCTATCCATCACCACATCGATGTCGATGATGGGCTTGGCGGAAAGACCCTCCACCGAGGTGCTGCCGACGTGCTCGATGCACAGCGCCAGATCACCAAGGATGCCCTGGAGCATGGCCTGGAGCTCAAGGAAGGCGGTTTTCCAGGCGGGGTTGTAGGGGAAAACTTCGATTCTTCTCATTTTAGAAAACCATCATATTGGTCGTATATAAACTTCAACAGATAATCCATGTTCGTTTTTTACACATAGATCACTTTCAAGACCACGTGGATTTCTAATAAACGAATCAGGATCATATACAAAGCAAACCAAAGTCTTGCAATCAGGATGTGAATGATATCTGGCAATATCTTCAATAAGTTGACAACCAATCTCCTTATCTCCTAATCCTTGCCGAGTTTTCTTCACCTCTATCACTATCTTCTCACATTTTATCAAAAAATCCATTCTACTGCATTTTCCCGCACTACTAGGGGTACATTCTTCAGGACGAACATCGTCAAAGTATAATAAGAGCAAAGCATAGAGCAAATCTTGGACATCATATTCACTAGAGATTGCTAATATCTCTTTTCCATTATGGGTTTTTCGAAGCACTTTTGCTACAAAATTAAACCTGTCACATATAGCTCTGATATTATCAAGAGGATTGCTGGTTTTTCTATCAATAATTATGCTCTCAGTACTTTCTATTCTTCCTTGTCGACAATCATCTACTAGAGAATTTAGAATTCTAATAGCTTGTTGTATATTACTCACATATTTTGCGCGAAGCGCAAACTCTACAGATTTAACATATGTGTTGTTCAAACCTAGTTCTGTCGAAATGTAGTTTAGCACTTTCGTTTTCCAGGTAATATATTGAGAAACATCGGCATACGGAAAAGGTTCCCCTGAATTAATATGAATTTTCTCCCCCATATGTATAAGCTCATTGATAATATCAATACTAATCATCAGCATCCTCCATCTTGACACACATAGTACATTCACAATGAATTATAGATGCTAAAGTTGGAATAGAAAAGCCCCGCATCGCGGGGCCAAATAACGCTCGTGTTGTTTACTTCTACTTCTTGGTAATATACCCCTGCTTCACCAGCATCTCCGCGGCAAGCACGCCGCCACCGGCAGCGCCGCGCAGCGTGTTGTGCGACAGACAGATGAACTTCCAGTCATACTGCGTATCAGGTCTGAGGCGGCCCATTGATACAGCCATGCCATTGCCGAGATTGCGGTCCAACTTGGTCTGGGGCCGGTTGTCTTCCTCAAAATAATAGAGGAACGGGTCCGGCGCGCTGGGCAAGCCCAGTTTCGCGGGCACACTCTCATAGTTGCGCCAACGGTCGACGATCTCTTCCTTGGTCGCCTTCTTCTCCAGGCTCATAAAGACTGCCGCCAGGTGTCCGTCGGTCACCGGCACGCGCAGGCACTGGGCGGTGATATCGGGGCCTGCCGAATTTACGATCTGGCCATTTTCAACATGGCCCCAAATCTTCAGCGGCTCCTTCTCGCTCTTTTCCTCTTCACCGCCGATGTAGGGGATCACATTGTCCACAATCTCCGGCATTGTTTCAAAGGTCTTGCCGGCGCCGGAAATGGCCTGATACGTCACTGCCAGCACCTTGGAAATGCCAAAATCCCTGAGCGGCTCCAGCGCCGGCACATAGCTCTGGATCGAGCAGTTGGGCTTCACGGTGATGAAACCCCGCTGGGTGCCCAGGCGGCGGCGTTGGGACTCAATGACGGCGGCGTGGCCGTGGTTGATCTCGGTGATCATCATCGGCACGTCCGGCACCATGCGGTTGGCTGAGTTATTGGAGACCACCGGCGTCTCTGCACGGGCATAGGCCTCCTCCAGCGCCTTGGTGGCGGCCTTGTCCATGTCCACGGCGCAGAACAGGAAATCCACATCAGCGGTCACGGCGGCCACATCGGAGGCGTCACGCACGACGATGGACTTGAGGTTTTCCGGCAGAGCCTCGGGCATGTTCCAGCGGCCCTTCACCGCTTCGGCATATGTCAGCCCCGCCGACCGGGGGCTGGCTGAAATGGACGTGACCTCAAACCAGGGATGGTTGGCCAGCAGCAGCGCAAACCGCTGCCCCACCATGCCGGTGCCGCCGGCAATGCCGACTCGGAATTTGCGATCCATAGTATCAGTCCTTTTTGAGTTTAGTATAGTGTATGCCTGGAAACTCCCTCCGGAAGCTGTGCTGCCACCTCTCCCTCCACCCACACACTTGTGGGGGGAAGCTGCCGGAGGCAACAGGAGGAGTTACACCTCCACCATCCACCCATGGGTATCGGCGACCCTGCCATACTGGATGCCTGTCAGCTTGTCATACATCTCAAGCGCAAGCTTGCCGGGCTTGCCGTCATTGATTGTGATCACGCGGCCGTCCCAATTGAGCTCGCCCACCGGCGACACCACGGCGGCGGTGCCTGTGCCGAACACATCTTTCAGCAAGCCCTTTTCGTGGGCGGAGAAGATCTCATCAATGGCAATGGGCCGCTCGGTGACCTTGAGGCCTGCTTCGCGGGCCAGCGTGAGGATGGAGTCGCGGGTGATGCCGGGCAGGATCGTGCCGCCCAGCGCCGGCGTGACCAGCTCATCGCCGATCTGGAAGCAGATGTTCATCGAGCCCACCTCTTCCACATACCTGCGATGCACACCGTCCAGCCAGAGCACCTGGGAGTATCCATGCTTCTTGGCCTCTTCGCCGGCCAGGATGCTGGCGGCGTAGTTGGCGGCGGCTTTGGTATAGCCCATGCCGCCCTTCACGGCGCGCACATACTCGTTTTCCACGAAGATCTTGATTGGGTTGAAGCCCTCGGCATAGTATGGGCCCACCGGGCTCAGGATGATGAAGAAACGATAGTTGTCCGAAGCCTTCACGCCCAGATAGGGATCGGTGGCAATCATTGTGGGGCGGATATAGAGCGATGTGTTTGGAGCGGCCGGGATCCAGGCCTCTTCCACGCGGAGCAGCTCCAGCAACCCCTCATATACGGTGTCCACATCAATTTCCGGCATGCACAGGCGGCGGGCCGAGCTGTTCATGCGCTTGAAGTTGTCTTTGGGGCGGAAAAGCAGCGTCTTTCCCTCTGGCGACTTATAGGCCTTCAGGCCCTCAAACATCGCCTGGCCGTAATGCAGCACCATGGCAGCCGGATCCAGCCGGAAATCGCCGTAGGGCTGGATCAGTTTGTCATGCCAGCCCTGCTCCGGCGAATAGTCCATCGTGAGCATATAGTCTGTAAAAAGCTTGCCAAACTTCAGTTGGCCGGCATCCTCATATTTCGGCTTCAGCGTTTCGCCGCCAATGAACTGGAACGTGCCCATGATCATATCCCTTCTTTCATTTCTCTCTTGTCTGTAAATTATCTTTTTTTATCATATAATCGCCCACCCGTCAACCGGGATATGGCAGTATTGTTCTGCATTTTTGCCGATGGCGATCATCGGCGTGGTTGATTTATCGTTTATCATAAATTATTTCTTGGATGATTCCCCAAATCCAGATGCGAAACCGGGAGGCGTGGTTGTTTGTCTTCCAAGTGCGACACAATATACGATATAATGATGTGAAATATGACTGACAATTTGAAAGGGAAGTGCATATGAATCCTGCCCATGACATTGAGCTGCTGCTGGCATATGGCATTGCCGCCGGCCTGATCACGGAGCTGGACGTGCCTTTGGCACGCAACAGCCTGCTGAATGTGCTGCAACTGGACGAACCGGAATGCGAAGCAGGCTGCGCGGCTGTGCTTGCTCAGGAGAAAGCCGCCTCCCCCGCTCCGCTGCTGGAAAACTTGATTCGCTACGCGCTGGAGCGGGGCATCATTGAAAACGACACCGAAACCGAGCGGGATCTGTTTGACACAAAGCTCATGGGGTGCCTGATGCCCCGGCCCTCGGAGGTTGCGGCAAAATTTGCCGCGCTGGAGGCCGGGCAGGGTCCGAAGTCTGCCTGCGACTGGTTTTACGATCTGTGCATCAAAAGCGGCTATATCCGCGCCGAACGGGTGGCCAAAAACATCGCCTGGGAGCACGAAAGCCCCTATGGGCCCATGGAAATCACAATCAACCTGAGCAAACCGGAAAAAGACCCCCAGGAGGTAGCACGCCTCAAGACAATGCCGCAGGTGGGTTATCCCAAATGCCAGCTGTGCCTGAGCAACGTGGGCTACCAGGGGCGGCTCAACCACCCTGCCCGGCAGACACTCCGTGTGATCCCCACAGAGCTGAACGGCGAACAGTGGCATTTTCAGTTTTCACCCTATGTGTACTACAACCAGCATTGCATTGTGTTCCGTCAGGAACACATCCCAATGAAGATTTCCCGCGAAACGATCATCCGCCTGCTAGAATTCATCACCCGGTTCCCCCACTATTTCATCGGTTCCAACGCAGGGCTGCCCATCGTGGGCGGCTCGATACTGAACCATGACCACTTCCAGGGCGGCGTGTGGGAGATGCCGATGGCGCGGGCTGAGGCGGCGGTGAATCTCAGCCAAAGCCGCTGGCCGGGGCTGCACGCGGAGATCGTGCGCTGGCCGATGTCGGCGCTTCGGATGCGCCACAGCAACCCTGAGACGCTCACAGACGCCGCTTCCGCAGTGCTCACAGCCTGGGAAGCCTACAGCGACTACAGCCTGGGCATCCACGCATTCACCGGCGGCACGCCTCATAATGCTATCACACCCATTGCCCGCAGGCGCGGCGAAGACTACGAGCTGGACATTGTGCTCCGCAACAACCGCACAAGCGACGAGCACAAGCTGGGCATCTTTCATGTGCACGACGATTTGCACCACATCAAGAAGGAAAACATCGGCCTGATCGAAGTGATGGGCCTGTTCATCCTGCCCGGCCGCCTGGAAGCGGAGTTTGAGGGGCTTGCGGAAATCCTGTGCGGGCGGCGGAGCTTCGACCAAAAGGCTCTGGAAAACCCGGCCAACCCGCTCAACAAGCACCTGCCATGGCTCAATGACATGCTGCAAAGCCACAGCCGCATCGAAACCTATGACGAGGCGATGACGCTCATCAAGCTGCAGTGCGGTGAGAAATGCGTGCGCGTGCTGGATGATTGCGGTGTGTTCAAGGACACGGTTGAAGGCCGTGCCGGTTTCCTGCGGTTCGCTGAAACAGCGGGCTTCTCCGCGGAGTAAAACCGGCCGCCCGTTTGGCTTTGCAGAGTATTCATGAATCACGGCGACGATGCGTGCGGCGGCCGACGTAATACTTGGGCCGCACCGCTCATATACTTCAGCGGTGATAGCAATGGCTGAGACAAGGAAATCCGGCAAGACGGCGCTGCGGCCCGTGGATGGCAGGCAGGCTGCCGGCATGTGCCACTACAGCATCGGCTCCAGGGGCTCCGAGTTTCTGATTTCCGCACAGCTGCCAGGCACCGCCGAGGTGCGGGCAGTGCTGCAATACGGCCCGGAGCGGGGTTATCTCTGCAGGCCTCCGGAGCCGGTATCGGGGCCAATGAAGTGCCCGGACGGCGCAATCGCCGCAGTGTGGGTGCTTGCCGGCGGCAACCCGGTGCTGTTCGGAAGGATTGGCTCAGGGCTTTATGACCAGACCGAGGCCCGCCGGCACCTGCTGGAAAACAAAACCAAACCGCAGAAGTCTTCCGCTCAGAGCAAGCCGGCAGCCCTCCCGCTGCCGCCTGCGCCGGCCATGGCGCCGAAGCCCACATTTCGGGAGCCCTCCAGCCGCTCGGAGCAGCCGTTTCCATTGCCGGAGCAAAAACCCGGCGCTGCGGCGGCGATTGAGCGCGCAAGCCCGGTCAGCGCCGAAACGGTATCGGATGCAGCTGCCCGCACCCCGCCGGCCCCTGCCGCGCGCGCAGCGGAGCCAGCCGCCCCGGTGCAGCCCGGCCCGGGTTCCGCCGGCAAACCGCTGACGGTGAAGCGGGCGCCGCGGCCCACACCCCATCCTGCCGTGTATTCACCGTTGTGGGATGATGTGGCCGCAGAGTTTGAAAAGATGCTGGAAGACTTGCCCAGGGCCCAACCCTTCAACGGCAGCACCCTTGACGCGCAGATTGTGGAAGTGCCCACCGACGGTGCGGTGCAATGCTACGTGGGGGTGGTCACCGTGCAGGGTATGAAGGTGTTTCTGCAAGCTGTTCCGGCAAGGCCCTATGGCAGACCTGCCGGGTTTGACCACTCACTGGTTTCCCGCGATGGGGAGTGCTATTGGGTGAAATATTTCATCCAAAGTGAGAACACATGATATTCCACCCCAACACATCAACATATTTATTTTCAAATACAGTGCGAGTTCTTCAGCATTGAGATCAGATAAATAAAGAAAAGCCGGGTTGGGTTATCCCCCACCCGGCTTCAGGCTGGATTTCACCCCAGCACAATCACCGCGAAAAACACCAGCGCCTCATTGCCGTCATTCTGCACGGAATGCCCGGTGCCGCTGGGTGTGAACATGCAGTCACCGGCGGCCACAGCCTTGATCTGGCCATTGTCATCCACCTTGCCGGTGCCGCTCACAAAGTAGAAAATCTCTGTTTCGTTTTCATGCACATGGTAACCGATGGAGCTGCCCGGCTCCAGCGTGATGGCGGCGGAAAGCCGCACATTCTTTGGCAGGGCGTCGCCCTGGGCGATGTGGGTGATGGCGGCCTGGCCGGCGCCGCCCCGCATGCTCTCGCGCACTTCTGTGGTCATCTGGTTTTTTTGAATCAGCATAAGCTTCCTCCTTCTTGTTCGGCACAGAACGCCCCCGAAGGGCGCTCCCAACGGAATCAATCCTCCACGCGGATGAGCGCCGCAATGGTTTGAATACTGGGCAGGCGGCGCATCTCCTCCATGGCTTCGGTCATCGCCTTTTCGCGGGTGCGATGGGTGATGATGTAGAGCGGCACAGCATTCATCTGCCATCCTTTTTGCACACAGGAGGCAATGCTCACGTTGTGGCGGGCCAGCACGCCGGCAATCTCTGCCAGCACGCCGGGCTTGTCCAGCACATCCAGGTGCAGGAAATAGCGGGTGTCCCAGTCGGTGGCAATCTCTACCTGATCGTTGCGCTCGGCGGTGTTGTCAAAGGTGTTGTAGCGGTGTTCGCAGGCCTTTGCCGCCGTGACAAGGTCGCTGATGATGGCCGAGGCCGTGGGCAGATCGCCGGCGCCGCGGCCATATAGCATCAGGTTACCCACGGCGTTGCCCTCCAGGAAAATGGCGTTATAGGAGCCGCTCACGCTGGACAGCGGGTGCTCTTTGGGGATGAACGTGGGGTGCACGCGGGCCTCGATGGTGTGGCCCAGCTTTTTGCCGATGGCCAGCAGTTTGATTTCATAGCCCAGCTCCCGGCCCAGCGCAATATCGCCGGGTGTAAGCGCGGTGATGCCCTGGCGAAAAACACTGTTGACCGGCACCTTGGCGTGGAAGGCGAGAGACGCCAGGATTGCAAGCTTGCAGGCCGCGTCATGGCCGCCCACGTCGTTGGTGGGGTCCGGCTCGGCCAGGCCCTGCCGCTGGGCTTCCTGGAGCGCGGCGGCATAGCCGATGCCGGCCTCGCTCATCCGCGAAAGCATGTGGTTGGTGGTGCCGTTGATGATGCCCTTGATCACGGAGAGCTCATTGGCCTGCAGGCTCTCGTTGATCGTTTTGATCACCGGGATGCCGCCGCCCACGCTGGCTTCGTAATAAAGCCCCGCACCGCCCTGCCGCGCGGCTTTTTCCAGCTCCGGCCAGCGGTGGGCGATCACTTCCTTGTTGGCCGTCACCACAGTTTTTCCGGCCAGCAGCACTTTGCTCAGGTGCGAGAAGGCAGGCTCCACACCGCCCAGAAACTCCGCAACGATTGTGATTTCCGGATCGTTCAGGATGTCGTCAAGGTTGGTCGTGAGGATCTCGCGGCGCACGCCCACAGGCCGGGGTTTGTCCGGATTGCGCACAAGAGCGCGCTTCACCTGAAAGCGCAGGCCCTCGCGGTGGGCGATGCCCTCACCGTTCATGATCAGCGTGCTGAACACGCCGCCGCCGATGTTGCCCAGCCCCAAAAAGCCGACCTTAACCACTTTTTCGCTCATACGGCCTTCCTGTTCCTTTCATAGATGATGCGCAGCCCCTCCAGCGTCAGGCTGCCGTTGACGCGGCCGATCGTTTTGGACTCCGGCGAGATGAGCCGCGCGAAGCCGCCGGTGGCCACCACCTGCGCCGCCTGGTCATTCAGCTCGTGGCGCATGTGCGTCACAATGTTGTCCACCGCGCCCACAAAGCCATAGATCACGCCTGCCTGCATGTTGCTGCTTGTGGTGCGGTTGATCGCCGTGTCCGGCTTCACAAACTCAATGCGGGGCAGCTTGGCGGCGTTGGCCACCAGCGCCTCGGTGGAAAGCTTGATGCCCGGCATGATCGCACCGCCAAGAAACTCCCCTTCGGCAGAGACGGCGTTGAACGTCGTCGCCGTGCCGAAGTCGATCACAATGACCGGCCCGCCATAGAGGTCATAGGCAGCCACACAGTTGGCGATGCGGTCGGAGCCCACCTCGCGGGGGTTGTCGTAGCGGATGTTGAGGCCGGTTTTCACACCGGGCCCCAGCATCAAAGGCTCAAAGTTGAAGTAGGTGCGGCACATATGCTCGATTGTGAAATTGATGGGCGGGACCACACTGGACACCACGGCTGCCTCGATCTGATCCACCCCAATGCCCTTCAGCGCCAGGAACTGTAAAAGCATCAGGCCATATTCGTCGCTGGTCTTGCCCCTGTCGGTGGAGAAGCGCACATATTGCACCATCTCGCGGCCCGCATAAATGCCTGTCTTGATATTCGTGTTGCCCACGTCCATTGTGATGATCATAAAATTCTAGTCCTTCTTTTTGACTTTTTGCACCGCGTATATGATCGGCACGCACAGCAGCACCGCCACAGCAGCTTCAGGCAGTCCGTTTAACGCACCAATGCCCGCAACAGTGCCAAATAGCGCTGGTTTGGTAACACCAAGGGCCCCGGCTAACGCATCTGCGTGGGGCATCATTAGAATGTACAGGAACCCCAAAAACAGCACAGTGTTGGTGATAGACCCTGCAAAAGCAGCGACACCAACGCTGACCTTGTGGCGAACACCTGATTCTTGCCCTCTGGATAGCAACCGATACACGGCATATGTGACAACCGGGATCAGCAGCCTTGGGATGAAGATAATGAGTATGGCCACAAGAGGATATCCGGACATGAGCCACGTCCCAAACAAGTCTGGAACCAGTGAAACCCCCAGCGCCTTGAGCAGGCTGGTCACACCGAAAATGAAGCCCAGCACAATGCCACTGCCTAGGCCTTCAGTGATGGTCCCAATGATCACAGGGATGCACATCAACGTCATTACAACTGGTGGGATGGGGATGTAGCCAACGGGTGTCAAGCCCAAAATGAGTGTGAGCGCTGCCATCAGCGCTGTGACAGTAAGCCTGCGAGTCTTGTTATTCATGGTTTCGCCTCCGTTCAAATTCCTTGTTGCAGCGTCACCTCACTATGTTCGGTGCCGCCACATTGCAGCGCCACCTGTGGTGTCGCCACATGGATATCTGACAGTTTTGGATTTTGGGTACGCCAAGTCCGGCTCCTGGCAGATGCCGGCTTTTCAAGTATTATATCACGGTTTTTTTCGTTGGCAATGTGAGTTTGAGCGAATAAGCGAAAACAGGCACCCCCCCTAGCTCTCCCCCTCTCGCATCTATGGGAGAGGGGGTTGGGGGTGAGTGCATTGTTCTTATGAGATTACTCCAGCGGAGTGAGTGCCCACTCATCAGTTTGTAAAATGGGATTTCTACGCAGCAAAAAGGCAGGCCCTTTCGGACCTGCCCAAAAGCCAGGTTTTGTTACCACTTGCCCTTGCCGATATGGCCGGCGATCTCAGCCTTGCTGCGCTGCTTGATGATCCAAGCCTCATCCTTGGCCTTGGTGAAAAGGGCCACGCAGGGCGGATCCAGGTTGATCTTGATGCCTTCCTCTGCCAGCGCCGCGATTTTCATCGCCAGTGTCGCGATTTCCATATGGATATCGTTGGTCCTGTCAGACGCGACAACCTTCTTTTCCTCTTCCTCGGTGAGCTGGACAAACTTTTCCTTTGGCGCTCCGCACTTCGGGCAAACATCGGGCGCTTCGGCGCCTTCCACAATCATGCCGCACACACTGCATTTCCACAACATTGCTGCATACCCTCCTATGTGATAGATTTGTTGTTTATTATAACACAGCCTGGGCCGCTGCGTGAACAGTGATCAAAAGAAGCAACATTTTGGTTATAAGCCCATTTTGGCGGAAAAATGGTATAATGGTAAAAGTTTGCCGGGCCCGCCGGAAGGGAAGAGAATCATGAAAAGCCGCAAAGCTCCGCTGATTGCCATTTGCGCAGCGCTTTTTGCACTGGCGCTGCCGCTGGCCTCTTGCCAATCAGCAACAAAAACACCCGCGCCCGCCAACTCGGCCACCGCCGCACCATCGGCCAGCCCCACGGCGGAGCCTGTGCCAACCATGGAGCCCACACCTTCCCCCTCGCCCACGCCCACTGCGGAGCCCACGGCATCTCCGGCCCCCACACCGGAGCTCACGCCCACCGCGGACCCCAACGGGCCTCCGATGCTCCGGCTCTATTTCCGCAGCACAAGGAAACTGGCCGAAGGGTATGACGCCGATCTGGTCAAAGGCGAGAAAAACGTTGAGTTCTTTGCCCTTCCCACAGACAAGGCAAGCGTGGAGAAATCATCGCCCCGTGCGCTGGTGGAGAAGTATTGGGGCGCCTACCGCAAAGACGGTTACCGGATCGGGTATGCCGTGGACATCATGCTGAAGTCCGGCGAAATGATCCACCTCAACATCCGCCGGCCCGGTGACGCGCCGCCGATCCAGCATGACCCGCAGTATTTTTCCAAGTTCGTGGAGATTTATCTGTATGACAGCGCACGGAAAGACCCGGATGGCGACTACGGCACCTGGCACTTGCAGGAGCGCCTCCTCAAAAAGGGCGAGAGCGTGCTGATCACAAACATCAAGTTCCACGCCGGAAGCAGGTATTCTGAGGTCGCTTCCATTGATCTCACGGCCTATGCCTATCAAGGAGAAGACAGCTTTGACAGCAGCGGTGAATACACCGGCAGCCTGAAGCATCACATCACGATCAGCAGGCAGTGAGGATGCTTGCCCGCCTTATCACAGGGTTGGGAAAGCGGGTTCTCGTTTTTGTGTTTTTTTGGTTTTGCAGCCAGCCACAGTTGGGCATATATACTTGACAGCATATACACTGTCCGGCAACACTTATCAGGAGAGAGTTATGGATTTTGGGACAATTGGCGGAATCGTTCTGGGCGTTCTGTGCATCATCATCTCCATCCTGTTCAGCGACACGCTCGGGGCGATCAAGCTTCCGGGGTCGCTGGGAGCCTTTTATGACACAGGCTCCATCCTGATCGTGATGGGGGGAGGCCTTGCCTCCGCGTTGGTGAGCTTCCGCATGAGCGAGATCGCGAAGATCATCACATTGACTTTCAAAGTGTTCACCACCAAAAACGACAACAGTGTGGAGAACATGCGCCTGATCATACGGATGGCTCAAAAAGCCCGCCGGGAAGGCATCCTGTCTTTGGAAGAAGACCAGGAGAGCATTGAGGATCCGTTTGTCAAGAAGGCTTTGGAATATGTGGTGGATGGTTATGATCCGGAGCTGACCAAAGACATCCTCACGATGGAAATTGACAACATGCTGGTTCGGCATGAGCGCAACAAATCGCTGTTTGACTTTTTGGCCAAAAGCTTCCCCAGTTGGGGCATGATCGGCACCCTGGTTGGTCTGGTGCTGCTGCTGGGTCAATTGGACGACCCGAACGCAATCGGCCCATCCATGGCCGTGGCGCTGATTACAACGTTTTATGGCAGCGTGCTGGCGAACTTCATCTGCTCCCCCATCGCAAACAAGCTGGCGCAGAAAAGCGAAGAAGAAGCTCATGCCAAGCAAATGCTGCTGGAAGGGATACTATCCATCCAGACCGGCGAGCAGCCGGCTGTGATTGAAAACAAGCTGATGACATTCTTGAGCCCGGCGCAGAAGATACAATACAAGATGCCGGTGCAAACTGAGGAGCAGCAACCGGCGCAAGCGGTCACCGAAAATGCTTAACGCCGCTCTGCAGAACAAACAAATGGTGAGGATATGAGAAAACGGGAAAAGAAAACAGACGAAGGCCTTCCGGATTGGCTGGGCACATATGGAGACATGGTCACTTTGCTGCTGACCTTTTTCATCATGCTGTTTTCCATGGCAACAATCGAAAAGCAGAAGTTTCAGGAAATCGCCCAGGCATTCAAAGGCAAATTCTCCTATGAGGGCGTGGGCGCACCATACGCCCATGAACAAGGTGATTCGCAGACCGACCCTCTGGTGGAGAGCACTGCCACCGCCAGGCCGACGGCAACGGTGCAGGTGCCGGCAAGCGCAACAGCAAACAACACAGCCATTCCCGGAGCCACTTCTTCGCCAACTGTCGAAGATCTGGATGACATCCTGCGCAGGCTCCAGGAAGCTATTGAAAAATACAACCTTCAGGACTATGTGAAGATCATTGACGGCACCCATGATATCACGCTGCGCATCAACTCGCTTGTGTTGTTTGATCTCGGCAGCGCGGATATCAAGAGCGAAAGCAAAGCCGTGCTGGTCAGCCTGGGCAACATTGCAAAATCACTGGATCGCACTATCACCGTGCAGGGTCACACAGACAACATCCCGATCAAATCGGCGCAGTTCCCGTCCAACTGGGAGCTATCAACCCGAAGAGCGACCAATGTGGTTGTGTTTCTGATCGACAACTGCGAGATTGAACCCAACAAGCTCACCGCCACAGGCAACGGTGAGTTTCACCCGATCCTTCCCAACACCACGGAGGAAAACCGGTCAAAGAACCGAAGGATTGACATCGTAATCAACAAATAGGCGGCATGCCATCACACAGCAACATTACGGAGGGAAGCCCTAATCATTCGGCTTCCCTCTGCTTTTTCTGATTTCACGGATTTTCAGCTCATGCCCCTGGTCACTGGGATGATAAAACCTTTTACCCGCTGATTCCACCGGCATATATTCCTGCTCAACATAATGGCCCGGGAAATCATGAGCGTATTGATAACCCTCGCCGGACCCGATCCGCTCATGGCCCTTATAACTGGTGTCACGCAAATGCACCGGCACCGGCTGGTACTCGGAGCGCTCCGCATCCTCCTGGGCAGCCACTTTGGCCGCCACGACCGCATTGCTCTTGGGGCTTTCACAAATGAAAATGATTGCCTGCGAGATGGACAGCCCCGCCTCCGGCAAGCCCACGAACTCCAGCGCCTGCATCGCCGCCACAGCCTGCAGCATGGCGTTGGGGTTGGCCAGGCCCACATCCTCAGAGGCGTGGGCAATCATGCGCCGCACGATGATGCGGGGGTCTGCCCCGGCGTGGATCAGACGGAAGGCCCAGGCCAGCGCCGCGTCGGAATCGGAGCCGCGAAGGCTCTTGCAGAAGGCGCTCAGCATGTCATAGAAATAGCTCTCGTCGCAGCGCATTTGCCGCTTCTGAATGCTTTCCTCGGCCACGCCCAGCGTGATGCGGGTGATGCCATCTTCATCAGGCCTGGTGGTCAAAACAGCCAGCTCCAAAGCGTTCAGCGCGCTGCGGGCATCACCATTGGCTACGCTGGCAATGTGTTCCAGCGCGTCCGGCTCGATCTCCAGGGGGATCTCTCCGAAGCCCCGCTCCCGGTCTTTTGAGGCCATCCGGATTGCCTTTTTGATGTGCTCCTTGTTTAGCGCCTCAAACTGAAACACCCTGCAGCGGCTCACAATGGCCGGCGTCATCGCCAGCATGGGGTTCTCGGTGGTGCTGCCGATGAAGCGGATCACGCCCTTCTCGATGGCCGGCAGGATGCTGTCACTCTGGGCCTTATTCCACCGATGGCACTCGTCCAGCAGCAGATAGGTGGGTTGGCCGTAGAGCTTCAAACGGCTCTCGGCGCTCTTGATCACCTCGCGCACATCGGCCACGCCGGAGGTAACGGCATTGAGCTTTTCAAAGGCCGCGTTGGTGGTGTTGGCGATGATGTTTGCCAGCGTGGTCTTACCGGTGCCAGGCGGGCCGAAGAAGATGCTTGAGGTGAGCCGATCGGCTTCTATCGCCCGGCGCAGCAGCTTACCCGGCCCGATGATGTGCTCCTGGCCCAGAAACTCATCCAGGGTGCGGGGGCGCATCCGGTCTGCCAGCGGGGCTTGCTTTTTCATGCCGGCGGAAAAAAGGTCTTCCATAAATCAGTCTCCGGTGGTTGGTATGCCAATATTATACCAAAAAGCCGCAATAGAAACAAATATTCGGAAATGGCAACGGTGTATTTGATGTTTAGCCGACTGCCTGGCCAGCAGCCTCTGATCCTCAAAGCAATAGGCGCGGCCAAATGGCCGCGCCGGAAACGATTACCAGCCTGCGTTTGTTAACGCCTCGCGGTGGTCTGCCCGCTCATGCCCTGCTCATACTGCTGGATCATGCGCTTGACCATCTCCCCACCAACACTGCCGGCCTGGCGTGAAGTCAAGTCGCCATTGTAGCCCTGGTTGAATTTCACGTTTAGCGAAGAGGCGACTTCATACTTCATATTGGATAGAGCGTTCTTCGCTTCAGGAACCAATGTCCTGTTTCTTGCCATTGAGTTCACCTCCAATGAACTTCACGCTATGGGCAACCGTTAGCGCATCTGTTGACCGCTGATGGACTGCTCATACTGCTGGATCATCCTCTTGACCATTTCGCCGCCCACGCTGCCGTTCTGGCGAGACGTGAGGTCGCCGTTGTAGCCGTTCTTCAGGTTGATACCAAAGCTGGTGGCGATCTCATACTTCATGTTGTCCAGCGCCTGAGACGCCTGGGGAACCAATTTCTTATTGCTGCTTGCCATTTGTGAACTCACCTCCTTTTCTGTTCTAGTGATAATGTAACCTGCAAGGATGTGAATAACCGTGGTAAAATTTTGTTGGCGCATCGCAATCTTATGATCCGAACGATGGTAAACATCATTTTCCTGTTCAGCATCGCCGTTTTGTCATATACTGATTTTATCAACGTCATCATTCATTCCTTATTCTTTGGAGACCACAATGAACGATGTATCCATTGCAAGGTGCCTGAGCTATGACATCGATGCAGTTCGGGCAGCAGTCCGCCAATTGCTTATGCCGCTGGGTGGCATTGAGTCCTTTGTGAACCCCGGCGACAAGGTGCTGCTGAAAGCCAACCTCTTGATGCGGCGCAAACCGGAAGCGGTAACGACCACACACCCCGCCATCGTTCAGGCCGTGGCGGAGCTGGTGCTGGAAGCCGGAGGCAAGCCGATCATCTGCGACAGCCCCGGCGGTTATCATTTTTACACAGCAAGCACGCTGGATGCGGTGTATGAAACCTGCGGCATGAAAGAAGCGGCACGGGCCAGCGGTGCGGAGCTGAGTTATGACACAGAGGTTGAGGATGTGCCATGGCCCGGCGGCCGGATGATGAAAAGCGTGAAAACAATCCGGCCGGTGCTGCATGCCGACAAGATCATCAATCTGCCGAAGCTGAAGACCCACATGATGATGGTCTATAGCGGCGCGGTGAAAAACCTGTTTGGGATTATCCCCGGCAGCTTTAAAACGGAGTATCATTTTCGATTTGAGGATGAGAATGATTTTGCAGGCGTGCTTGTGGATATCTGCGAGTTTGCCAAGCCTGCGCTCACGGTGATGGACGCCGTGGTCGGTATGGAGGGCTACGGCCCCACCAACGGCCACCCAAGGCAGGTGGGCCTTGTGCTGGCCTCAGCAGATCCATACCGGCTGGATGTTGTCGCGGCTTCTGCCATCGGGCTGGATCCAAGGAAAGTGCCGACCATCCGAGAATCGGCGGCCAGGGGCTTCTGCACCACCCGTGTGGAAGATGTCAGGATCGCCGGCCCCGCCCTGGCCGAAGTGGCGGTGCCGGATTTTGACAAGCCCACCACCAAGGTGGCGTTCAACGTGTATGACTGGGTGCTGCCCAAGCCGGTGGCCAAATGGCTCAACCGGCGCCTGAAAGCAAAGCCCTGGTTCAGGCTCTCCGCCTGCCGGGGCTGCGGGGTATGCGCCAAGAGCTGCCCGGCCAAGGCCATCGAGATGGCGGGCGGCAAGCCCTCAGCCGATCTGGGAAAGTGCATCAGCTGCTTCTGCTGCCACGAGCTATGCCGGTTTGACGCGGTGGACATCAAGAGGCCATGGATCATGCGAGTGCTGATGAGATGAATGGAGCCGACCAGCCCCGTGGCTGCTTTGTGAGCCAGCCCAAGGGTTTCATATTGTCTATTCATCAATGAACTTCATAAGCTCCGCATTGAATTTCTCTTTCTGATCGATGAAAAGAAAATGGCCGCTCTCTTCAAACGGCACCAGTTTTGAGTTGCGTATGCCATCTCTCTGAGCCAGAGCCAGCTGAAACAAGCACACCCTGTCATGGATGCCGTGCAGGATCAATGTGGGCACGTTGATTGTCTTCATGTCCGTAAACAGCGCCTCTTCATCCAACCATGCTTTGGCGATCGCCGCAGTGGCCCAACCCGCCGCCTGCAACCCCAGCTGGAAGATCCAATCGGAAAATGGCTCGGTGACATGCTGGAAAAAGATCATGTTGCCAAAGTCGCGTAAAACCTCCGGCCTGTCATTGTATGTACCATTGATGATGTCCAGCACGGCCTGTCTGGGCAAACCATATGGAAAGTAGGGCCGCTGGATGAGGCTAGGCGCGGCAGCGGCAAACAGCGCCAGTTTTGAAACACCATGTCCGCCATGCCTTGCCATATAGCGGATACAAATCCCACCACCCGTGGAGTGGCCGCCCAACGTGAAACCTTTGAGCTGCAGGGCATCCACAACACACCTCACATCGTCTGCCAGACGGTTGTAGTCATACCCGCTCCAGGGTTTGTCTGACCGCCCGAAACCTCGCCAATCCATTCCGACGCATCGGTACCCCATCGCCGGCAGCACATCGAACTGGTATTCGAACAGCTCATGGCTGCCCGGCCATCCGTGTATGAACAGTATTGTCTTTTGTCCCTCCGGGTTCAAGTCTTCCACGTATACATTCACACCCGGTTCAACTTTCACATAATAGCCCATCCTGAACCTCCCAGATTGGTTTCAGTTACAGGCTATTCACTACCGGGAGAGATGTGAGTCATATGAAGGCGATAGGGAGTGATAAAGCAAAGCGGGGCGTTCGCCCCGCTCCACCCTATTCCGCCGTTTCGTTTGCGTCTGCCAGCACCGGCTGAGGCTGCTGAGCAAGCTCCGGATCGATCGTCACATTGCGGATCCACTTGCCGCTGAAGAGCCGGATGATGCACCAGACCGCCTTGATGATCTCATCAATCTTCAGGCACAGGAACACAGCAAACGGGATCAGGCGCAGCACCAGCCCGGCCGTGTAGCCCAGCGGCACCGACACCACCCACAAGAACAGCACGTCAGCCAGCATCAAAAACCTCGTGTCGCCGCCGGCGCGCAGCACGCCCTTAGTGAGCATCATCTGAATGGAGCTGAACACCGCCAGGATCGCCAGCGCGCTCATCAGCTGCTGGTTGATCAGCCGCGCGGAGGGAGTCAGCGTGCCGCCAAACACCGCCACCGCCACATCGCGCAGCAGATAGATCGCGCAGCCGGTGACCACGCCGATGATGGCCGCAAGCATCAGGAATGTCACACCGTATTTCTTCGCGTCTTCATACTTTCCGGCTCCGATCGTGTTGCCGATGATCACGGTGCTGGCGGCGCTGGTGCCCATCAGAAACACCGAAACGATGTGCCAGACGGAGCTGGCGATGGCGTTGGCCGCCACAAAGTCGCCGCCGATGCGGCCCATGATGGCCGTCAGCACATTGAGGCCAAGGGCCAGCACCAGATCGCTGATCACGACTGGCAGACCGCTCTGAAAGAACCTCTTGAGGATCTGGCCATCGAAGCCGAAGATGTTCCTGAGTTTGAACTGGATTTTCTTGTCAATAAACAACACGAACACCACAATGATGATAAACTCAAACACGCGGGAAAGCGCGGTGGCCAGAGCCGCGCCGGCCACGCCCATCTGCGGCGCGCCCAGGTTGCCGAAGATGAGCATCCAGTTCATGAAAGTGTTACTCACCAGCGCGACCAGGCTGGTGACCAGCGTGAGCTTCACCACGCCGACGGTGCGCAGCACGACAAACGAGGTCGTGGAGATGCCCTGCAGGATAAACGACCAGGAGATGATTTGCAGATAACGGGCCCCCTCGGCGATCAGGGGTTCCTCATTGGTATACAGCCGCATGATCGATTCGGGGAAAAGCTGCGTGGCCGCGAAGAAGAGCAACGCGAACACAATGGAAATCTTATAGACGATGGAGAGTGTTTTCTTGATCGACTCGCGGTCGCCCATGCCCCAGAACTGGCCGGTCAGCACACCGGCGCCGCCGCCCAGGCCGAAATTTAGAATCATGAAAATGAAGCAGAACTGGTTGGCCAGCGACGAGGCGGAAAGGGCATCCTGGCTCAGGTGGCCCAGCATGATGACGTCCGCCATGTTCACGCCCATGTTGATCAATCCCTGCAGTGTCACAGGGATCGCAATGGCCAGCACTTTTTTGTAAAAGGCTTTGTCTTTGACGAATAGCTGCATTGCACGCTCCTGATAATAAAAAGCCGGCTCACACCAATTGGCATGCCCGGCTGACATTGCTCGGAAAACCATTGATTAGCCATCTAATAAATCAATTATCCCAGACCACGGCACGTTTGTCAAGCAACACAAAAGAGGCGGGGTATTAAAAATTCGGGGTGGATTAAGAAAGATTAGCAGAAAGGACAGAATTAGGATTCGCGTGTATTATAAAGTTCATTTATGTACCACCCTTCGTATTGGAAGGGTGAAATGAATTAACCTTCGCCGTTACCGTCCTCTTCATCTTCACAGTGCTCCGGGCAGTCGTCCCCGGCTTCTCCCTCGTTGAACAGCGTCAGGGCGTCGGTAAGCGCCGGTGCTCCGGCCTGACCGGTCGCAGGTGAGCTGGCCAGGAATGCATTTGCCGCATCAATTGCTTCCTGTGCAAATACACAGGTGGCTCCGTTCAGCTGATTGAGTCTGGCGGCAAGGAGCTGAATATACAGCGCATCATATTGGGCATTGAAATTGTTGTCGGACGGCGCGGGCGGAACCGGCACATCTCTGTTGAAGACCAGATCCACATTGCCCGGGGTTACGGTGAAGCTTGCGCCCATGCTGTCATCCCCCAGCACGATGGAGCCACCCGCGAGCTCGATCAGCGACGCGGTAAAATCTTCATGGGTCCTGTAGAAGCCTTGCGAGTGTGTGCAGCCCGTAGGAGCTTGAGGGCAGTTTCCAGTCTCGGGATCACCGCATGTGATCCCGTTGGCGGCGGCAGTAGCCAGCGCATTAAAGGTCAAGGGGATCTGAACGCAAATGGGCTGGCCTACGC
>JAEYYW010000179.1 GCA_023428265.1 Bacillota bacterium | reverse complement strand
GTGCAGACCGGCGCAGTGCTGATGCTGGCTTGGATGAATCGTGAGTCATTGGCCAAGACCATCGAAACAGGGTTTGCCCATTACTATAGCCGCAGCCGGAAGACCCTCTGGAAAAAAGGGGAGACTTCGGGCCACCTGCAAACGGTGCGGGAAATCCTGCTGGATTGCGACGGCGACACGATCCTGCTAAAGGTGGAGCAGCAAGGGCCGGCCTGCCACACCAACCAATACAGTTGCTTTTTCAACTCTCTGGCCGAAAATGAGGAAGCCGCCAAGCCGGGCTTTGAAGCGCTGCGGCGCGAGTTTGAGGTCATTGAAGACCGCAAGATGAACCCCAAGGAGGGTTCCTATACCAACTACCTGCTTGGCAAGGGCATTGAGAAGATCTGCAAGAAGGTGGGGGAGGAAGCCTCCGAAGTCATCATCGCCGCGATGAAGGGCAACAACGATGAGCTTCGCTACGAAACCGCCGACCTGCTGTATCACCTGATGGTGGCAATGGCCAATCAGGGCTTGACTTGGGAGGAAGTGCTTTCGGAAGTGGCGAAGAGGAAGTAGCCACACACAGATAAGAAAATTTATATCGCTTCCACTATCTCATCGCCCTGAGCGTGAACCACTCGCTCGGGGCTTTTCCTACCCAGCTTAACAGGTAATCTCTGTCAGCAACGGAAATATTTCTTATCCCAATGTGAATACTAGGCATATCAAACCAGACAGGGGTTGCTTCCGGTGCTTGTTGCCCTAATCGTCCTGGCAGTGATATTGGTTGCAGCGGTCATGCTGGCGTTGGTGGGTGAGTTGCAGACCACCATCCGCTTCGTGCTGGATCGGGGCGGCATATGGCTCAACGTGACAACAGGCATTGGGAGGTATCGGTTTTCCGGCTATCAGCTGCGCGTGATGCCACATCACAAACCAAGGGCCTGGAAGCTCAACCCAATAAGCCGAAAATACAAGCCCGCAGACCCAACGAAGGTGTTGAGACGGACCTCCAGTAAGCGGTGGAAGCCCATCCAGCTCACGCTGCGCAGCGCGCTGGAAATCGGTGTGGGCATCATCATCCGTGAGCTTTCTGCCAACGTAAAAATTGGTGTGGAAGGCGATGCGGCGCTCACGGCGCTGCTCTGCGGCGCGCTGTCCACGCTGCTTCACACATTGCGGTCTGCCAGCACAAGGGGCGAGTTCGTGCCCCGCGGCGCCGTGGACGTGCGTCCCTCTTTCAGTCGCAGGAGGCTCTCGATCCGCTTTAAATGCATATTGGCAATCAAAGCAAGGCATATTATTCGGGAAATCATCGAGAACCATGCAGGGAGGAACGGCGATGGGCAGTCATCCGATCGAAAATATCATGCAGACAACCATGGAGAATATCCGCAACATGGTTGATGTGAACACCATCGTAGGCGACACTGTGGTGATGGCCGACGGCACGGTTATCATCCCGATCTCAAAAGTGTGTTTCGGTTTCGTGGCCGGCGGCGGCGAATACAGCGGTAATTTGGATCGCAAAAGCAAGGACAAGGGCAATGACGACAGCGGATCCAGCGAGTATCCATTTGCCGGCGGAGCCGGTGCCGGGGTCTCATTGAGCCCAATGGCCTTTCTTGTTGTGAGCGACGGCGATGTGAACCTGCTGCCGATTCAATTCAACAACACCTACGAGCGGCTGATGGAACGCATCCCCGATGTGGTGAGCCAGCTCAAGGAGCTGTTTTCCGACGGCACGAAAGAGAGCAAGGGCAGCGGGCAAGGCAAGCAGCAAAAGGAGAGCTGGTTCAGCAAGAACCACAGGGGCAAGTTTGACGAAGACGACGCGGTGGATGAGAATTACCGCCCGCCCAAAAATGAATTGTAAACGTATTGTGGCGCTGCTGGTGGCGGCAGCGCTTTTTTTGGGTTATAATGGAAGTGCCAAAGCCGAGCCTGTGGCGGTGACGGCTCGCTCCGCTTTGGTGATGGAGCAGAGCAGCCACCGGGTTCTGTTTGAAAAGAACGCCCACGAGCGCCTGGCGATGGCCAGCACCACCAAAATCATGACGGCGCTGGTCGCCCTGAAATATGGGCGGTTGGAGGATGTTGTCACCGTGGGGCCCCACGCAGTCGGTGTGCCCGGCTCATCCATTTATCTGAAGCTTGGAGAGAAGCTCACACTGGAGCAGCTGCTTTACGGGCTGATGCTGCAATCAGGCAATGACGCAGCCATCGCCATCGCCGAGCATATCGGCGGATCGGTAAACGGCTTCCTGGATTTGATGAACCAGACCGCCGCGGAAATCGGCGCTGTGGATTCTCATTTCACGAGCCCCAATGGGCTGGACACTGCCGGGCACTACACCACGGCCTATGACCTGGCGCTGATCTCGGCGGTTGCGATGGATAATGCCGATTTCCGGCGCATCGTGGCCACAAAGGGGATCTATATCCCCTATGAGGGCGCGGAGAATGGCCGCTACATCAAAAACAAGAACCGCATCCTTTCTTCCTACGAGGGGGCCAACGGCGTAAAGACCGGCTATACCGGCGATGCGGGCCGGTGCTTTGTGGGTGCTGCGGAGCGGGAGGGGATGCAGCTCA
>JAEYYW010000036.1 GCA_023428265.1 Bacillota bacterium | reverse complement strand
TGTTGGGCAGCGGCGCCAGCAGCGCCAGCACGTCGCGAAACTCCCCAAGGCCGCCGTGGGCGGCAATGAAGCGGAGGCTTGGGAAGGCCCGCGCCATTTGGGCAATGCCGGCGATGCGGCCATACCGCGGGGCCTGCAGGTGCTGCTCCGCCGGGGGGTAATAGTCTGCTACGCCGGTGTGCACCATCACCAATGTGCCGGCCGGCAGCGCGGAGAGCGCCTCTGCCACGGCGGGGCCTGCCGGGTCCACCCGCTGCAATATGGGGTGCAGCTTGATGCCCCTGGCCCCGTCGGCCAACTGGCGGCGGGCCTGACCGGCAAGATCCGGCGCGGTGAAGTTTATGGAGCCGAAGGGCAGCACCCGCCGGTCTTGCGCTGCTGCCGGCAGCAGATCGCTGAGGGTGACGTTGGGCGCCAGCGGCATTGCGGCGGCATAGTCAATGCCGAACCGGTCCAGGCTGGCGGAAAGGTTGCGGAGCGTGCCGGTGAAGTTGCGCATGCGCTCGGCCCGCGTCATCAGCCATTTGACGCGGGGCAAGGCGTAAAGGGAGCCGTCCAGGCCGGAGAAGCCGTAGAGCGAAAGCCTCCGCAGCGCGTCCGGATCGAATGGTCGGGCCATCGGCTGGCTGGAGAGGATGCGGCCACCGCCGGAGGGATACAGGATGTCGCCCAGATGGCAGTGGATGTCTATGATTAGGGCGGTTTTGGCTATGGTGCTCATTGCCGTGGTTTGGTCACGCGGAAGCTGTCAAAGGCGTCCAGCAGCGCGGAGAAGTCATCACCGGAGCAGGTGTCATACACGAAGAGGGACACCAGGTAAACGCGGCTGTTGGCGACGGTCCTGCGCATGCTGACGATGCCCTTGATGCCGGTGGCCTTTTCGGTGACATAGAAGTCCGCCTTGATATAGGCGCCGTCTTCGGCCATCTGGACGTCGATCTTGCGATCCTTCTCCACGGTGAACAGCGCCGCGGCGTTGTCGTCAAAGTGGGCGAAATAGGACTGCGCGATTTGCCGCAGGCTGCTTTCGTCCAGGCGGGCGTATTCCTCGTCCTGCTTGGTCATGGGGCCGGTGAAGACCGACAGGTAGGACTTGCCGTCGGTGGCGGTGAGCCGGAGATCCATTTCGCCGTCGGGGTAGTCCTTTCGGTCTGCCGCCCAGCCTGCCGGGTTGGGCAGCTTGAAGAAATAGCCGTCGTCCCGGATTGTTGCGGGGCCGGCTCCGGTGGCTTGGGGCGCAGGCGATGCGGTGGTCGCGGCGGGCTCCGGCGGGGTGGAGACCGGCACCGTGAGCTGCAGCGAGGTGGCCACAGCCCGGAGCAGGGCTGCGTCGGCCTCGGGGGCGTCAGCGGGGTGCACCATGCTGAGCAGGTAGAGCCGGCCATTGTAGATGCCCATCCAGGCGGTGACGGCGCAGCGCTTGCCGCTCTCGGGGAAGTTGCCGTGGAAGGCCACGCGGATGAACGCCTTGCCGCCGATCTGCTCCACGCCGCTTTGCAGGTCGCTTTCCGGGGAGTAGCCCTTGCCGAACACCGCCAACAGGGCTTCGGCGGAGGCACTGACCCGGCTGCGGAGTTCGCTCTCATTCACGCTTTCAAAGCCCGGTGTGCCACCGGCGTCGGCGGAATTGACATAGATGGAGGATTGGCCGTCAGGCCCGAAGATGCGGATAAAGCTCTGGTCGTCCTCCCTTCCGGGCTCCGCGCTCCACGCCGCCGGATAGGTGACGGAGAAGCCGCCGGCTGCGTCCGCATGAACGGAAAGGTCCTGGCCGTTATACAACGGGCCCAGGATAACCGCCGCCACGTCGGTGCTCTGCGGCGTTGGCTCCGGTGACGGCTTATTAATCCTGGTCAGCCATTTTGCCGCGAAGCAGCCCTGTGACAGCATCGCTGCCGCCATCACAACGATCAAGACAAACCAGCTCTTTGGCCGCCGCAGGCCGGAGGGGGTGCCGGTGTGGAATGGCTTCATGGTTGAACTCCCATCTGTTTGGTTTTTGCCTGAAACGGAAAGAAGGACAGGCCTGCCGCGCGGCCTGCGCATAGCGACAGGGCCACCCACGCCAGAGCCGTGGCCACCGTTGCCATCACTGCCAACGGCGCCGCCACCAGCCAGATCATCGAGCCGTCGAAATAGGCCACGGTGTCCAGCAGCATGGCAGCCGCCAGGAGCAGGTCTGCCGGCAGCAAGGTGCCCAGCAGCAACAGCTCCGCAAAAACAATCGCGCCGGCGAGGCCTTTCGCCCTGCGGCCCTGCACCCCGGGCAGGCCGGGGCAATGGCGCATACGGCGCTCGATACCATTCAGGCGGGCCGTATAGGCCGTCAGAAGTATGGCCGCGAAGAACGCTGCGCCGGCAAAAACGGCCACGCCCGCAAGAAATGCAAAAAACAAAAGAGGCGCACCGTATTCTCCATATGGACCAAACGGATGCTCCACGGTGGTTTTGCCGATTTCCACATATTGCACCCAAACAGCCGCCGGTAGCAGCACCGTGGCGTAACAGCCCGCGGTGGCCGCAAGGGCGGCTGCAAACCGCCCCCAACCGTAATACAAATATCCAAAGGGGCCGAACACCAGGCTCAGCAGCGGCACGGCAGCCAGCCAGCGGGGCTCCGGGGGCGCCGGGGATGGACCGGGTTGGTGCTCCGGCAGGCTCATGCTGCCAAAGGGAAGCAGGCCGGTGCGGCGGCGAAACAGCAGCAGTGCGACGAAATAAACCGCTCCGTCCAGCAGCAGCAGGCCCAGCGTGATCGCCAGGCTATATGCGGGGGCATCGCCCCCGATTTGTTGCAGGAGCTCCGATCCGGGAATGCCGGCCAAAGCAAGCAGCTGGCACCAGGCAAAGAGGATACACCCGGTCTCAACCAAGGAGAACCGCGCGCCGTGTCGCAGCGGGTGAAGGGCCTTGCCGCCGGCTCCGTGCGGGAGGGACTGCAGCAAGCGGAGCACCCGCTCCGCCCGCACCAGGCACAGGCACAGGGGCAGGGATACCGCCGGGAACGCCAGCAGGAAGGAAACCAGCAGCTGCAGTGCTGCGTGCATGCGCCCGAAGAGCGGGGCGATCAGCACTGTGACAACCGCCACTGCCGGGATATAGCAGGCTAGCGCACCGTAGAAGTGCCGCCAGCCGAGGGCGCGTAAAAAGCCGAAGGGGCCAGCTACCGCCGTGAGAAGCAGGGAGCTGTTGCGATGACCCATGGCGCACCTCAAGCGATTGGGATACATTCATTTTAATGCATTCCACGCAGGGTTGGCAAGGCCATTTTCTTGTTTGAGGAACAGGTGTTTGCCACTCTGCCTACTGCACCCGATAGGTGAGGATTTTGACATCACTTCCGGAGGCGGCGACAGACACCTTCAGCCGCCCCGCGCCCGGCGGCACGGCGAAGTCGGCGTAGATCCAGCCGCTGTTTTGATCCAGATCGAAGGGGTAGGAAACCTCTCCGGCAGACAGCGTGAGCTGGGCGGGCTGCCCCGTCCGCACCTGCAAATAGACCCGTACGGAGCCCTGCCGCAGCAGGGCTTCATCATAGACATACAGGGCGGCACCGCCGCCGGGCGTGCCGTCGGCACCCACCCCGGCCAGGGCGCTGTGAAACACCCGACGGCCTTCGGAAAGTGTGAGCACGCCATAGGTGCCGCCGCTGGCGAAGGTGGTTTGCGCGCCGGCTGCCGGCACAACGCGGTGGAAGGCGCTGCCGTTCAGCGCCACCGACTCAACCGGCTTCAGGGGCCGGTCGGGCGTCTCCGTCCAATAGCGGGGCGGTTGGAAAGGCACAAGCTCGCCATAGGGGCCCAGGTTTTCACACAGGTCTTCCAGCAGCACGAATTGAGGGGCGTCGGCCATGGCGATGTCCAACACCGAAAGGCCGTTGTCAAAATAGAGGCTGCTGTCGGAAACCAGCAGCGCCTGCCTGCCCTTCAGCAGGGCGGCGGTCTGGGCGGCATCCCGCTCCAGCGCGGCGCTGTCATTCCAGCGGTTCAGGTCATAGCCCAGCCAGTTGTTCACAACAAGCGACAGGGCCAGCGCCCCGCCCAGGAGCAGCCGGGCCGTTTTACCCCAGCCCCTTTCGGAGACCAGCGCCAGCATGGCCGCGGTGAAGGCAATGGCGGCGATTTGGGACAGGGCGCGGAAGTCAACGGCGGGATCGTCAAAGATCACGACGGACAGCAGCAGCGCGTCCACGGGGTAGCGGCGGTTGGACAGCAGCGCCGAGAAGGTCACCGTGATCACCATCGCCAGCAAAACACCCAGCCAGGCCTTCAAAGCCGGGCCGGGCCGGGACCCCTCCAGCGCCGGAGAGAGCGAGAATGCCAGCAGCACCGGCAAAAACGGGAACAGATAGCGGAGGTGGACGCGGCCCGCAAAGCCGCTGCCCGTGGTGCCGGCGGCGTGGAACATGTAGCAGGCCCCCGCCGCCATGGCGGCCAGGCCGGCCAGTGTGAGGAGGAGCTGGCGGCGTTGTGGCGGCCCATACAGCCGCGAGGATGTGGCCGGCAGCAGCAGCGGGTAAACACCGAAGGCCACCGGCACGAAGAACAGATAGAGCAGCAGGCCCGGCAGGGTTTGCTTCAGGTGCTGGGCGGTGGGCAGGCTGGCCTCAGTCTGATAGATCGAGGGGTTGCTGTAATCCACACCGGGCAGCAGGCCGATGAGCAACCGTGCCAGCAAGCTCAGCAGCCCAAAGGCAAGCGCAAAGCCCAACGCGCCGGCCCACCGGCTCCGGCTGCGGCCACGGGCAGCCTCCACAACCAGCAGGATCGCAAAGGCAGCCGCCACCGCGGCATAGCCGCCTTTGGCCTGCGTGAGCAGAAACGCGCAGCCGCCCGCAAGCACCGCGTGGACCGGCTTGGCAGCCCGACCGTCCAGGATGCGGAACATCAGCTGCACCGTGAGCAGAAACAGCGGGTAGGACAGCGGCTCGGCCATGATGCGGGTGGTCAGGATCATGTCCGGCAGCAGGATGGCCGCCGCGGCGACAAACAGTGCCCGCTTTCGGGAGCCGGTGAGCCCGTGAGCGATGCCATAGGCCGGGAAAACAGCCAGGTTCATCACAAGGCAGTTGATCAGCTGCACCGTGCGGAAAGGGCCCCAGGGCAGGGGTAGCACCCAGGCCGGCGCGATCAGCAGCGGATACAGCAGGTTGGTATAGGTGAGCGGCTGGCCCCGCAGTGTGACGCCGGTGCCGTCCCACAGCGACCGGGCGATGTTGGCGTAGACGGCCTCGTCTGGCATCACAAAGGGGTTGTGGCTGAGCAGCAGGCAGGCCGCGAACCGCGCGGCCGCGCCCAGCAGGAACAGTGCCAGCAATATAGGCATGGCGCTGCCGTTGCGGCGGAACAGACTTGGCCGGGGCACCCCGCCCCCGTGGCTCTCTGCTTGCATGCCCATCCCTCCCCGTTGCGGTCATATTTACCAACCACATACATATCTATGACTATACAACATTATATGGGATTGTTGCCGCTTGGCAAGAAACGGATGCAAAGGGCGTAAAGCCACTATGAAAATTACCGGTTTTGGTGTATATTGGTAATGGTTCTTGTCGAACAGGAAAGGCAACAGGTGATCTCCATGAGGAACATACGAAAGCATAAAATGAGGTTTGCGACCGTGGCCCTGCTGGTTGTGTTCGCGCTGCTGGCCACGGCCTGCGGCGCCGCCGGCGCGGGTGGCGCGACCGGAGCAACCGGGCCTGCCGGCGCCACCGGCCCGACCGGTGTGACTGGGCCCAAGGGCGCGACGGGCTTGACGGGAGCCACCGGTGCGACAGGTGCCACCGGCCCCCAGGGCTTGCGCGGCGCTGACGGGCTTGACGGCGAAGATGGTGAGGACGGTTCAGACGGAGCCAAAGGCGCGACAGGCCCCGCCGGCGCAAAGGGAGCCACCGGGGCGACTGGTATTACCGGTGCCACCGGGGCGACAGGCCCTGCCGGTGCCGCCGGACCCACCGGCGCAACCGGGCCTGTCGGTGATACTGGGCCTGCCGGCGCACCCGGGCCCGTCGGTGATACCGGCCCTGCCGGCGCAACGGGCCCAGCCGGTGCCACTGGTGCGGCCGGCGCAACGGGCCCGGCCGGTGCAACTGGCGCGACCGGCCCAACCGGAGCAGGAATCGGGGCCTATGGCGGAGCTTCCCAGTTGGCTACCATGGCTGACTCCACGGTTGTTGGTGGTGCCGATGTGCCGTTTTCCAACAACAGCCAGCTGAAGGGTGTGGCCCACACCGCAGCCACAACAACATTTACGGTGACGGAAGCCGGCTTCTATGAGGTCTTGTATTCGGTTAACTATACGGCAGGAGTCGGCGCACAGATCGCCGTTGCTGTGAACGGCACGGTAAACCCGCAATCATCGGTTTCCTTGCTGACCGCCACAGGCCATGTGAACGGCGTCGTCATTTTATCGCTTGCGGCCGGTGACGTCATTACACTCAGAAACAACTCGGCGACCGCGATCACGCTGGCGTTGGCGCCGTCGGTGGCCGCGCAGATTGCGCTGGTCAAGCTGAACTAAGCAATCGAATTTCACACATCGTTTTATTTGCCGCCCGGCATGCGCTGCCGGGCGGTTTTTAGTACGAAACCCCAATCCTTCAATCAAACAGTTTGCTGCCGTCGGGATGGTGACCCGGCGGCTGTTTCTATCAATGTATTCAAATCACTATCTATATTGCCGTTTTTGTTGTATATTGGTAAAAAGTGTCGAATTATGAATGGCAACAGGTGATCTCCATGAGGAATGTACGAAGGCATAAAATGAAGTTTGCGGCCGTGGCCCTGCTCGTTGTGTTTGCGCTGCTGGCCACTGCCTGCGGTGCCTCCGGCGCAGGAGGCGCGGCCGGATCAACCGGTGCTGCCGGCGCCACCGGCCCGACCGGTGTGACCGGCCCCAAGGGTGCGACGGGTTTGACGGGAGCCACCGGCGCGACAGGCGCCACCGGCCCCCAGGGCTTGCGCGGCTCCGACGGGTTTGACGGCGAAGATGGCAAGGACGGTTCAGACGGAGCCAAAGGTGCGACAGGCCCCGCCGGCGCAAATGGAGCCACCGGTGTTGCCGGTGCCACCGGGGCGACTGGTACAACCGGTGCCACCGGAGCGACAGGCCCTGCCGGTGCCGTCGGACCCACCGGCGCAACCGGGGCCATCGGCGCTACCGGCCCCGCTGGAGCAACCGGGGCCACCGGGCCGGGCTCCATATCGGCATATACG
>JAEYYW010000006.1 GCA_023428265.1 Bacillota bacterium | reverse complement strand
GTATGATTGACTGCAGGGCAACCATGCCGGCGGCCGGGAAGCTCACCGTGGCGATCCCGCGCATCAACGGCATTCTTGGCCAGGATGTGCCGGCAAACCGCACTGTGGAGATCCTCAGGAGCCTGGGGTTCGGCGTTGCGCTGGCTGGCGACACGCTGAGCCTGGATGTGCCGCCGTGGCGGCAGGATGTGGAGACCTGGGCAGACATTGCCGAAGAGGTGCAGCGCATCCATGGCTATGGCTCGATCCCCTCGATTGCCCCGCCCGGAGAGGCGCTGCAGGGCCGGCGCACCCACCACCAGGAGCAGGTATATAAACTGCGCAACCTGCTTGCGGGCATGGGCCTCAATGAGGCGCTCAGCTATTCTTTCATGGCTCCGCAGGCGCTGGACCGCCTTGGGCTGCCCCAGGGGGACGATCTGCGCGACGCAGTGCGGATCATCAACCCCATCGGTGAGGATTATAGCCTGATGCGCACCACAATGGCTCCGGCAATGCTCAAGTCCATCGCGTCCAACCTGAGCCGCAAGGCGCAGACGGTGCGTCTGTTTGAGTTGGGCAGGGTTTACCGGCCCAACCCGGAGGGCAAGCCGAGGGAGGATAGCGGTGCATATTCCCTTTCCACACCTGCTGATGAGAGGGAGACGCTGTGCATCGGCATCGCTGAAGACGGCCAGGATTTCTTCGGCCTGAAAGGCATTGTGGAAGCGCTGCTGGCCCGCTTCGGCATCGTTGGGGTGGAGTTCAAAGCCGGCGGGCCGGCCTATTATCACCCCGGCCGCAGCGCGGAAGCGTGGCTGGGCGGTCGCAAGCTCGCCACGCTGGGGCAGATTCACCCCGATGCCGCCGAGGCTTTTGAAACCGGCCACACCGTGCTTCTGGCCGAGGTGGATGTGGACGGCCTGCTCACGCTGGGCAGCATCGACGAGGCGATAAAGCCTCTGCCCAAGTTCCCATCGGTAACCCGCGACCTGGCCGTGTCGGTGGACAAGCTCTGCCCCGTGGGCACCATGCTGGAGACCATCCGCAAGGCTGCAAAGCCGCTTTTGGAGCAGGTGGAGCTGTTTGACATCTATGAGGGCAGGCAGGCCGGCGAGGGCAAAAAGAGCGTGGCGTTCACAATGGTGCTGCGCGCCGCTGACCGCACACTGGTGGACGAAGAGGTGAATGCCTGCTTCGACACCGTGGTGAAGGCGCTATTTAGTGCGTTTGGGGCTGAAATCCGCAAATAAGGGCACTATATGTTGGAAAAACTGGTTTTTGCTACTTGTACCCTGCTTCGGCATCGGGTAAAATGGTGCCAAGACAGGGTGGGGTGGTGTGCGCGTTGGCGGAGAGGAAAAAGACCATTGTCCGGATCGCCGGAAAGGAATACACGCTGCTGGCCGACCTTCCGGAGGAATACATCCACAAGGTGGCCATCTACGTGGATAAGAAGATGAACGAGGTCTCGCGCCAGCGCGGCGACCTGAGCACGGCAATGCTGGCCGTGCTCGCGGCCATTAACATGGCCGATGAGGTGATGGAGCTGCGCGGCGAAAAGGAGACCTATACGAAGATGGACCGGGCAAGGCATATGCAACCGCCGCCGCAGCAGCAAACCCCTGCGGCCCGCAGCAACCTTTCTTCCTTCAAGGAGGCCAAGAAGGGCTGAGGGGCCGGAAGTCACCAATTGGCAGGGCAGCGGCAGCGCTGCCCTGTTTTTGTGCCTTGCAGAAAAACCACATCCCAACATGAGATCAGGAAGTGGAAGGAATGAACGAAAAAGCAATCAGGACCCTTGAGTTTGATAAAGTCCGCGCGATGCTGGCCAACGAGTGCCTTTCTGAGATGAGCCGGGAGCTGGCGGAAAACCTGCTGCCTTCATCAAACCCGCTGGAAGTGACTGTTTCGCAAAACGAGACCTGGGAAGCCGTGGATTATATGGACAAGACCGGCTCGGCGCCGCTGCATGGCTTCAATGACATCCGCGAAAGCCTCAATAAGGCCCGGATCGGGCTGATTCTGGGCCCCGGCGAGCTGCTCCGCGTCGGCGGCACGCTGCGTGTGTCCCGCAATGTGAAAGCTGTGTTTCACAAGGAGAAAACGCCGGCCGGCCCCCATCTTCTGGAGCTTGCGGAGGCGCTTGTCGCCCTGCGCGAGCTGGAAGAGACGATTGAGCGCTCCATTGAAAGTGAAGACCGCGTGGCCGACGGCGCGTCTCCGGAGCTGGCCTCTATCCGCCGGAGAATCGGCCTGTGCCATGTGCGCATCCGGCAGAAGCTGGAAAGCATTCTGCGCTCGCCCAAATACAAAGACGCACTGATGGATTCCATCGTGACGCAGCGCGGCGGCCGCTATGTGGTGCCGGTGCGGCAGGAGCAAAAGGGCAAGGTGCCGGGCCTGGTGCATGACCAGTCCGGCAGCGGAGCCACGCTGTTCATCGAGCCGCTGGAGGTTGTGGAGATCAACAACGAGCTCCGCGAGCTGGAGTTGATGGAAGTGGAGGAAGTGCAGCGGGTGCTGCTGACGCTCACCGAGTCGCTGCGGCCCCATGGCGAAAAGATCGGCTACACGCTGGAGGCGCTGGCCCGGATGGACTTTGCCTTTGCCAAAGCCCGGCTGGCCGGCCTCATGTCCGGCCGCCGGCCTGAGATCAACGACCAGGGCCATGTGCGCATTGTGCGGGGCCGCCACCCGCTGATCCCGGCGGACACGGTGGTGCCGGTGAGCCTGGAGCTTGGGCGGCACTTCACATCGCTCCTGATCACCGGCCCAAACACCGGCGGCAAGACCGTGACGCTCAAAACCACCGGGCTTTTCGCTCTGATGGCGCAAGCCGGCCTCTATTTGCCGGCGGAAGACGGCTCCACAATGCCGGTGTTTAGCGGCGTGTATGCCGACATCGGCGACGAGCAGAGCATCGAGCAGAGTCTGTCCACCTTCTCATCGCACATGCGCAACATCGTGTCCATTCTGGAGCAGGCGGATTCCGGTTCGCTGGTGCTGCTGGACGAGCTGGGTGCCGGCACCGACCCCAACGAGGGATCGGCGCTGGCCATCTCCATTCTGGAGCAGCTGAAGGCCCGCCGCAGCCGCACGATGGCCACCACGCACTACAGCGAGCTCAAGGCCTATGCCATTGCCACGGCCGGTGTGGAAAACGCCTCCATGGAGTTTGATGTGGAGACACTGCGGCCCACCTACCGGCTGATGATGGGCATTCCCGGCAAATCCAACGCCTTTGAGATATCCCGGAGGCTCGGCCTGCCCGAGGCAATCATAGAAAGCGCCCGGCAGAAGCTCTCCAAGGAGATCATCCGTTTTGAGGATGTGATCCAGACCGCTGAAAAGCACAAGGAGGCGGCTCTGCGGGAGCGGGAGGAGGCCGAAACGCTGCGCCGTGAAATTGCAGACCTGCATAAAATTGCCGACCGCGAGCGCGAGCGGCTGGAGAAGCAGCGGGACAAGATCCTGGCTGATGCCCGAGACGAGGCGCGCAAGGTTGTGGAAAAGGCAAGGCTCGAGGCGGAGACGGCCATCAAGGAGATCCGTATGCTGAAATTGAACCGCACCGGCAACACCGAGCGGGAAATCCAGCAGGCCCGTGACAAGCTGCGGGAAGCAGCTGTAACCGTGGCTGAGAGCGCCCAGGCTGAGCGCCTCACACCGCCGCCCAAAGACCTGAAGCCCGGTGAGCTTGTGATCCTGCTTGAGTCACAGCAGCCGGCTTCGGTGCTCACCGCGCCGGATGGCAAGGGAGACCTCACCGTGCAGGCCGGCATCATGAAGCTTTCCACCAACATTGCCAAGCTGCGCCGGGCGGACGCGACCGAGCGAAAGACAGAGCGGCGGGAGCAGCGGTCTTCCAAGCTGCGCATCGGCAATGTTTCCCGCGAGTTGGACATCCGCGGCCACAACGCCGAGGACGGCATGATGGAGGTGGACAGCTATCTGGATGAGGCGGTGATGGCCGGCCTCAAGGAAGTGAACGTGATCCACGGCAAGGGCACTGGCAAGCTCCGGGCCGCCATCCATGACCACCTGCGCCACCACCCCCATGTGAAGAGCTTCCGGCTGGGCCGGTTCGGGGAGGGGGAGGACGGCGTGACAATTGTGACGCTGGAATAAGGCAATGTGCAACAAAGGCCGGGCAGCAGCCCGGCCTTTGTTTTGTGTCTTCGGTTATGCGGCCAACTCCTTGACCGAGTTTGTTTTTGATTTTCGGATCAGCGAAAACAGGATGGTGAGCCCCAAAAACACAGCGAAGATAATCACCAAAACAAGGAGGTCGTGTGTTGCGCTGCTGGCATTGATGCCGCTGATTGTCTCCTTCAGCAGGTTGACAGAATAGGTCATTGGCATATAGCGGTAGATCGCTTTGAAGAACGGCGGCACTGTTTCCATCGGGAATGTGCCCCCGCACGCTGTGAGCTGCAGAACCAGGAACACAATCGACAGCAGCTTTCCGGCATCTTTCAGTGTTACAATGAGGAACTCCACTATGGATGTGAAAACCATCGATACCAAGATGCAGGTCAAATAGAATGCAGCCGTGTTGTGCACCTGCAGGCCAAGCACCCGGATCACCAAAAACGCCAGCAGGCAGGACTGCACCAAGCCGATGCCTGCAAAGGCCAGCACCCGCACCAGTTTTCGGCGGGAAGACCGGGAGAGCAGGGGGATGCGGTTGTCGGCATCCAGGTAGATACCAAAGAACATGATCACGGCTCCAATCCACAATGACAGTGACATGAAGTAGGGGGCAAAAGCCGTGCCATAATTTGGAATCGTGCTTATTGTGATGTTTTCCACCGTGACGGGAGATTTCGCAAAGTCAGGCAGTCCGTCTGTTTTCTGCAATTTGCCGGTAGCTTCACCGGCTGCGTCGGTCACCTTCTGGCGGGCAGTATCCACACCTTCCAGCATCCCGGCGGTGCCGCTGCTCAGGTCGCTGGCGCCGGTTTCTAGTTTGCCGGCAGCGGCGAGAAGAGCGTTGCTGCCCTTCGCCGCCTCAGCAATGCCGCCTGCCAGGTCATGGGCGCCGCCGCGAATGCCAGCCGTGCCGGCTTTCAGCTTGCCGGTGGCGGTGGCCAGGTCATGGATGCCAGTGTCCAGGCTTCCCAGCTTTGCCGTCCCCGCTGTCAGACTGTCTGCTCCCGTCTTCAGGTCTGCGGCACCCTCCTTCAGTTTGTCGCCTGAACCGCTCAAAACCGCAAGCTGCGTGCCGCTGGAGGAAAGTGACGCCAGCAGGGGCCCCAAGACGGGGTCGGCAGCGGCCGATGGATTCCGCGACACATAATTGCTCAATGCGGCTGCCACCTGGCTGCTCTGTGAGATCAGGCTGTCCACACCGGCAACATATTGATCCACACCTTGCTTCAGATTGGCTGCGCCGTTGTCCAGCTTGGCCGCCCCGGAGGCCAGAGGCTTCAGCTGATCGGCACCTGCTGCCAGCGCTTTTGCGCCTTCCGCCGCCTTGCCCATACCGGTGTCCAGATCATCGGCTCCGGTGGCCAGAGACCGTGCGCCTTCCGCCGCGTCCTTCAGACCACCGTTCAGATCGCTGACGCCATCTGTCAGCTTCGTCTGACCATCCAGCAGCTTTGCCGCTCCGCTGTTTAGAGTTGCCGCGCCGTCGTGCATTTTGTTCAGGCCATCGGCAAGATCATTGAGTTGGCCGGGCACTTGCATCAGGTTGTCACGGAGCGATTGTGTCAGCTCTTTGTTCACATCCGCTCGTGCCGTTTCCTCCAACTCCAGCAGAGCTCTGCTCAGAATCTGTGAAGCCAGGAAGTTGCGTTTCTCATTTGCTGCGTATTGTATAATGGCGGTTTGCTTGTTCGTGGTCTCGGCGGAGGCAATTTTGCTGGAAAAGTCCGGCGGAATCTCAATCATTGCGTAATATTTTGTGCCGCTGAGGCCATCGGTGGCATCCTGTTTGCCGGTGACGCACCACTTGAAGTCTTTGCCGGACTCCATTCTCTCCACCATCTCATTGCCCAGGTTGCGGCTTTTGCCATTAATCACCGCGCCTTCGTCGCTGTTGACCACTGCCACGGGCAGCTCGTCAAGTTTGCTGTAGGGATCCCAGAAGGCACCCAGATAAAACAAGCTGTAGGCCAGCGGGATGAGGATCACACCGGTGATGATCAGGATTTGCATGATTCTCTTTTTCATTGATTCAGACTTCCTTCCTTGATCAGCATCCCGTCCCGGATAAACAGCGAGACGGATTCTGCGATTTGCTTTTCATTGAGGCTTTCATGACCGTCTTCCCATTCAAATGCCAATGCCGAGTACACCTTCAGGATTACAAAGGATGAAATTGCTGGGTCGGTTCGGCGGATGATCCCCTGATCCATTGCCTCCTGCAAGCGGTTTTGCAGATAGCGGTGTATCTCAGCGTCAATCCTTTTCACAGCCCTCACAGCCGAAGGGGTTTTGAGCTCCAGAGCCTCCCGCATGAGCTTGTAAATGAATTTCTGATTCTGGCGATACATCAGCACCCGATAAACCACCTGGTGGATTTCATCCAGAAAGGGCAGGCTTTCCCGCTCAATTTCCTCCACCATGTCCTTGATTCTGAGCAACTCGCCGCGCACCAGATGGGTCAGCAGGTCTTCTTTGTCGGTGAAGTAAAGATAGAGCGTGCCTTTGGCCACGCTTGCGCTGGTGGAAATCTGCTCCATGCTCACCGACTTGAAGCCATACTCCGCAAACAGTTTGCCGGCCGTGGCTGCGATTTCCTCTTTTTTTAAGGCATTGCTGCTATTCATCTGTGCACCTCCGTACTAAATGACCGAAATCCTCAATCGGTCATCCAGTAGTATAATACTATGCACGATAGACTCAACCGTGAAAACAGACGAAAATGGGATATTCTGGATTGGAGAATGTGTAAAAAGAGGCCGCCCGTCGGGCGGCCTCCTTGCTATGCAGTTCGCTTCCGGTCAATCCCCCGGATACACCAGCGGCGGCGGCTTGATGCCTGGCTTTTTGCCGGCGGCCCGCTTCACCTGGTATTGGTGAGAGGGATCAATCATGTTGTGAATGTTGTTGCGGCTGTTGAGGAAGTGGATGCACAGCTGCTGCAGCGTGCCATCGGCTTTGTTCATGCCGTTGCCCTTCACGCCGGTGGAACCGTGGGGCTCTGCATAAAGCGACGCGGCGATATACTGGCCGCCGATGATCACAACCAGCGCGCGGCGATAGGCGTTCAGGTCGCCTCCATAAGTCTTTTTCATCTTCTGGAAATCAGACTTGGTGGCCGGCGCCACGTCGGCATGGGGCACCGAATAGGACCGGTTGCAGCGCACCATGTAATAGGTGATGCCGCTGTTCAGGTCAATCACCTTGCAGCGCATGCCGATGGTCCAGAGCCGGTTCACTTTGGACCATTCCACCAATGACCCATACTTCTTTTTCTTGGCCGGGGTGGTGGTGATGGTTTTTGGCGGTTGGTATGGCTTCACTTCCTTGCGCTTGGCCTGGTTGCTATACATCAGCGCCAGCGTCTTGGCACCGGCCACCCCGTCTGCGGAAAGGTTGTTTTCTTTTTGAAACCCCTTCAGCGCTTCGCTGGTGAAATCACCGAAATAGCCGGTCACCTTATAGTTGTAGAACCCCAGATCGCGCAGGCGGAGTTGCAGCAGGATCACGTTGTCGTTGCTTTCACCCTTTTTGATCAGGATGTCGTCAGTCGCGTTGTCTGCCCTTGCCACCGGGGCGGAAAACAGGGTCAGCATTGCGACAGTCACTATAACGGCGGTGAGCTTGCGAAACAGCATAGAGTCAGCCTTTCCTAGATAATACATGTTGCATTATATAACAATGGAAGGAAGATACTAAGGCTGGCGGCCGATTGTTCAAAAATATTTTACTTTTTCTGACTGATATGGTTGCCCTCATCCCGTTTGACTCCCCATCAACGCGCTGTTATAATTAGCCAAATATGCACAAGGGAGCTGATGCGCGATGGAACTGAAGAAGGAACTGCTCGAAATTTTGGGGAAAGATGCCCGAGCTACGGTGGCCGACATGGCCGTGATGGTGGGTGCCTCCGAAGAGCAGGTGCGAGCAGCCATCGCGGAGCTGGAGCGCGACAGGGTCATCATACAATACAACACCGTGATCGACTGGCAGAAGATCGGCGACGAAACGGTGGAAGCATTGATTGAAGTGAAGGTGACACCCCAGCGCGGCAAGGGCTTTGATGACATTGCCCGGCGGATCTATGGCTTTCAGGAAGTCAAGTCCTGCTACCTGATGTCCGGCGCCTATGACCTGATGGTGCTGATGGACGGCCGGTCGATGCGTGACATCGCGTTCTTCGTGGCCGAAAAGCTTTCCACAATCGACGGCGTGCTGTCTACCGCCACGCATTTTGTGCTGAAGAAATATAAGGACAACGGCGTTGTCGTGGATGACGAGGTGTGCGGCGACGACAGACTGGCGGTATCGCCGTGACTGAACTGAAATGGGTTAATGATGTGGTGCGGGATTTGCCTCCGTCCGGCATCCGCAAGTTCTTTGATATTGTGACGGAAATTGAGGGCGCCATTTCTCTGGGTGTGGGCGAGCCGGATTTTGACACGCCCTGGAACATCCGCGAGGCGGCAATCTACGCGTTGGAACATGGCGCCACACACTACACCTCCAACTGGGGCACTCTGGAGCTGCGGCAGGCCATCGCCGACTATATGCAGCGGCGATACAACCTGAAGTATGAGCCAAAAAACCAGATTCTTGTAACCGTGGGAGCCAGTGAGGGCATCGATCTGGCAATGCGCACGATCCTGACACCCGGTGACGAAGTGCTGATCCCCGAGCCATCCTATGTGTCCTATTACCCCTGCGTAACCCTGGCCGGCGGGGTGCCAAAGGGTATTAAAACCGGCGCGCACATCGAATTCCGCGTGGAGCCGCAGGCCATACTGGACGCCGTGACGCCGAAAACCAAGGCGATCATACTGCCTTATCCCAACAACCCCACCGGCGGCGTAATGGAGCGGCAGCACCTGGAAGAACTGGCATCGGTGCTGCGGAAGCTTGACATTGCCGTGATCTCTGATGAGATTTATTCCGAGCTCACCTATACCGGCACCCGCCATGTGTCCATCGCCGAAATCGACGGCATGTATGAGAAAACGGTGGTGCTCAATGGCTTTTCCAAGGCGTTTGCGATGACCGGGTGGCGGCTGGGCTTTATCTGCGGGCCTGCGGAGGCGTTGGCCGGCATGGTGAAGATCCACCAATACACGATGCTTTGCGCGCCCATCATCGCGCAGGAGGCGGCGCTGGAGGGCATCCGCCAGGGCTTGAGCGACGGCTTTTCCGATGTGGCCCTGATGCAGAGGGAATACAACCGGCGCAGGCGCTATGTGGTGCAGGCACTCAACAACATGGGCCTGAAATGCTTTGAGCCGAAAGGCGCGTTCTATGTGTTCCCATCGGTGGCGGCCACGGGTATGACCAGCGATGAGTTCTGCACGAGGCTTCTGTATGAGGAAAAGGTGGCCGTGGTGCCCGGCACCGCGTTTGGGCCGTCCGGTGAGGGCTTCGTGCGCATCAGCTATGCTTATTCCATTGAGAAGATCAAGGTGGCGCTTGAGCGCATTGAGCGCTTCGTGCAAAGGCATGTGAGGAAATGATGGACAAGCCGGTGGTATCCGCCGTCCGCTGCGGCGATTATGACCAGGAGCGGGTGGAGCAATCCCTCCGCCGGGCCCTTGATGGGCTCGGTGGAATGGGCCGCTTTGTCAAGCCCGGCATGCGGGTCTACATCAAACCAAACGCGCTGGGCAAGCGCCGGCCCGAGGAATATATCACGACGCACCCGGCGGTTGTGGCCGCGGCGGCAAAGCTGGCCTTTGAAGCCGGCGCCGGCGAGGTGCTGATAGGCGACTGCCCCGGTGGCAGCGGTGCCGATGCGCGTATTGAGGATATATATGAAGTCTGCGGCTACGCCGGGGTTGCGGCCAGCGTGGGAGCCCGCCTGGTGGTGAACAAGACCCGTGCGGTCCGCGAGGTGCCGGGCGGCGTATCGGCCAAGAGCTTTGATCTGGTGGAGGAGATGGTCTCATCCGATCTGTTGATCAACATCAGCAAAGCCAAGACCCATCAGCTTTGCTCATTCACCGGTGGGGTGAAAAACCTATATGGCACGATTTATGGCCGTGACAAACAGAAATACCACGCGATTTACCCGATGCCGCCGGCTTTCAACCAGTTTCTGATCGACATTGCCGAAACGGTGAAACCCGGCCTCAACATCATGGACGCCGTGGTGGGCATTGAAGGGCCCGGTCCTGCCGCCGGTTACCCCCGCAAGCTGGGGGCGCTGCTGGCATCGGCTTCGCCCTATGCGCTGGACGCCGCGGCGGTGGACTTGATCGGTTGGTCCCAGTCCGACGTGATGCTGCTTGGCCTTGCCAGAAAGCGGGGCTTGCTGCCGGAAAGGCTGGAGGACATCCAAATGGTGGGTGACCCGCCTGCGGAGCTGCGGGCAAAGCGGCCCTTCCAAAAGCCCACGGTGACGGCGCAGGCCACACTGCGGTTTGCCCGAATGCTGCCCCGCCCGCTGCGCGAGGCCGCGCAGGCGCGGCCCCGGCTCATCCCGGAGAAATGTGTGGGCTGCGGCGAGTGCGCGGCAGCCTGCCCGCCCCACGCAATCGTCATGCGCGCCAAAAAACCGGTGATTGACTATGACAAGTGCATCAAATGCTTCTGCTGCCACGAGCTCTGCCCGGAGAAGGCGCTGGAGGTGCGGCGCGGCTTTTTCAATAGCAATCCCAAGTAAAGAACACGTTGCTGAAATCCAGATTCTGCAGGGCTTCCGGTGTGATAAAGAAGGAACCCACGCCATTATCGCCCCACTGGATGCCGGATGCCATGCCGGAATCGATTTGCAGCAGCAGTACCGTGTGGCCAGTTCGTGCTTCTGCAAAGCGGCGGGGATCTTCCTTTGTGAAAAACGGGTATCCGCTCGCCTTGTGGCCGCTGCCGGAAAAGGCCTCTTCATATTGCTCATGAATGTCTTCCGGTAAATTCTCAAAGCCCATGCCCACAATCCGTGTGAATATTTCCTTGAAACGGAAATCACTGATGCTCATGGGCTCGTTGGCGGTTTCAAAGTCCAGCTTCATCTCCCCGGGGATGGGGAACATTGCATCCCCACCAACCGATGGCGCAACCGAGGCGGCGCTCCAGTCGTCAAAGGGCGGTTGATGATAAAGCACTTTTGCTTCAACAGGCACCAATGAGTCGTTTGAGCTTTGCTGGGGCGTGATATCCTGCGGGATAAAAAACTGCAGCAGCCCCTCGCCGGGCAGCGGCTTCGATCGTGGCATCTGCCGAAGGTTCAGCTGGGCCAGCAGCCGCATGGGCTGCCCTGCATGGTCAGTGGGCCAATGGAACCCGGCCGGTTGATAGGGTTGGCCGGCAAATTTGCTGTCGGTAGCGGCTGTTTTACCTTTGACGGCGGTGATCTTCACAGCTGGCAGGCTTGTTTCCTGCACAAAGCGGTTGAATTTGCTTATCAGCTCATCCAGTGTCAGCCCGTGCGCTTGCAGATCCGCGTTGATGGCCTTTATGCTTTCCTTTGCTTCCCGGATGGCTTCCAGCGCATAATCGGGGTTTGATTCCCCCAGCTTTTTGGCGGCTTTCAAATGCATCTCCGCACGAGGAATGTCGCGCAGATGGGCATAGGCATATGCCAGATGGCCCTGGATGGGTCCGCTCTTGGGCAGCGCCAAAGCGCCTTTTTCCAGCTGCTGCGCGGCCGTGGCATAATCCTTGCGCAGCATGTATTGTACGGCATAGGAAATCCAGGTGTTTGCCTCCTGATCGTTCAGCTCCAAAGAACGCTGATAGGCGGCCAGGCTGTCTTGCATATGGCCCAAATTGGAATGGATGATTCCCAGATGGCGATAAACCAGCGCGTTTTCCGGCTCCAGCCCGCGGGCCTGCTCGGCAAATTCCGCGCCTCGAGGTTATGCTCTGCGTCCTGGAGATGGGCGGAGGCAGTCAGGCAGATCATGGCGCGGCTAATCTCCGGGGTTGGGTGCTCCACTGCCTGGCGATACAGGCTGACCGCCTTGTTGAAATCACCTTTGCCCATCAGCTTGTTTGCCTTGTCCAGCAGCACTGCCCCGGCATGGACGGTATACTTTTTTCGCATGCGCCACGCAAACACCACAATGGTGACCACGAGCATCGCAGCCTTCAGGATCGTGGACCAGTCCTTGGAATCCATTCACATTCTCCCCAGATATTTCTATGAGAGCATGGTAACATAATAAATTAACGCAATCAAACGTTGCTTCGGGCAAACCAAGGTGTTACGATGAGAACATGAAGAAACTGGATCGCGCATTGGAAATTGTGTGGAATAATGCAGGCTGGATCAGCTGCCCGGTCTGCGGAATGCCTCTGAAACCCGGCTCCGGAAACACCGTTGCCTGCGAGAAGCGGCACAGTTATGATCTGTCTTCATCCGGTGCGCTCAATCTGCTCCGGGGCAAGCCCCCGGAGGATTATGGCGCACGGATGCTGGAATCCCGGCTGCTGGTGTGTAAAGCCGGGTTCTTCGACAGCTTGCTGAAAGCCGTATCCTCGCTGCTGTTTCAGCATGCAAAGACAACCAACCTGCGCTTGCTGGATGCCGGATGCGGGGAAGGATCGCACCTCATGGCGGTGCGGGAGCGGCTGGAAGCAGAGGGCATCCCGGTTTCCGCCATCGGCTTGGACATCAGCAAGGACGCCATCCGCATTGCCGCGCGGGAGAATGAAGGCCCGCTATGGCTGGTGGCAGACCTGGCCCGGCTGCCGCTCATGGATCAATCCACCGGCGCGATCCTCAACATCCTGTCGCCGATCCATTATGGCGAGTTCAGCCGGGTGCTGTGTGACGATGGCCTTGTGGTAAAGGCGATGCCCGGCGGCGAATACCTCAAAGAGCTGCGGCAGGCGCTGTATGCCGGCGAGGATCGCGAGCGATATACCAATGACGCGGTCGTCTCGCTGTTTGAGCAGCGTTTCCGCGTGGTTGCATCAGAGCATGTGCGGCTGCAATTCCCGGTGCCGGAGAGCCTGTGGCCCCACATCGTTGCGATGACACCGCTGGCCTGGGACGCTGAAGAAACCAAGAGGGCGGAGGCGCTGGCCGCACCGCCCCAGTCGGTCACGCTGGACTTTCTGGTGATGGCCGGCAGAAAGAAGATGACATGATTCGAGTTACAGGCAGACACAACGAAGCCATTGTTTACACGGATAAGCTGGAAGCCGAGGCCGAGCGGCAGATCCGCGATCTCTGCGACCAGAGCTTCGCTGCCGGCAGCAGCATCCGTATCATGCCGGACGTGCACGCCGGGAAGGGCTGCACAATCGGTACCACAATGACAATTGCCGACCGTGTTGTGCCCAACCTGGTGGGTGTGGACATCGGCTGCGGCATGCTGGTGACGGCGTTGGGAAAGGCCCACATCGAGTTCACAAAGCTCGACAAGGTGATCCGTGCGGTTGTGCCCAGCGGCAAAAACATCCGTTTGGATGCACACCCCTTCATCGCCCACACCGACATTGGCGCGCTGCGCTGCGCCGCAAAGGTAAACCTCAATCGGGCCCGCCTCAGTCTGGGCACATTGGGCGGCGGAAACCACTTCATTGAGGTGAACCGCGATGAAGATGGCAACCAGTATTTGGTGATCCACTCCGGCAGCCGGCACATGGGCTTGCAGATTTGCGAGTATTACCAGCGGTATGCCGATACCTGGATGAAGAACCACGCTGTGACCGAGCTGATCAATCGCTTCAAGGCCGAAGGCAGGGAAGGGGAGCTTCAAAAGGCCATCGCGGCGCTAAAGGCCGACATGGGCAACACCAGCCTGTCCTATCTGGTTGGCCAGCCGCTCCAGGACTATCTGTATGATATGGGCATCGCCCAGACTTATGCCGACTGGAACCGCCGCGCCATGGCCGATGTGATCCTGAAACAGATGAAGCTGTCGGCGAAGGAGCAGTTCACGACCATTCACAACTACATCGACTTGAAACACAGCATCCTGCGAAAAGGAGCCATATCCGCGCAGCAGGGTGAGCGCGTGATCATCCCGATGAACATGCGCGACGGCAGCATCCTGGCCGTGGGTCGCGGCAACCAGGACTGGAACTGCTCCGCGCCGCACGGAGCCGGCCGGCTGATGAGCCGCAAAGCCGCCCGCGAGGCATTGAGCCTGAAGGAGTTCAAGAGCTCCATGCAGGGTGTGTTTACAACTTCCGTGGGCAAAGACACCATTGACGAGGCCCCGGCGGCCTATAAGCCGATGGAGGAAATCCTTTCGTGCATTGGGGAAACCGTCGAGGTGGAGAGGATGATCAAGCCGGTCTATAACTTCAAGGCCGGTGATGGAGACTGATCGGGACTGCCGAACCAGGCGGCGGCGCTGAGACACACCTGCAGGGAGAAACATGATGCGCAAGGATATCACCGCCGTAATCACCGGGGCAACCTCCGGGATCGGTCTGGCCTCGATGGTTGCGATGGCAGGCCGGGGCATACGTGTGATCGGCATCGGGCGCGATGAGAAAAAGTGCGAGGCGGCAAAGCAACACGTAAAGATGGCATGCCCCGAAGCAGCCGTGGATTATGTGGTTTGCGACCTGTCCTCTCAGGTGCAGATCCGGCAGTTGGCGCAGGAGATCAAGAGCAGGACGGAGAGGCTGGACATCCTCTTCAACAACGCGGGAGCTGTATCCAGCCGCTACGTGACCACGGTGGACGGCATAGAGCTGCAGTTTGCCGTGAACCACCTGGCGCCGTTTTTGCTCACGCACGAGCTGCTGCCACTGCTCAAATGCAGCCCGCAGGGTCGTGTGATCACGACAAGCTCCGCCTCCCACTACGGAGCCAGGCTTAATTTCAACGATTTGATGATGAAGCGGAGCTACAACTGCCTTAGGCAATACAAGCGTGTGAAGCTTTGCAATGTGCTCTTTACCGCAGAGCTCAACCGAAGGCTGGGGGAAACCTCCACGGTGCGTGCCTTTGCGCTGGATCCGGGCCTGGTCAGCACCGACATTGGCCTCAAGGGCACATCAGGCATTGAAAAGGTTTTCTGGAAATACCGGATGCGCGGCGGCACATCACCGGAGGTGCCTGCCGCCTGCGCGCTGTTTCTGGCGACGGATGCTGCGGCATTTCGCAGCGGCGAGATCTACTGGCGTGACTGCAAGGCGAAGAAACCCAATCCATATGCCCTCCGGGAGGATGCGGGCAGGCTGTTGTGGGAGGCATCGGAGCGATTTTGCGGGGTGGAGTAGCATAACGGGGTTGAGATATCCCCGTGGGAGCATTCAGCAGGCTTATAGATCCATGGCAAGGCTCAGCAAGCCCAGCGAGTTTTCGCCGGATTCGCCGTCAACGCACACCTTTGCGATCCGGTTGAACCCACACTTCACCCAGAATTTGAGCCCCGGCTGGTTGCGCAGCGCCACGCCAAGACCGATCCGCTGATACCCCTGGCGGCGGGCTTCGGCGATCACCGCCTCGATAAACTCGCTGCCATAGCCCATGTGCTGGCGGCTGGGGTGGAGGAGGAACAGCCCGAGCCAAAGGCATTGTTCATCCGGCCAGCCCGTATAATACTGCGCGACGCCCGCCATTGCACCTGTGCTTTTTTCCCGCAGCACCGCCACATGGCTGAACTCCCTGTGGCCATTGGGGGGCAGATCGGAGCCATCCAGCATGGCGGTGAGTGACTGCTCGGTGTGAGGGTCGCCAATCCATTCGCCCACATAACCGCACGCGAAATAAATCTCCCGGATTTCCGCATGATCCGGTGTGTCAGCAGCCTTGACCGACAGCCGGCCGGTGCTGCAGCCCGCCTCCTCAGGCCATAGCCCGCCTCTCCAGTATCGGGAGCCATTGGGGGTCCGCGCCAGACACCGGCAATTGATCATCTCTCTGCGCAACAGAAAGTAGTCACCAAAGGTGTGGTTACCTTCGATGATGCCGTTGACTTCCTTTTCGGTATAGAACCGGCCGGGGGTAAACAAGCTCGCCAGATGGCGGAGCACGGCAAGCTTTGCCTGCCGTTTGGCGGGCCAGCATTTGATCCTGCCCTGCCTGTCAAGGAAATTCTCAACCTTCATTGCACTTTGCTTCCTTTCCGCCAATACCGGGCGCAGTCCTGCGAACGCTCCAGAAAACCATATTCAATCAGATAGCGGCGCACGGTGGCAAAATCCCGATATGCGATCAGTTCATTGACCTCTTTCTCCGAGTAGACGCGATCCGGTGCAAAGCGGGTGGCAATCACATCCAGTGCGATGATCTTCCTCTTTTCCCTCACCGGGAACTCCTTGAGCGCACCGTCGGGCGAGAAATATGTTTTCAGAACCGCTGCCCGTTCCCGCTCCGTCGTTTCAAACCGCTCATCGGTCAGCGCAGCGCCAAGGCTGGCCGCGGGGCTTGTTTCTGCTTTGCCGGTGCCGGTGTGCTGCCCGCGCTCCGTACGAAATGCATCCATCAGCGCCAGAAAGAGCTTTGCCTGCTTTTCCCGCTCTTTCCATTGAAAGCGAAGGTTGCGGATGGCGCTGGTGTTGGCCGTGCCCAGCAGTTCTTCCGCAATTGCCTTGTCGCTCGCCCCTGCGGCCATGCGGGTGAGGATTTCTGCCTGGTGCTCGGTGAGCCCGGCTTGTGCCCGGTGTGTTTCCAGAATGTGCCGGACCATGGAGCCGTGCTCAGCGCGGAGGTGCTCGAGCGCAGCCCGCCACCCCTCATAGAGGCGCCCGCCGATGTCATAAACTGCGCCGTCCTCATAGGCAGCGCCGCAGACCAGGCAGTGGGATGTGCCGTCACGCCTGGATACTCCGCTGGCAATATCCTGTATGGTCAACTCGGTCAGATGATCCATATTCATTTGCAATACCTACAGATGTTAGTAAATAGATGATACAATGCAGTAGTATGTTAGTCAATAGCTGTTACACACTATTGGGTGCCTGCCCGGAACAGTGCTTGCTGTGAAGGGCAGTTGCTGCCCAACCGAGTAGCGCACATGCTCTGAATGAGCAAGGTACTGCATGAATGGTATACTTATACCTTTTGTGAATCTTCTGGAATAGAACAAATGGGATTGGAAGATTATGGAAAGAGAAATTGTGTGACATGCCAAATATTGCCCTTTTGTTAATAAAAACTGTGATACAGTGCATATTTTGTTGACATGTGGGCATTTGGAAATATAATATAAAGATAACCATATTTTTGTGAATATTTATACTTTTAACGAAAAAAGCGAAATCGAGTGAGCGAGATGGAGATTTTATTCACAGGCAATCTTGGAGCATTTTCACCGGCGTCATATGCCAGTCTGGCCGTGAACCACAAAATCATCGCAGCCGGCGGCGACTTGGGTCAGAATGATAAAAAAAGCTCCGTCAAGGTGTTTCGCCACGCGCCGCAGGACCGGCATTTCCCGGAAGCTTTCCGGATGTATGACCTGGGGGCCGTGGTTTTTTTTGCCACCCGGCCGGAGCAGGGCGAAGGGGAGCAGGATGGCTCGCTGGAAAGCCTGGGGATTGTATTATCCTTATGTGACAAGCACAAAGTCAGCAAGTTCATTTATGTGATGTCCACTGATCTGGACTGGCGGGCTGGAGCCGGCACTGAGCAAGCCAGGGCAAACGGCCTGAACCGCCTGCTGGCGGAGTCCGGCGAGAAGATGGCGGCCCTCTATGGAAGCCAGCCGGGCAGGCAGTCTTACGTCGTTCGCGTGCCATACCTGTTTGGTGAGGCAAACAAGGACTCATTGATGGGCCGCGCGGTGCTTGACGCTGCCGGAAAGCGCCCGGTAACGTTTCCGGGAATGGAAAGCCAGCCCTGCGACTTTCTGCATGTGAACGATCTCGCTGCATTGCTTGGCCGTGTGCTGGAAGGCGATGTGCCTGCCGGGCAGCGGGATTTGGATGCCGGCGGCGGCAAGGAGCTCACGTTTGGTGATGTTGCCGCATTGCTGCGGGAGCAGTATCCGGAATGCACAGTGTCTTTCTGCTCCAACCCGGGCAGCGTGCCGGTTCCGGCTTCCAACGTGATGGCCAGGCAGTATTTCGATTGGGTGGCAATGCACGAGTTTGACCATGATTTTGCCGCCGTCACCGCAGCAATCGCAGCGGACAAGCCGCGCAAGCCCTCGGTGATGAGACAGGTGAAGGACCTGCTCTTGGGCCGGAAATGGATCATCCAGATCCTGGAGATCCTGTTGAGCTTCATTTTGATGGAATATCTGATCACGGTGACCGGTGACACGCTGCAGTTCAAATTCATCGACATCCGCCTGCTGTTTGTCGTGATCATCGGCGTCATCCACGGGCTGCGTTCCGGCGTGATTGCGGCGCTGCTGGCCTGTCTTTCCATCATTGTGGCATATGTATCCATGAAAATGGACTGGCGCGCGGTGGTTTACAATGTGAACAACTGGCTGCCTTTTGTGGCTTATCTGCTCACCGGCGCCGTGACCGGCTACCTTCGTGACAAGAATGACAGCGCGCTGGAGTTTGAAAAGCAAAAATCCGAGGCGCAGGAAAAGCACTACTCCTTTCTGTATGAACTATATAACCAGACGCTGGAGCACAAAGACCAGTATAAGTCTCAACTCATCAGCTACCGTGACAGCTTTGGCAGGGTTTACGAAATGACGCGCCGTCTGGACCATCTGGTGCCCGACGCCATTTTCCAGCAGGCTGTGCAGATACTGGAAGACACAATCGGCGGCGGCTCGATCGCGATCTACACGGTGGATGGCGCCGGGGCCTACGCCCGTCTGGCTGTGAGCAGCGCCGGCCTTGCGGACAAGCTCGGCCGGTCCATCGCCGTAAAGGATTATCCGGAGATGTTTGGCGCATTGAAGAAGGATCAGGTGTGGGTCAACCGGGCTTTACTCGAAGGTTACCCGTTCTTCTGCGTGCCTGTGCATCACGGCAACGGGCTTGTGGCTGTTGTGATGGCTTATGATGTGCCCTATGACCAGAAGTCGCCGTCCGGCGCCAACCAGTTCCTGGTGATCTGCGGCTTGATCCAGGCTGCGCTGGTGCGCGCCATTGCCTATAATGAGGCCACCGAGGCCCAGGCCAACATCCCCGGCACACGCATCATGGTGCCTGAAAAGTTTGCAGAGCTGCTGGCCATCCGCCGCGAGATGCAAAACACGCGACTTGCCGAATACTCGCTGCTCCGTGTGGAGGGGCGGCATGACGACCTGGCAAGCCTGGGCGAGCGGCTGGAGCAGGCTGTTCGAAAGACCGACTTCGTTGGCCAGGGGGCAGACGGTGCCATCTATGTTTTGCTGGCGCAGGCCAGCGCCGGTGCCGACTCGCCGGTGCTCAAGCGGCTGGAGTCGCTGGGTTTGCATTGCACGGTGATCGAGACCCCTTCCGCACAGGAGAATTCTATGGAAGATTCAGGTGATGTGGCGTGACGTGGCTTGGATTGGTTGGCTTGCTGTTTGTCCACGCAGTGGTGTGCTGCGTCGTGGCCGTGCTGATGTGGCAGGGCGTGATCCGCGCACCCGGCACATTCCTGGTCATTGTGCTTCTGGTGCCGGTGGTGGGCCTGGTCAGCATGCTTTTTGTGGATCTCACGCTTCGCAGGAAGCCTGACCCGCTGTCGGGCGAAGGCGTGCTGAACGTGGGGAAAGGCACCACGCCCTACGGCCTGATCACGGTGGACGGCGGCGACACCCAGCCGGTGGTTCCGCTGGAAGAAGCGCTGCTCATCAACGACGCGAGGACCCGCCGGACAATCTTGCAGGACATCCTGCGGCGCGACCCGTCAAAGCATGTGGAGCTGTTGAAGGTGGCCCGCCTCAACGACGACATGGAAGTGACTCATTACGCCACCACCACAATGATGGAGATCCAGAGGGATTTCGAGCTGTCGCTGCAGCGGCTGGACAAGGAGATCAAAAGCGGCCGCGACGATGGGGAGGCTTCCGATCAATCCATTGAGCTGCTGGATCAGTATGTTTCCAGCGGTTTGCTGGAGGGCTACCCCCAGGAGCGGATGCGCCTGAGATATCTGGAGGCGCTCGAGAGAAAGACCGGGCTGAATGAATCAGACCGGCTGCTTCTGATGCGGCTTGCGGAAAACAGGCTGGCGCTCGGTGATTATGAAAGAGCCGCCAGCGACACAGACCGTATCGTCTCCCGCTGGCCTGCCGATGAGGAGGCATGGTTGCTGGGCCTTCGCATCGCAGTGGAAAGCTGTGACAAACAGGCGCTCGATTCCTGGCTGCTTCGCATGGCGGCGAGCCCTGTGATTTGGTCAGCCCAGGGCAGGGAGCTTCTCAATTTCTGGCAGAGCGTCAAGGCCGGCACTGCGGGCAATGGCGCCGGATCGGCGGTGGCTTCATGAAGGGAAGAGGCTTTGCGGCGCTGTTTTGGCCGTTTATCGCGTTGTTGGTATTCGGTGGCCTGCTGTGGGCGGAGCGCACCGGTGTGCCGTATAATCTGACGATGGAGCAGGAAGGGTTCTTGCCACAGTCTGAGGTGAGAACCGGCGACAAGAACCCCGAAAAGGAATGCCTTTTGCTCTATGATGGGCAGGGCGGCACAGACCTTCACACCAACATTGAGTTTGTGCTCAGAACCGTCAGTGTCGGCTTTGATGCCATAGACGTTTCCAAGGAGAAGTCAATTGATCCAAGCCAATATCGCACCGTGGTGCTGGCGCTCATGGATCTGGATGTGATGCAGCAGTCGGTGCCGGCCCTGATCAAGTGGGTGGAAGGCGGCGGGCAGCTGCTGGCGGCATACTCACTGGATCCGTCACCCACGTTGAGCGCCATTGCCGGCAAGTTCGGCATTGAAAACACCAACCTGGATTTTTATGAGCAGAAGCGTGTGAAGCTGCTCACCGAGCTGATGCCCGGCGGGAAAGGCCTTGAGTTTGACTGGGGCGAGGGCCGTTCGGGGCTGGGTGTGCGCCTCTCCGGCGATTGCGCAGTGCATATGGTGTCCGTTGATGAGCAGAACGGCGATCTACCCATGCTGTGGGAGCGGCCGCTGGGCAAGGGCAGGATCGTGATGAACAACAACGATGCCTTTGCGTTCCGTGAATCCCGCGGGTTGGTGGCCGCCGCATACAGCCTGCTTGGCGACGCGTTTGCTTACCCTGTCATCAACGCCTCAATGTTTTTCCTGGATGACTTTCCGTCGCCTGTGCCATCAGGCCACAACGAATATATTGACAAGTTCTATCAGATGGACGTGAACACATTCTATACCAACGTGTGGTTCCCGGACATTCAGAACTTTGGCAAAACCTATGGCCTGAAATACACCGGCATGCTGATTGAGCAGTATTCCGATGCGGTCAAACAGCCCTTTGACAAAGCCACCGACCTGGAGCGGTATCGTTATTTTGGAAATATTGCTCTGCAAGACGGCGGTGAAATCGGCCTGCACGGCTACAACCACATGCCTCTGGCGCTGGAGAACTTTGATTACAGGGGGCTGTATGAAGACTACAAGCCCTGGCACAGTGAAAGCGACATCATTCAGTCGCTTCAGGAAGCCGTCCGGTTCTGCGGTGAGGCATTTCCCGGCATCCAGATGAAGACCTATGTGCCGCCATCCAACATCCTGTCTGACGAGGGCAGAAGGATTCTGAAAGAGAACTTCCCGCAGATCAACACGATTTCCAGTGTTTATTTGCCCGATGACTTGTCCTATGTGCAGGACTTCAGCGTGGGGGAGGACGGCATCATCAACCTCCCCCGTGTGATTGCCGGCTGCATTCTCACCGATTATGACCGGTGGGTGGCGCTGAATGAGCTGAACCTCCAGTATGTCAACTCCCATTTCATGCACCCGGATGACACATTGGATCCTGACCGGGGAGCCGACCGGGGCTGGGATTGGATGCGTGGCAATCTGGAGGGCTACCTGAAGTGGCTGTATGGGTCAGCCAAGGGCCTTCGCAATCTGACGGCCCAGCAGGGAGCCATGGCGGTGCAGCGTTACTGCAATCTGACGGTTGCGCGCGCAGAAACCGACGGCGCTTATGTGCTGGACATCGACGGGCTTTATGACGAAGCCTATCTGCTGGTGCGCCTGAACCATGGCGAACCGGGCAGTGTGCAGGGAGGCACTCTGCAGCAAATCAGCGGAAATCTGTATTTGCTGCACGCCACGCGCGACCGTGTCGCAATCGATGTCAAGGGCGGTGAGTGACGGTTGAGAATTTGCATGATCATGGAGGGCAGCTACCCCTATGTGCGTGGCGGCGTCTCAAGCTGGACCCATGAGCTGATTTCTGCGATGCCGGAGCATGAGTTTGTGCTCTGGGCCATCGGCGCGCTTGAGGAGAGCAGAGGGAAGTTCCGTTATGATTTGCCCCCAAATGTGGTGGAAATCCGCGAAATCTTCCTGGATGAGGCGCTGAAACTGCGGGCTCGGAAAAACAGTTCCTATACGTTCACCGCGGAGGAGAGCGAGGAGATCCAGAAACTATTCCTTTCGGAGGATCCGGACTGGGAAGTGCTGTTCAACTGCTACAGCAAAAAGAACCACAACCCGGTGGAGTTCCTGATGAGCGAGCAGTTTCTGGAGCTGCTGAAAGGGCTCTGCCGCGAGCGTTATCCGTTTGCATCATTCAGCGCACTGTTTTACACGGTGCGGTCAATGTTTTTGCCGTTGATGCACCTGATGGGCGCCGACATCCCCGAGGCGGATATTTATCACTCCACCGCCGCCGGTTACGGCAGTGTGCTGGGAGCGATGGGCGCCTGGAAATACCACAAACCCTTTCTGCTCACCGAGCATGGCATCTATACCCGTGAGCGTGAGGAGGAGATCCTGCGGTCCAAGTGGGTGGCTCCGGAGTTCCGCGACTTGTGGATCTCGCTGTTTCATGTGCTCTCCCGCTGCGCCTACAGCCGGGCAGACCGCGTCACGTCTTTGTTTTCCAAGGCTATGGCCACGCAGGTGGAGCTGGGCTGCAATGTTGCGAAATGCCAGGTGATTCGCAACGGCATCAAGAACGAGATCTTTGAGGCAATCCCGCTCAAGGAGCCGGACGGCTTTGTGGACATTGGCGCGGTGGTGCGCGTGGTGCCCATCAAGGATATTAAAACGATGATTTACGCCTTCGCAAATCTGCAAAGCCAGATCAAGAAGGTGCGCCTGCACATCATCGGCGACTTGTCCGACACCGAATACAGTGGTGAGTGCAGCGCGCTGGTGAACCAGTTGGGCCTGACCAATGTGCTGTTTGTGGGTGAAACCGATGTGCGCAGCTATATGGCCAGGCTGGACTTCACCATTCTTTCCAGCATTTCCGAAGGGCAGCCGCTGGCGGTGATAGAGGCCATGGCAGCCCGCAGGCCCTGTGTGGTCACCAATGTGGGAGCCTGCAAGGAGCTGGTTGAGGGCGGCGAGGGCGATTCCATCGGCGCGGCAGGCATCTGTGTGCCGCCGATGCACGCCAAGGCGCTCACCGAAGCGATGGCCCAGCTCTGCCAGAACCCCGGCCTGAGACTGGCCATGGGGGAGGCGGGCATGCGCAGGGTGCGGCAGTACTACAGCCAGAAAGACATGGTGGCCAATTACAACGATTTGTATGAAAGGGCGCTGAGCGATGGCGGGAATCGGGTTTGAACTGAAAAAGCTGTTCGGGCATAGAGGCGCGTTGGCGACGCTGCGCGCCTATGGCTATGCCGGAATCGTCTGCACAGGCCCGATGCTGATGAGCATTGGGCTGCTGGTGGGCCTGCGCGTGCTATCCACGCTGACAGGCGCCGATCATCACACACAGGACCTGCTGGTCTCCATGGTCACCTATTGCCTGCTGGGGTCGCTGATGCTCACAAGTTCGCTGTCGATGGTCACCACGCGGTTCACCGCCGACATGCTGTATGAAGAGCAAACCTGCGAAGTGCTGCCGTCCTTCTACGGCAGCCTGATCCTGCTGCTGGGCGTGGGGGCGACCGGCTTCATCATTTTCCTGATTTTCTCCGGTGTGTCGGTGTGGTATCAGGCGCTGTGCCTGGTGTTGTTTTGCGAGCTCATCATCGTGTGGACACAGATCAACTACCTCACGGCCATCAAGGATTACCGCAGCATCCTGCTCTATTTCGCAGCCGGTGTGGCAACGGCGATCCTCGTGGGCGCCGTGGGGCTCTTCCTGCTGAAGCTGGACACGATCTCGGTGCTGATGTGCGCGGTGATCCTGGGTTACGGAGTGATGATGTCCGGGTTCTTCGTGCTGCTGCACCGCTATTTCCCGAAGTGCAAGAGCAGCTCGTTTCAGTTTCTGGCTTGGATTGACAAATATCCGGCGCTGCTGTTTGTGGGTTTATTTCTGGGGGTGGGCCTGTTTGGCCATTTGGTCATCACATGGACCGGGCCTCTGGGCGTGCAGGTGCAAGGCCTTTTCTACGGCGCTCCGCAGTATGATATCCCGGCCATTATGGCGTTTCTGTCACTGCTGGTGACCACGATCAACTTCACCGTGTCGGTGGAAGTGAACTTCTATCCCTGGTATAAGCAGTTCATCAGCCTGTTCAATGCCGGCGGTGCGCTGAGTGACATCGAGCTGGCCGAAGCCGAAATGCTGCAGGTGCTCCGCCGCGAGATGGTCTATCTGGCATATCGGCAGTTTGTTGTGACGGTGCTGTTCATCGTTGTGGGCACGACGGTTCTTGTCTCCAGCGGTTTGGGCATGACCGAGGCAATGCTTGGCACTTACCGCGTGCTTTGCGTGGGTTATGGCTTCTATGCCATTGCCAACAGTGTTATGCTGATACAGCTTTATTTTTCCGACAACACCGGTGCTTTTTGGTCGGCGCTTGTGTTTGCGGTGGCATCGGTTGGGGGCACGATCGGGTTTCTTTATGCCGACACCGTGTATTACGGATTCGGGTTTGTGATCGCGGGAGCGGCGATGTATCTGGTCTCATGGCTCAGGCTGTGGCGCTACACCAAAAAATTGCAGCACCACGCGCTATCCAGCCAGCCGGTGCTGCTCCAGGCGGCCAATGGGCCGTTTACGCGCCTGGGAAGCTTTCTGAACCGCTACACCGAATCGGTCAACGACCAGCGCCAATGGAAACTTATTGCCCGGTTTCGTCGGCAGAGGCGCACTGCGGGCGCGAGAACCAATCGGAGAGGAACTGGATTGACAAAATGACTTTCAAACGAATTTTGGCTTTGTTGCTTGCCCTGGTTGCAGCCGCGAGCCTGTCTGGCTGCGTCATCACCAAACCCGTAATGAACAACACTGTGATTTCCGGCAACAACATCATCGCTGACAAGGAGCCGACCCCTGATATCAGCCTGGCGGCTCTGAAAGATGATCGCTATATTTACCTTGAGGACACTGACAACTCCATTGTCTCAATGTATCTCACGGTGAGCAGGGGAAGTGCCGCTGAAAACACCGATCACACCTGGTCAGAGATCAACGGCTATTCCATTTATGATTACCAAAAACTTGGTGTGGAGCGGTATCAGGTGGAAGGGCTTCTGCAGGTGGGCGATGACAAAGGCCCGCTTGCCGGCCAGCTGGGCTTCGGGCTCAACATCCCCAATGCCACGGTGCAGATCCGCGGCGCCACGACGTCGCGCATGCCGCAGAAGTCCTACAAAATCGAGCTGAAGAGCAACGCCGGCAACTGGCGCCAGCAGCGCACCATTGCGCTGAACAAGCATGTGTTTGACGGCCTGCGCTTTCGCAACAAGCTGATGTATGACCTGATCAAGGATATCCCGGACATGGTTTCGTTGCGCACGCAGTTTGTGCACCTGTATGTGAAGGATGAGACGGAGACCACGGGCAACAAATTCGTGGATTATGGTCTCTTCACGCAGGTGGAGCAGCCCAACACCCGCTTTTTGCGCAACCACGGTCTGGACACCAACGGCCAGCTCTACAAGATGAACTTTTTCGAGTTTGCCCGTTATCCGGACCAGATCAAACTCAAAAACGAAGAGGGCTATAATCTGGCCGATTTTGAAAACCTGCTGGAAGTCAAAGGCAACGACGATCACACGAAGCTGATCACAATGCTGGATGACCTGAACAATGACCTGAAGCCCATCGAGGATGTGTTTGAGAAATACTTCGACGCGGATAATTATTTCACCTGGCTGGCGCTTAACATACTCACCGGCAACATTGACACGCAATCACGCAATTTCTATCTGTACAGCCCCCAGAACAGTGAGAAATGGTATTTCATCAATTGGGACTGCGATGCCGCGCTGATGCGCCAGGAGTCCAACGACACCACCGCCGAGACAATCGGCTTCGAGTATGGCATCTGCAATTATTGGGGCGATGTGATCTTCAACCGTGTGATGCGTCTGCCGCAATACCGGGCCAAGCTCGATGAAAAGATGGAGGAGCTGCGCAAGATCATTACCCCCCAGCGCATCTATACAATGGCGGAGAGCTACTCGCAGCTCGTGAAGAAATACCTGTTCAAAATGCCGGATCAGATGTATTCCGAGTATACGCCGGACGCTTATGACGCGATGGTGAAAAAGCTGGGCGATGAGGTGGAGCTCAACTACCGGCTTTATAAACAGAGCCTGGAAGTGCCCATGCCGTTTTATTGTGATGTGCCCCTGCCCAAAGACGGCCAGTTGGTTTTCAAATGGGATCCCTCTTTCGATCTGGACGGGCAGGATATCACCTATGATTTCGTGCTGTCCAGAGACCATATGGGCAAGGACGTCATTTTCAAGCAGGACGGCCTGAGCTTTCCCACGGTCACCACAGACGGGCTGAAGCCGGGCAAGTACTTCTTTCATGTGCAGGCAACCAATGAAGACGGGAAAACACAGGTTGCCCAGCCGTATTATGTGTTTAACAACGCGAAGTTCTTTGGCACCCAATGCTTCTACGTGCTGAATGACGGCACGGTGCAGCTGGAGCAGACGTATGAGTGACCCGACGCAGAATGAGGGGCGGCCGCTCCGGTTTCGCCATGAACTGAAGTATTACATCCGATATGATCAGAAAGAGCTGCTCTGCTCCCGGCTGGGTGGTCTGATGATGAGGGATGCCAACGCGGGCCCCAGGGGGCTCTACAAGGTGCGCAGCCTTTATTTTGACGACGCCTGGAACACCGCTTATGAAGACAAACTCATGGGCGCGAGCGACAGACAGAAGTTTCGGATCCGCGTCTATTCCGACGGTGACAACGCCATCCATCTGGAGCGCAAGCTCAAGAGCGGCCAGTATGTGGCCAAGCAGCAGGCGGAGTTGACCCGTGATGAGACCGACCGGATTCTGCAAGGTGACTATGATTTTTTGCTGCGGCGCAATGAGCCGCTGTGCCGCACCTTTTACCATGCCTGCGTGACAGGTCTCCACCGCCCCCGGGTGATCGTGGATTACGAGCGCGAGCCCTTTGTGTTTCCTGTGGGAGACGTACGCATCACCTTCGACACCGATGTGCGCGCCGGCCTTTGGAGTTTCAACCTGTTTGATAATGATCTCCCGATGATCGGCGCCCTTGAACCGGGATGGTTGATCATGGAGGTCAAATACACCGAGCTATTGCCGAACTTCCTGCGGTCGGCCCTGCCCGCCGGTTCCGGTGGGCCCGTAGCGGTATCCAAATATGTGCTGTGCTGTGAAAAGACAATGTTCGCCGCAAGGTGAATCCCAAACCAGGCAATCCAAATTTGAGGTGAAATATGAACAACCAATCCCCAATCAGCGCCAAAGACATTTTTGAACGCCTCGTAGAGGGAAATCTGTTCACCGTCACAATGACGCTGGACCAGGCGCTCGCCCTCGTTGTGTCGCTGCTGGCAAGTGTGCTGGCAGGCTTTATCATCTATTTTGTGTATAAAAAATTCTTCCGCGGCGCCGTGTTCAGCCACTCGTTTGCCGTCACCCTGATCGGCATGACAGTGCTCACCTGCATGATCACGCTGGCCATCAGCACCAACCTTGTGCTATCGCTGGGCATGGTCGGCGCGCTCAGCATCGTGCGATACCGCACGGCGATCAAGGAGCCGATGGATCTGCTGTTTATGTTTTGGGCCATCTCTGCCGGCATCACGATTGGCGCCTTTATGTATGTGCTGGCTGCGGCGGCTTCTTTGCTTCTGATCCTCATCCTGCTGCTGATGGGCCACGGCGGATCCAAGCAGGTCTATATGATGATTGTGCATTTCAAGGGGGATGACATCGGCGATCAGATCCGCAGGATCCTCAACAAGACGCGCCACTCCGTGAAGTCCCGCACAATCCGTGGCGACGCCTGCGAGATGGCAGTGGAGGTCTACGCCAAGAAGGACAACCTCGCTTTCCTGGAGCAAGTGCGCGCCCTGGAGTGTGTGGATGATGTAACCCTGGTGCAATACAATGGGGAATACCATGGCTAAAGCCCGAAAAGGGGGCTTGGCCATCGCAGCCCTGTGCATTGCCGTCCTGGCGCTTGGCGCGGCGTTCTGGTGGGGGATGCGCGCGAAGCAAACCACTGTTCTGACACCAAAAGCCATTGATGGGCCGCTCAACAATCCGTTGAGCGGCTTTGCGCCCAGTGCCGACTATGCGGAGATTGTGGGCGACAATACTCTTGTGTATGTGGATGTGACCTGGCGGGAGCTGGAGCCCGAGCAAAACCGTTTTGATTTTGCGCCCATTGAGAAAGAGAACCACCTGGCCGAGTGGCGCATCAAGGGCAAGCGTGTGGTTTTCCGGTTCGTATGCGACGTGCCCAGTGACGAGACCCATATGGACATCCCCGATTGGCTATATGAGGCCACCGGGAAAGACGGCCACTGGTATGACACCAAATATGGCAAGGGTTATTCTCCCAACTATGCTAACCCCATCATGGTCAAACAACACCGCAAGGCCATAGAGGCGCTCGGCGCCCGTTATGGCCGCGATGACTTCTTCAGCTTCGTGGAGCTGGGCAGCCTGGGCCACTGGGGCGAGTGGCACACCAGGCACGACAGCGGCATTGACCCGCTGCCCGGCGCGGATGTGCGCCAGCAATACATCGAGCCTTATCTTGAGAGCTTTCCGAACGCGATGATCCTGATGCGCCGCCCGTTCCGCGAGGCGTCGGAAAATGGTCTGGGGCTGTATAACGACATGACCGGTGAGCCTGAAAGCACGCAGGAATGGCTGTCGTGGATCCAATCAGGCGGGGAATACAACGAAACCGGAGAGCAGCATGCGCTGGTGCCAATGGCAGATGCGTGGCGGACAGCCCCCGTGGGCGGAGAGATGACAAGCAGCTTGACGATGGAGGAGATGCTCCAGGATAACCTGGAGCAAACAATCGGCCTGATCAGGCAGTCTCACACCACATTTCTGGGGCCGAAATGCCCCGTTTTGCCTGAAGAGCAAATGCAATTCGGCGAGGGGATCGGCGCTGTGCTGTCCGCCCTCGGCAGCCGGCTCCGGGTTTCCCGGATTGAGCTGGAGCAGCCTTTGCTGGTGGGCAGCGATCTGACAGTTCGCCTGGAGTGGGTAAACGATGGCAGTGCGCCGTTTTACCGCGATTGGGAAACGGTGCTTTATCTGCTTGACAGCGCCGGCCGGGAAGCGATGCGGGTGCCGGTTGATGTAGCGGTCAGCTCCATCGTTGACGGCACGGTGGTGAACACGGAAACAGTAGTCCTCACAGACAGCCTGGCCAAGGGGGAATACACAATCGCTCTGGCCATGCTTGATCCTGACACAAGGTATCCTGCATATACCTTTGCGATGGAGGGCAACCGACCGGACAAGCTTTGCATTCTGAGCAATGGGTTAAAAAGTGATATTGGCAAAAAGTATTGGATTTATCTGCCAATCAAATGTTTCTTTCATATAATCTCGGGGTATATAGGGACTATACAATACCATAAGCTGTTGTTGTGACGGCGTAAGTTGGCGTTCTGAATGGAGAATGGAGAGGGGTGATGCCGGGCAATCGGGATTAATGTCATTTGCGGTCGTTTTTGAACAAATCTTGAAAAGGGCAAACAACTCGAAAGGGTTGGACGCAAAGCCACGAGTCTAAGGCGAAAGCTATGATCGTCGGGTTGCCAAGAAGGTTTCGATGAATAAACACATTGCAACCTCCTTTGGCGCACAACAGGGAGGTTTTTTTATGCTTCTGAGTCATCACAAAAGGCTTCGGTTTAACATCGCTGTCTGTGTATTCACCGCAATATTTCTTGTTGTCGGACTGCTCCCGCTGGAGAGGGCGTCTGCAGAAGGCGCCGCCACCGCGATTGAGGAGATGGAGACCATCTCGTATTCCGAGGATCAGTCCATGTTTACAAACCCGGAACGCGGATGGTACCGGCCATATGAGACCGACGACATCTGGTCAATCGACAAACTCCGCTCGCAGGGCATCACAATGATCCTTCTGGAAGCCAATCTGAAGGATTACAAGACCGGCCCGATCAGCGACGCGAAACTCAACGAGATCCGCAACGGCTTTAACCTGGCCAGAAAAAACGGCTTGCAGGTGATGTTCCGCGCGGCCTACGATTTTGACGGGGTCTTGAAACCCGAGCCCACCAGTCTTTCCATCATCACCGGCCACATCGCCCAGCTGAAAAGCATTTTCTATGACAATGAAGACATCCTGTATTGCGTGCAGGCTGGCTTTCTGGGCCCCTGGGGCGAGTGGCACAACTCCTACTACGGCGACCCGCCGTCGCTCGAATCCCGCAAGGCTGTCATGAGTGCGCTGTTGGACGCGGTGCCCCAAAGCCGGCCGATCCAGGTGCGCCGGCCCATGTTCATCCGCGATATGTATGCAACATCCGGAAACACGCTCTCTTTGGCATCGGCCTTCAGCCAATCAGCCCTGGCAAGGACCGGATATCATGACGATGCGCTGCTGAGCTCCGAGAGCGAATCCGGCACTTATGTGGACAAGAACTATACCCGCCAGGATGAGCTGAACTGGACAGACAACCATAACCGCTATGCGCCGTTCGTTGGCGAGAGCAACAAGGTGTCGTCCTATTCCGATCCGAACAACGCGATTTATGAACTCAACAAGCTGCATGCCCAGAGCCTGAACATCGACTACCACCCGGATGTGCTCAGCAAGTGGAAATCAACCACTTACGGCTCCAGTTCCACCTTCAATTATGTGACGCAGCGGTTGGGTTACCGGTTTGTCATGCAGAACGCGTCGATCAACACCAATCTGCTGAAAGGCGGTGCGCTGCACCTGAAGCTGGTGTTTCGCAATGACGGCTTCGGCAATCTGGTCAACGCCAGAAAAGTGGAGGTTGTGCTGAGCAACGGCCAGCAGACCTACACCGCCCAGGTGGATGATGACCCGCGCTACTGGTTCCGCGAAAACGGCGTCATGACAAAAGACTTCTATTTCAGCATCCCGTCCGGCATCGGCGGAGGGTTATGGAGCATCTACCTCAACCTTCCGAACGGCTCCGCTTCGCTTGCGGCAAACCCCTTGTATTCGGTGCGTTTTGCCAACACAGGCATGTGGGTGCAGGAAAAGGGATACAACCTGATCAAGGGCGGGTTGCTGATTGCCGCCGGTGCTTCAACCGGCAGTGTGACCGCTTTCGAGCAGATCTCCAAAGACCGTGCGCAAATGCTGTTTGACTCGGTGAGCGTCACGGAGCAGATTCCGACGGCAACGCAGGCTTCCGCCACAGCCGTGCCCGTTGAATCGCCCACAGCCAGCCCGACGAGTTCTCCTGCTGTGCCGGATGCTGCGCCCACCGTCTCTCCGTCGTCTGTGACCACAGCGGCGCCCACGGTGTCACAGCCCACGCAGACCCCGGCGGTGACTCCAACCCAAACAGCCGCGATCACACCCACACCCACGCTCAAGCCCACACCTACGCCTACATCAACACCCACGCCCACGCCAACTGCGAAGCCCTCAACCGGGTTTGCATCTGCGGTCAGCGGCGTGTCAGCCACGGCATCCAGCTATAACAGCATCCGGATCTCCTGGAGCCCGTTGAGCGGTGCCGAGAAATACCAGCTTTATCGTGCGACCAGCCAGTCGGGGAGCTACTCCCTGATCGCGACCACTTCCTCGCTGAGCTACACGAACAAGAGTCTGAAGACGGGCACAAACTATTACTACAAAGTGCGGGCGTATCGCACTGTTAACAGGAGCAAGGTTTACAGTCCGTTCTCCAATGTGGTTTATGCTGCCGCGGCACCGACCAAGCCCGTGTCGCTGAAAGTTGCGAAGTCTTCTTCCACCCGCGCCAGGGTGAGTTGGGGCGCCGTAACCGGAACAACCCGTTATGAGCTGTGGCGGGCAACTGCCCCCAACGGTTCCTATTCAAAGGTCACAACCACACGCTCGACCATCAACACCATCAGCGGCCTGCGGTCCGGAAGGACGTATTACTACAAAGTGCGGGCATACCGCACGGTCGGTTCCAAAAAGGTTTATGGTGCCTTTTCACAGGTGATATCCGGCAGGCAATAACCGGAAAACATTCAATAACGGAAGCTGGTCAGGGTTAAAACTCATCCTTGACCAGCTTTTCGACTGTGTTCACGCTTTTACCGCTGTTGAGGTTTCGCAGCGCCGGCCCTTCGATCACTTTGCCGTAGATATCAAACCGTGAGCCATGGCAAGGGCAGTCCCAGGATTTTTCTGCCGAGTTCCAGTTGACCTCGCAGCCCATATGGGTGCAGGTGGTGTCCACAACATGCACATGGCCGTCTTTGTCTCGGTATGCGCCGGCCCGGTGCCCGTCAATGTCTATGATCTTGGCCTCTCCGGGTTTGATGTCAACCGAATCGGGCAGGGGGGAGAGCTTTCCCTCCAGCAGGTTGGCCGCCACGTTGGCGTTTTCCACGAGCACGTTTTTCATGGAAGCTGTCACGTTGAAGCGGGAGGAGCTGTATACTCCCTGCCAGTCAGACCTACCGTGCACGATCAGGTCACGCAGGATCATTGCCGATGCCATTGAGTTTGTCATGCCCCACTTGCCATACCCGGTCGTCACATAAAGGTTTGGTGTTTCCGAGGTGTAGTGACCGGTATAGGGGATGCCGTCCAGCGTCATGCAGTCCTGCGTGGACCAGTGGAACGGGATATCTTGCACGCTGAAATGCTGATCTGCAAAGTCCGCCAGCGCGCGATAATGGCGCAAGGTGTCTTCCGATTGCCCTGACTTGTGGTTCTCACCGCCAACCAGGATCAGCTCTCCGTCAGCAGATGCCTGGCTGCGCAACGAGCGCGTCGGCTCCTCCGCGTTGATATACATGCCGCCGGGATACTGCTCCTTTGCCTGGATCGCGAGGATATAGGATCGTTCCACATACAATCTGGCGAAATACAAACCGTGCTTGTTGAAGAAAGGGTAATGAGAAGCAATAACAACCCGTTCGGCCCGCACCTTGGCTCCGTTGCCTGTCTTCAGCTCATACCCGTCGGGGGTGCTCTCGATATCAACAACCTTTGTGTGCTCATGAATGGTGCAGCCATGGCCGGCGATGTGGTCCACCAGCCCCAACAGATATTTTCGTGGGTGGAACTGTGCTTGACCTTCGAAGCGCACGCCGGCCTTGATCGGGATGCTGAAGGGGATTTTCTCAATATATTCGGCCTTAATGCCCAGATCGATGGCCGCTTTCACCTCTTTGTCAATCTTCTCTATGTTTTTCTCCCGCTCTGTATAGATCACTGCATGCTGCGGCTTCAGGTCACAGTCGATGCTGAGAGCCGCAACGATGCCTTCAATCTCATGGATTGCCGCTTCGTTGGCGTCAGCATACTGTTGCGCCTGCTCCCAACCGACTTTATTGATCAGTTTGTCATAAATCAGCTCGTGCTGTGATGTGATTTTTGCGGTGGTGTGCCCCGTGGTGCCGAATACCAGGCGATCTGCTTCCAGCAGCAGTGTGTCAATACCGGCCTGTTTCAGCAGATATGCCAGTGTGATGCCGGCAATGCCGCCGCCGATGATGACCAGATCTGCCTTTCTGTCGCTCTTCAACACCGGGAAGGACGGCTGGTCCGAGGGGGTGAGCCAGTAGGACTGTGACGGCTCCCGTAAAAAACGATAATTGTTGACCATGGATGCCCCCGCCTTATGCATGAATATTCGATATGGTAAACGTTTCCGCCAAATTTATACGCACCACCCGGCCAGCCATCCATTGAGAAAAAATAACCTTGCCCTGTCTTTGGTTCTATTGTACAATGAATATCCTGAAAACCGCCGTTGAACTCATCCCGGCTGCGGGACCCGTGCAACGCGACGCCGCGAACCATGTCAGATCCGGAAGGAAGCAGCATTAAGCGGAGCGCTCCGTGTGCCGCGGGTATCCTGCCCGCCGGGGTGAGCTGAGCGGCGGTTTTTATATACTAATTTGTCAAATTTTGTTATACTGGTTGCACAGCCATAAAAACTTCATAAAAATCGCAAAGGACAACCGGTATGGTTTTTTCAAGCTTTACGTTTGTTACCATGTTCCTGCCGCTTGTGATCGTGCTGCATTTCCTATCCAAAAACATCCATTGGCGCAATGGCGTGCTCCTTGTGTTCTCCATGCTTTTTTACAGCTGGGGCGAACCGGTGTGGGTGCTGGCCATGCTTTTTTCCACGCTTGTCAATTATGGTTTCGGCCTGGCAATCAGCCGTTCATCATCACCGCTTGGCCGCAAAGTGATGCTGGCGCTGGCGGCTGTGGTAAGCCTGATGTTTCTGGCCTACTTCAAATATTCATCCTTCCTTGAAAACACGGTGAACGCCATACTCGGCATACAGGCTGTTGCACCGCCCAAAACACTGCCGATCGGCATCTCTTTTTATACGTTTCAGATTCTGACCTATACAGTCGATGTCTATCGAAAGAAAACGCCTGCACAGAAAAACCCCTTCCTGCTGCTGCTTTACATCAGCTTCTTCCCGCAGTTGATTGCCGGGCCCATTGTGCAATACGGCGATGTGGAGCCTATGCTGCGGAAGCGAACCACCAGCATTGAAGGGGTTACCGGCGGCATGGGGCGCTTTGTCATCGGGCTGTCAAAGAAAATCCTGCTCGCCAATGTGTGCGGCACTGCGCTTGCGTCTCTGCCGGCGGCGGGGTCGGGTGAGGGGCTGTCATTTGCCGGATCCTGGGTGTCAATGGTGCTGTTTGCCCTGCAGATTTATTTCGACTTCTCCGGTTATTCCGACATGGGTATCGGCATGGCAAAGGCTTTTGGCTTCACCTTCAAAGAAAATTTCAACTACCCATATGTGTCCAAATCCATTTCAGAGTTCTGGCGTCGCTGGCATATGTCGCTGGGTTCCTTTTTCCGCGATTATGTTTATATCCCCATGGGCGGCAACAAGGTGGGTAAGGCCAGGCTGGTGCTCAACCTTGCGTTTGTCTGGATGCTGACCGGGCTGTGGCACGGCGCTTCGTGGAACTTTATCCTCTGGGGTGTCTATTACGGTGTGATCATCATCCTGGAGCGATTGGTTTACGGAAAGCTGCTGGCCAGGCTGCCGGGCGCTGTTCAGATTGTGTATTCGCTGGCGCTTGTCTTGATTGGCTGGGCATTGTTTTATTATGAGGATCTGGGGCAGGGCCTTTCCCACATCAGCGCCATGCTGGGCTATGGCGCGCAAGAGATGATCGATGCCAAAACGATGTTTGTTCTGAAGGACAAGGCGCTGTTCCTGCCGTTGGCGCTTCTGGCATGCCTGCCTTTCAAAAACTGGGCGGAGAGAATCTTGCGGGGTTTGCCCAACTGGCCGGTCGGCTTTGCAGTCGCTCTGCCCGTGGCAAAGTATTCGGCCCTCAGCATCCTGCTTGTGCTCTCTATGCTGATGCTGGTGGGGCAGAGCTATAATCCCTTCCTGTATTTCCGGTTCTAGGAGGCACATGGTATGAAATGGAGTGTAAGTTTTGCCAGAAAAGCGGTTCCTGCAGTGTTCTGCGCCGTCTGGCTGCTGGTTTTGCTCGCCATAGGGGGTTCATTCGCGCTGAACCGGCGCACCGAATCCACCTATTCCGAGCAGGAAAACCGGATGCTGCAGGGTTTGCCGGAGCTAAAAATGGAGAGCATGCTGAATGGCAGCTTTTCCGGTCAGTTTGAGAATTACCTTCTGGATAATTTTTTCTTCCGCAATGAATTTACAGGCATCAGCAACCAGATTCACACCCTGTTCAGCGTGACCACCATGGAAGACACCGTGATGGCCATTGCAGACCAGACCGACGAGCTGACGCAAGCCATCACCACATTGCCGCCTTTGCCTGATGAACTGCTGGAAGCGGAAAAGATAGTGGATGTTTCAACAGCAAGCCCTGTTCTGGAGGCACCAACTGCCTCGCCAGGCGCCGCAGAGACACCGGAGTTGTCGGGGGAACACCCGGCGGAATCCGGAGGGAAACCGGCGCAAACCACGCTTCCTGCCGCGGCAGCCAAGTCACAGTATCCCGCCACCGTTGGCATCTACTACACCTTGAACGGCAAGAAGACGACAATGAGGGCATATCGCGCTGCCAATGTGGAGCGGGCTGCCAAGGTGCTCAACGCTTATGCCGCTGGTCTTGAAGAGGATGGGCGGCTGCATTTCATCATGGTTCCTTCCAGCTCCAGAGCAAATCGGTTTATCCTGAACAAGTCTGCGACGGGCTTTGTGTCCAACATCGAGGATTGCCTCAGAGCGAATGTGGCGGATAATGTGTCGGTGTATTCCGTGCCGGAGGTGCTGGGGCAACCCATTGAGCGAGGTGAATATGTCTATTTCCGCACCGACATGCACTGGACACCGCTGGGCGCCCATTACGCCTATCAGGCAATGATGGAGAGCATGGGCGTCAAGCCGGTGCCTTATAACAACTATACAATCAAGCAGGAGCATCCTTTTCTCGGCACGCTTTATCGTGACAACCCCACCGCTGCAATGAAGCGCAACCCCGACACACTGGATATCTGCATGCCCTACGGCGAGGCGGTTTATCACGAGGTGCTTGGCCCGGAGAAATATCGCGAAATTCCATTGATTGATATGAACGCCCGCTCCAGTGACCGCTTTACCGTATACCTTGGCAACAGCCACAGTGCATGGAGTGTGATTGATACCAAAGCAGGCACCGGCAAGACCGCGCTTGTGGTGCGCGACTCCTTTGGGTTGTGCTTTGTGTCCTTCCTGATTCCCCATTATGACCGGATCCATGTGGTCGATCCGCGATACTTCAAGAAAAGCGTGGCAGGGGGGGCCGTCCGCGATCTGATGAAGGAATATGCCGTTGATGATTGCTATGTGATCGTGGGCGACCTCCATTCCTTTGACAACGACTTCCTGATGTCCACCATGTCTCGGATTCTGGTGAAATAGGGTTATTGCCTTGTGGGCGGCTGTGGTATAATACCGCAGAAACCCCAACCGGAGGAAAATGCATCTCATGGCAGATATCACAACCCGCTTAATCGAAGAGTTCAAGATACGGCGTGACCAGGTGGAAAACACAATCAAGCTGGTGGACGAGGGCAACACGATCCCGTTCATCGCCCGTTACCGCAAGGAAATGACCGGCTCGCTGGATGACCAGGTGTTGCGCGAGCTGCACGAGCGGCTCGTCTACCTCAGGAGCCTGGAGGCCCGCCGCGAGGAAGTGCGCCGCCTGATCGAGGAGCAGGGGCAGCTTTCCGATGACGTGGCTGCCGCCATTGCCAAGGCCGATTCCTTGACAGAGCTTGAAGACATTTACCGACCCTTCCGGCCCAAGCGGCGCACCCGCGCATCCATCGCCAAGGAGCGCGGTCTGGAGCCGCTGGCAATGATCCTGCTGCTGCAGAATCCCAAACAATCGCCAGAGGCAGAAGCGCAACCATATGTGAACGCCGAAAAGGGTGTTGAGGATGCGGACGCTGCGCTGCAAGGAGCCCGTGACATTCTGGCAGAGCTCGTTTCCGACAATGCCGAGCACCGAAAGCTGATCCGTGAGCTCACCCAGCGCGAGGGGTTCCTGATTACGAAGGCGAAGAAGGAAGAAGATTCCCCCTACCGCATGTATTATGACTACCGTGAGCCGGTGGCCCGCGTGGCGCCCCACCGGGTGTCGGCGATCGACCGCGGTGAGCGGGAAGGTTTCCTGCAGGTGAAGCTGGAAGCGCCGGAGACGCTCATCGTCGATATTCTGAAGCGCAAGATGCTTATAAACCAGTCGCCGATGGCCCGCCAGGTGGAGCTTGCTGTGGAAGATGCTTATGAGCGCCTGATCCGGCCCTCCATTGAGACCGAGGTGCGCAACGCACTGTCTGACACTGCATCAGACAAGGCCATCAAGGTGTTCTCCCAGAACCTGAAGGGGCTTCTGATGCAGCCGCCTGTGAAGGCCCACGCCGTGCTGGGCCTGGACCCTGCCTATCGCACCGGCTGCAAGCTGGCCGTGGTGGACGGCATCGGCAACGTGCTGCACACCGGCGTGATCTATCCCACGCCGCCGCAGAGCAAGGTGGAGGAGAGCGCCCGCATCATGAAGGCGCTGATCGAAAAGTTCAGCATTGAGATTGTGGCCATCGGCAACGGCACCGCATCCCGCGAGGCGGAGCAGTTCACTGCCGATGTGCTGAAGAGCTTGAGCCGCAAGGTTTATTATGTGATCGTCAGTGAGGCCGGCGCGTCGGTCTATTCGGCCTCAAAGCTTGCGGCGGAGGAGTTCCCGGAGTTTGACGTGTCGCTACGCAGTGCCGTCTCCATCGCCCGCAGGCTGCAGGACCCGCTGGCGGAGCTTGTGAAGATCGATCCCAAGGCCATCGGCGTAGGGCAATACCAGCACGATGTGAACCAGAAGAAGCTGGGCGAAGCGCTGGGCGGCGTCGTGGAGGACTGTGTGAACTCAGTGGGTGTGGATGTGAACACGGCCTCGCCGTCGCTGCTTTCCTATGTGGCCGGCGTGAGCGGCACGGTGGCCGCCAACATCGTGAGTTATCGCGGCGAGGCGGGCCGCATCCGCAGCCGAAAGGAACTTCTGAAAGTGAAAAAGCTGGGGGCCAAGGCCTTCGAGCAGTGCGCCGGCTTTCTGCGCATCCCCGGCGGCAAAGACATCCTGGACAACACCGGTGTGCACCCCGAATCCTATGAAGCAGCGGAAAAGCTGCTGGCGCTGACAGGATTCACGCTGAAGGATGTGGCCGACCGCCGCATTGCAGGCCTTGTGCCTGAGGTGCAGAAGCGCGGTCTGGAGACCGTTGCCCGGCAGATCAGTGTGGGTGTGCCCACGCTGCAGGACATTCTGGATGAACTGATGAAGCCCGGGCGGGACCCTCGCGATGAGCTGCCCAAGCCCATCCTTTCCAGCGA
>JAEYYW010000138.1 GCA_023428265.1 Bacillota bacterium | reverse complement strand
AAACAAAGCTTAATGGAGTAAGGGGAGACGCGAACTACATCTATGCTTACAACTCTAGCACGCTCTTTGTCTACAGTAGGACAGGCTATCAAAAGATTAGCTCATTGGGGATTGATGTGTACGAAATGCAAATTAATCCGGTGAACGGTCTTCTATATATTGGCGAGTATTACGATATCCATTCATACCGGGTTATTGATGGACAACTACATCACGTCAAAGCTTCAGGTGATTATAGAAATGGCTCCTTCACCATACTACCAGACGGTCAGCATCTCGTACAGGATAATGGGACAATTCTTTCTTGCAGTGATAATGCTTCAAACGACCTCGTATTCAAATCGAGACTCAAAAATGTTACCTCAGTTGTGGCGGACGATGTAACAAACGAGATGTATATCTTGGATGATCGCACCATAACCGTTTACGATGCCACCAGCTTTGCGTTTATAAGGATTATGCCGGAAAACACGACCGTGAAATACATCATGTGTGCAGGCGGAAATCTCGTTGTGGCACAGGGAAACAACCCTGATTATCCTGATCTGCATTGGGGTTTTACAGATACGGTGTTAAAATCGTTAAAAATCGATGGGGATGCTTTTAGCGAGTTTTATCCATTGCATTTCAATGTCAACCCCGGAGAAATCCCATATAGCGTGTCAAGCGTTGAGATTACTACTGAGACGGCGCAGTTGAACGCTGAAGTTACGGGTGATACAGGATTGCAACCGCTCTCAATCGGCGAAAACTCATTCACGGTTACAGTCACCGATCCATCCACTGGGACATCAAATTCATATACCATTAAGCTGACCAGGCGCGCCAGTGATCCAACCGTTGGTAACGCATTTACGGGCTTAAGGTTTTACCCTATCGACTTTGAAATCGATCTTGATCAGAATGTAGAATACATCATACCTTATGAAAGAAATTCTGTTTATCGTATCGATCTAGAGACGGGAGCTATTACTTCAAAACAGTTCGATCTTGCCATTCGGTCAATGGCTGTTAAGAACGGGAAACTGTATCTTGCTTTAGCTCGCGGTCCTAAAGATAACAATAGAGAGGGATATGGGGCAGTCGCTGTCATCAACACTGCGACTTTTAAAACAGAGCATATCTTTAATACTGATGTTCATCCTTATGACTTGGTGGTGGATGAGTCAGGTATTGTCTATATTTCACCTGGTGAAAATACTGGGTCCTTGCTTTTTTCTTATGATAGTAAAACTGGTCAGTACATATCAAGTGCTTTCGATGTTATCCAGTGGAGTCTTCTTCATCAGAACCCATTGACAGGAAAACTATATACGATTAATACCTACGGATCGCCAACCGTTTTGAATGCTTTCGAAACCTCAAATGGTAACTTTACGGGGCATTATTCTTCCCCCTATCGTGGCGAATATCCTATGACATTTGTCCTGAGGATATCTCCTGACGGCAATTTCATCTTCAATGGATCCGGGAACATATTCAGGAGCGCGCCTACTCAGATGGATGATATGGTTTATCTGGGATCTCTTCATGAACCCTATACTTCAATCTGCTTTGATTTATCTCATGATCGTTTCTATACTTCAAAGGGTAACACGTTAACAGCGTATTCCTACCATGACAGAGCGGAGCTGATATCCGTGACTTCCAAAGGGATTTTTGCCGACCTACAGATGAACAGTGGAAAGATCGTAGCGGTGATTAAGGAGAGCGCTACAAGTGGGTCTTACTATATCAAGGAATTTGCCCCGGATACACTGCTATCCGACCTCGCGATAGATGGAACGCCAGTGCCTTCCTTTGATCCCTTAAAATATGAATATTGTATTGAGGTACCAACAAACACCTCAAGTATCAATATTTCCGCTACCTTATTTGATGCTAACGGAGCGATTTCCGGTGACATCGGGAACCAAACCGTAAACTACGGCCAAAATACCTTCATCATATCTGTGCGTGGTGCTGACGGCGAACAACCTAACACATATATGCTAAATGTAATAAGAAAAATGATACCAGTAACTGGGGTATCGCTAGATAAGGAAGCGATTAGCTTATTAGTTAATCAATCAAATCTGTTAACAGCAATCGTTTACCCGAGCAATTCTACAAACCAAGGCATTATTTGGTCATCAAATGACGATTCAATCGCAACAGTTGCTAACGGACAAGTGCTTGGAGTCGCTCCTGGGAATACCGTCATCTATGTAACAACAGTTGATGGAGAAAAAGTTGACAGCTGCGAAATAACTGTTAAATGGGCAACAGTGTCGTTTGATTCACAGGGAGGAACTCCAATACCCAATCAAGCTGTCAATTTCGATTCGGTTGTCAACCAGCCGAACAATCCAATAAGGACTGGTTATACGTTCTGCGGATGGTATCGGGAATCAATCTGTAACAGTGCTTGGGACTTTGAGAAAGATAAGGTGATAAGTGATATAACGCTATATGCCAAATGGACCATAAACACCCACACCGTCACCTTCAACCCCCAAGGCGGCACCGCCGTCTCCCCCAAGACCGCCCAATATGGCACCACCATTACCGCGCCGACGCCCCCGACCCGCGCAGGCTATTTCTTCCAGGGCTGGTATAAGGAGACTGCCTGCACCAATGCCTGGAATTTCGCAAATGACAAGGTGACTTCAAACATCACACTCTACGCCAAGTGGGCTTCCACCACTCCGGCTGCGGTCAAGGCCGCGTCCGCATCCTATACCAGCGTCAAGGTCACGTGGAGTGCCGTGCCCGGTGCAGCGGGTTATCAGGTGTATTCTGCCACATCCAGCGCCGGCCCATGGACATTGAAAGGCACCGTGACGACTCCCAGTTTCACCAACACGGGGCTGGTCACCGGTAAATCATATTACTACAAGGTGCGCTCCTACAACGCCGCGAAGGTCTACAGCGCGTATTCTGCCGTGGTTTCTGCCAGGCCCATCCCACCCAGCCCCTCTTCGGTGAAAGCCGTCGCGGCTTCCTACAGCAGCGTCAAGGTGAGCTGGGGCGCGGTGAGCGGGGCAACGAGATTTGAGGTGTATCGGGCCACATCCAGTTCGGGCAGCTACACCCTCGTGGGCACGACCACAGCCACCAGCTTTACCAACACAGGCCTTCGGACCGGCTCGCCCTACTACTACAAGGTGCGTTGCTACCATCTGGAGGGCAGCGTCAAAGTTTATAGCGCGTTCTCCGCTGTGGTCTCGGCAAAGACGGCCATTGGCACACCGGGCTCCGTGAGGGCTGCCCGCGCCAGCTCCACCAGCATCAGGGTGACCTGGGGCAAAGTCTCCGGCGCGACGAAGTATGAGTTGTGGCGCAGCACATCTTCCGGTGGCACCTATGCGCTGGTCGCGACCACGTCATCGCTGTATTACACCAACAGCAGGTTGACCACCGCCCGGACGTATTACTACAAGGTGCGGGCCTACCGCCTGGTGGGCAGCACGAAGGTATATGGCCCGTGGTCTGCAACGGTTTCAGCCAGGCCCTGATCTCAGGCCAACCCCTGAAGAAAAGCGGGAACTTCGGTTTCCGCTTTTTCATTGATGATCACAACTTTGCGGCCGGCAGCCCTGGCGTGATCCACCACAAAACTGGCGGTGGAGGTATAGAAGCTTGTGCCCACCACCAGCAGCGTGCCCGGCCCTTCCACCAGCCTGAGGGCATCGCAGAGCCTTGGGATCTGGTCTTCATACAGCACAATGTCGTGGAGCAGCAACCCGCCGCATGCCGGGCACCGGCTGCCTTTTTCCACTTGCGGAAAGGGATAATCCTGCCCGCACCGTTTGCAATGCACGCTCTGCATGCCGCCGTGGATTTCAATGAGCTCGGTGGTGCCGGCGCGGCGGTGGAGACCGTCGATGTTCATAGTGATCACCGGCACGCCGCATTGCGCCAATGCCAGATGGGCCGGGTTCGGCGCGGCTCTTTCGCAGGCCTGCTGAAGCTTCAGAACGGTGCGGTAAAACCCATCCGGGTCAGCCCAAAACTCGCTGCGGCTCAGGCTTCTGCGAAAGCTTTCGCCCAGTTCCTCAAAGGTGGGGATGCCCGAAGCGGCGGAGACCCCTGCGCCGGTGAATGCGATGATGCCCATGGCATGCCTCCCGTTTCCATGCTTGTATTATATCAAATTCTGAGGCGCGCCGCTGTTCCAGAATTATTGGTATTGGTTGACAACGCAGCTTATGGGCACTACAATTTCGCTGAATGGGTTCGGTGAATGGTTATGCCGGACCGGCTCTGGGAGGTTGCAATGAAGAAGGAATATGAGATCTTGTTTGACGCCGTTTCGATCGGCAGCTGCACGATGAAAAACCGTTTCGCGATGGCGCCGATGGGGCCGCTGGGGTTGGGTGACGCCGAGGGTGGCTTCAACCAGCGGGGCATTGACTATTATACCGAGCGGGCCAGGGGCGGCACCGGCCTGATCATCACCGGCGTGACCTTTGTAGACAACCGCATTGAGCAGCATGACATGCCGAATGTACCCTGCTACACGCACAACTCGGTGCATTTCATCCGCACCGCCCGCGAGATGACCGAGCGCATTCACGCCTACGATACCAAGGTGTTTTTGCAGCTGTCCGGCGGGTTCGGGCGGGTGACAATCCCCACCAATCTGGGCGAGCACCCGCCTGTGGCGCCTTCGCCGATCCCGCACCGGTGGCTGAACAAAACCTGCCGGCCGCTCACCAGGGAGGAGATTGCCGAGATTGTGGCGCAATTCGGCAAAGGAGCCTATAACGCCAAGAGGGCCGGATTTGACGGCGTGCAGATACATGCGGTTCACGAAGGCTATTTGCTGGATCAGTTTGCCATATCGCTTTTCAATCAGCGCACCGACGAGTATGGCGGCAGCCTGGAAAACCGCCTGCGTTTTGCCCGCGAGGTGGTGGAAGAGATCAAGCGCACCTGCGGCAAAGACTTCCCCGTGGCGCTGCGCTACAGCGTGAAGAGTTTCATCAAGGATTGGCGTGTGGGCGCGCTGCCGGGGGAAGAGTTTGAGGAGAAGGGCAAAGACGTGGAGGAGGGCGTGGAGGCTGCCAAGCTGCTGGTCTCCTATGGGTATGACGCCCTGGATGTGGACGTGGGCACCTATGACGCGTGGTGGTGGAGCCACCCGCCGATGTATCAGCAGAAGGGGCTGTATATCCCATACTGCAGGATGGTCAAGGAGGCTGTGCCTGTGCCGGTGATCTGCGCCGGCCGTATGGATGATCCGGAGCTTTCTTCCGCCGCCGTGCGCAGCGGTGCCTGTGACATTGTTTCGCTGGGCCGGCCGCTTCTGGCAGACGCCGACTATGTGAACAAGCTGCGGACGGGCCGCACCGCCTCGATCCGGCCCTGCCTCTCCTGCCAGGAGGGCTGCATGGGCCGCATCCAGGAGTATTCGGCGCTCAATTGCGCGGTGAACCCGGAGGCCTGCCGCGAGCGCTCCCAGAGGCTCCAGCCCGCCGGCAAGCCCAAAAAGGTGCTGATTATCGGTGGCGGCGTGGCTGGCTGCGAGGCGGCCCGTGTGCTGGCGCTGCGCGGGCACATGCCGGCAGTGTATGAAAAGACCGGCAGGCTGGGTGGCAACCTGATCCCCGGCGGTGTACCTTCCTTCAAGGAAGACGACCACGCGCTGGTGGCCTGGTATGAGCAGGAGCTCAACGCGCTCAATGTACCGGTGCACCTGAACTGTGAGGTGTCAGTCGACATGGTCCGCCAAAGCGGTGCCGATGTTGTCCTGGTCGCCACAGGCTCCAGGCCCAAAACATTCCGCCTGGGGGAGGGTCCGGTGTTTGCGGCGGCAGATGTGCTGCTGGGCAAGCAGCAGGCCGGGCAGGACGTCGTGATCATCGGCGGCGGCCTGGTGGGCTGCGAGACTGCGCTGTGGCTTCGGGAGCAGGGGAAAAACGTGACTGTTGTGGAGGCCCTCGGCAAGATCCTGGCGGTCAATGGGCCGCTGTGCCACGCCAACAGCGAGATGCTCGAGGCGTTGATCCCCTTTCGGGGCATTGAGGTGGTTGCCGGGGCAAACGCCACCGGGTATGACGGCAAGACTCTGACCGTGCAGACGGCACAGGGCCAGCGGCAAATCGCCGCCGACACGGTGATCCTTGCCGTGGGCTATACGCCGGAGAGCAGCCTGTATGAGCAACTGAAGCGCGAGGTGCCGGAGCTCTATGTGCTTGGCGATGCCCGCAGGGTGGCAAACATCATGTATGCCATTTGGGATGCCTATGAGCTGGCCGCGCACATTGGCTAGGAGGGGTCATGGCAAAGCACCAGACCAGCAGAGACAGGCAGGCCGCCGCGACCAAAGGCCGGATCTACCGCTGCGGCGTCCGCCTGATGAACCGCTATGGGTATGACCATGTGACCGTGGGGCAGATCGCCGAAAAGGCCGGTGTGTCGGTGGGCACGTTCTATCACCACTTCAAGAGCAAGCTTGATTTGCTGGGCGAGGTGTTTCGCCAGGGGGATGCATACTTCACCGAGTATGTGCCCCGGCTGATGCGGGATCCTATGAGATGCGCGCAGAGAATTGAGGAGTATTTCGCCCGGTATGCGGCCCTGGCGCTGCAAAACGGGCTGGAAATGGTGCGCAGCCTCTATGTGCCGACCAACAGGATGTTTCTCACCCATGGCCGGGCCATGCAGGATCTGCTCACGGAGATCCTGCGGATCGGCCAGCAGGGCGGTGAGGTCACACCGGAGCCGGACGCTGCGCAGATAACCGAAATGCTGTTTGTGGTGGCCCGCGGCGTGATCTTCGACTGGTGCCTCCATGACGGGCAAACCGACCTGGCGGCCCAGATGCGCGACACAACCGGCAGATATGCCCGTTCGTTCCTGTTGCGGTGACGTCTTTCACCGCTTGAGATTGCGCCGGCATCCGGCGCGGAGTTGCTGCCCCGGTGCATTTGCACCGGGGCTTTTCACATCCTCCGGTTGCATTCATATGATATAGCAGAAGAACCATCCGGGTATATCGCGGCTGATCTCCCTTCCGTATTGCCATACCCGGCAGGACTTCGAGATTATAAGGCAAGGTGAGGACCATGGCATACTATTCCCGCAATGAACATTCGGACTCCAATTGGAGGAACGAATCACAAAAGGTGGTGCTGAGCGCATCCACCGGCGGCGCCGGCCCGCTGCCGGTCATTACGACGTTGCTGGCCGCCCCGCTCAATGTTGTTTCCACTGGGATTGACGTGTCTGAATTTTCCAGGCCCAACGTGCTGCTCACATTCACCGGCATCGTCAACCTGCCCCTTGGCATCTCCGTGACGCTGAACTTCCAGATCGTGCGCGCCACCGACGACGGTGCCACACCGGTGGGCTCGACCTACACGTTTGCCACGCTGGTCAATGTGCTTGAATCGGAGGCTTTCTCGTTCCAGTTCTTTGACGTCAACCTGGAGCCCGACAGCTACACCTACACGGTGCAGTTGAGCACCAACTCCATCATTGACATCACGCCTGGCCTGACCATCACCAACGCCACGCTGAGCGCGCTGGCTGTGGATCAGGATTGACGCCGAGCCCTTAAGCAGCGCCCTGCTTGGGGGCAATACATAAACGCGAGACCACTTTCATTTCAACCCCTGTGTGTTTTGGAAAAAGCCAGCCCAGGGATCCTCCCCGGCAATCCGGCGCAATGCGTCCTGCATGCCGATGCCGGAAGGCGTCGTTGTGTCCAGTTCCTCCCAGGCAATGGGCATGGATACTCCTGCCCCTTTGCGAGCCCGGATGGAGTATGGAGCGATGCTGGTGGCACCCCGGCCGTTGCGCATCCAGTCTATGAAGGTTTTGCCGGAGCGCTTGTTTTTCCGGACGTTGCTCGTGTAGCGGTCGGGCCACTTGGCTTCCATCACCTCTGCCACTCTGCGGGCAAAGGCATGGAATGCATCCCATGAGGGAGCCGGGAGAAGGGGCACCACCACATGGTATCCTTTTCCGCCGCTGGTCTTGAGGTAGGATCGCAGCCCAAGCTCTTCCAGGATTCCTCTGAGATCCAGCACCCCCTGGCGCACGCCTGTCAGGTCCATCCCCTCGTCGGGGTCCAGATCAAACACCATCATATCGGGCATTTCAAGACGGTCCACTTTGCTGCCCCAGATATGAAACTCCAATGAGCCCATCTGGGCTTCGGCAACCAGCCCGGCGGCGTCTCTTATGCAGAAATATTCTTCTTCCACCCCTTCGCTGTTGACGATGGGCACAGTGACGATGCCCTTGCTCTCCGGCCCTGGGTGCTTTTTGTAAAAACAGGCCTGCGAAATGCCCTTTGGGCAGCGCACGATGCTCAGCACGCGGTTGGCCACATAGGGCAGCATGCGCTGTGAAACCTGTGCGTAATAACGGGCTACATCGGCTTTGGTCACAACGGGGTCGTCAAATATCACCTTGTCCGGGTTGGTGATTTTGACCCCTTCCAACACAAGCCCGTTGGTGTTTGGTTCCATCGGTGCTTCCTCCTCCTCGGGGTGTTCCTCCGGCGGCAGCTCTTCATGGGGCGCTTCCCGGCGGATTTCTTTGGGATCTTTGTCGGCCCGCAACCCCTTGAAGCTGGCCTGGCGCAGCCGCCCGTCTTCCGTCCACTCGGCGAACTGCACCTCGGCTGCGAACTTTGGTTCCAGCCAGATCATGCTTTCGCCTGCTCGGGGTTTTGGAGGCGTTTGAAACGGGGGATTGGCCCGGATCAGGCTCTGAAGCTCCCGCTCCAGGTCTTTCCGATGCCCGTCGGTGAAGCCGGTGCCCGCCCTGCCGGCATACACCAGCTCCCCATTGTCATAAATACCCAGCAGAAGCGCGCTGACACCTGCGGTCTTACCGGTCTGCGTGAAGCCTCCCACCACAAGCTCCTGCCTCTTCTGGCATTTCACCTTGATCCAGTCGCCATTTCTGCCGCCACGATAGGGAGAGTCGGCCCGTTTGCCCACAACTCCCTCCATCCCCAGGCGGCAGGCGGCGGCGAAGCACTCCTGCCCGTTGCCCTGCACATGGCGGCTGTAGTGCAGGCTGGGAGGTACGTTTTCCATCAGCTGCCGGAGCTTCTCCTTGCGCTCGGTCAGCGGAAGACCCCGCAGGTCCTGCCCGTCCAGCGCCAGCAGGTCAAACGCAAGATACACCAGGCTGCCGGCTCGCCGTTGCCGCAGATAGTTCTGCAGCGCTTGAAAGTCGGTTTTGCCCTCTCCGTCGAGAACAGCCGCTTCACCATCGAGCACCATCGCCCGCCCGGCAGCCAGATCCAGCAGCGCGGAAGCCAGCGGCCGGAAGCGCCCGGCATAATCGTGGCCGTTTCTGGAGACCAACCGGGCGGCATTGCCTTCCAGAAAGGCAACGATGCGGTAGCCGTCATACTTGAGCTCAAAGAGCCAGCCGTCTCCTTCGGGTGCCTTTGCGGCAAGCCGGGCCAGCTGGAGCTCCGTTTGATCAAATGGGTTGCGGGTGATGGCAGCGTTTCCGCCGGCTCCAATCTGCTCCATCGAGCGCCCGGTGCGAATGCTGTGTGTAAAGCCCTCAATGCCGCTTTCCGGCTGGGCATAGCTGTCCTTCTCCTTGAGCAGAAGCCAGTTTTCCTTGCTCTGCCCGGCTTCTTCCAGCCGCACCAACGCCCATTTCCCTTTCAGGCGCCTGCCGTCCAGCACAAACTTCAGCGCGCCCTTCTGCAGCCCGGCGTCCACATCGCCCTGCGGCTCCCACACGCCTTCATCCCAGAGCATCACGGTTCCGCCGCCGTATTCCCCCTGGGGGATTGTGCCCTCAAAGTGCCTGTATTCCATTGGGTGGTCTTCCACCCGCACCGCAAGCCTCTTATCACGGGTGTTGAAAGACGGCCCCTTCGGCACCGCCCAGCTCAGCAGCACGCCGCCCCACTCCAGGCGCAGATCAAAATGATCCCTGCGCGCCATGTGGTGCTGCACGGCAAACCGCAAGCCATCCGCAAGCAGTGTTTCGCCGCCTTCCGGCTCGGGAGTCTTGCGGAAATCCCGCCTGCTGTTGTAGGTGGTCAGCTGCCCGGCCATCGGTTATGCCGGCTCTTTTCTTGCTTTTTCAATGCTGGCCTTCAGCGCTTCCATCAGGTCGATGACCTTGCCGGCGCTCTCCGGCTCCGCCGAAACCACTTCGCGGCCGGCGATTTTTGTCTCGATAAGCGCCCGCAGCTTCACCTGGTATTCATCCTGATACTTGGCCGGGTCAAAAGGCGTGTCCATGGAGTTGATCAGCACCTTGGCCATGTTCAGCTCCTGGTCGGAGACATCCGGCTTGGCATATTGCCGTTGCAGCTCACGCACCTCGTCAGCGAAAAACATCGTGGAGATCAGCACGCCGTCTTCTCTGGGGATGATGGCCATCAGTGTGTCTCTGGTGCCCATCACCGCCTTGCCAATGGCAATTTTCTGCTCAGCCATCAGCGCGGCGCGCAGCAGCTCAAATGCCTTCTCGCCGCCGGCTTCCGGCACCGCCTGATAGGTTTTGTCATAATAAACAGGGGAGATCTGATCCAATTGCGCAAAGTGCAGGATTTGTATGGACTTTTCCTTTTCTGTCTTGATTTTCTCAATCTCCTCATCGGTGACGACGACATATTTGTCTTCGTCATACTCAAAGCCCTTCACAATATCCTGCGACGAGATCTCCTTGCCGCAATGGGCGCAGGTTTTCTTGTAGCGGATGCGGCTGTTGTCTTCCTTGTGCAGTTGGTTGAAATGGATGTCGTTATCCTGTGTGGCCACATACATGGCGATTGGTATTGCGACCATACCAAAGGCAATCACCGACTTGCGCGCAATCATGAGAAACACCTCCGTGATTAGTGTTTCCGATGAATGGAATGGTATCCAGCCACGGATGTGTTCAACGGCCAATAGCCGTTTCGGAGGAACAGAGATCAAATAGAGTCCAAATGTTGCTGTCACAAAGAAAAACCAAAAAGCAAAAACCCCGGGAACTTTATGGTTCCCAGGGTTTTCTTGGCGTGCCCGACAGGATTCGAACCTGTGACCTCTTGATTCGTAGTCAAGCACTCTATCCAGCTGAGCTACGGGCACACGCCATATGGATTGATCTGCGGATTGCGGTGCATCCTGCCGGATCAATATCCTGACCTGAGAGATTATAATGGCTTGACGCCAGAAAGTCAATAAGTCAAAGAGAATATCATGATGATCCTTAAAGGCTGAGCAGGAAGCTGTCCGACCGGCAATGGTGTTTCTGGGCGTATGGGAGGGCAAGGAAGGCAATATGAGGCGATGGGCGAGTGTATGACTCTGCCGGTTCGGTGGAGGTGAGCGCGGATCATGTGCGGAGTGGCTGCGTGGCAGACTCCGCAGGATATTTACACGGATCCGAATCATGATGTATGATGATTTCCAGCCTGTGGGTTTTATCCGCTGCAGGCTTCAGGAGTAGACAATGGACGAACGTTTTTTATGTGATATCAGGCGCTCCCTGCACGTTGCGGCAGACGCTCTTCTTGCCGTCTCCGGGTTGAAGCCCGGTGATGTGCTGGTGTTGGGTGCCAGCACCAGCGAGGTTGCAGGCAGCCCCATCGGCTCGGCATCCAGCCAGGAGATCGGCAGTGCCATTGTGTCCGCGTTGGTGGAAAAGCTTGCTCCTCTTGGCGTTGTGCTGGCGGTTGGCTGCTGCGAACACCTGAACAGAGCCGTTGTGATCCCGCGGGAGACGGCGGAGCGCATGGGGCTGACAATTGTTTACGCACGCCCGGTGCTCCATGCCGGCGGCGCCTGCGGTGCGGCATATTATGACTTGCTGAGTGATCCTGTCATGGTGGAGTCCATCGGCGCCCATGCGGGAATGGACATCGGTGACACGTTGATCGGCATGCATCTTCGGCCTGTGGCGGTGCCGGTGCGTGGTGAGATCAAATCCATCGGATCTGCAAACCTGGTGATGGCGCGTACACGCCCGAAGTATATCGGTGGAATCAGGGCGCAGTATCCGGATTGAGGCATCAGCTGTGCCTGATTCGCTGTTATTTTGCCTTTAGTTTTATTGGCACAAAATAACGCACTTTGCCATAATTCCACTCCTTCATCTGCGCCGAGTGCGGTCCGGCAAAATGGTATAGCATATGGCGGGTTGAAGTTTCGTCGAGCTCCAAATGCTCTTGCCGTGCGAGCCATGCCACGATACCTCTGTGCACCCGCTGATATTCACTGAATTCCCAGCTGTCTGCAGTCGCTGCCGCAAATAGGCCGCCGCCGAATGTGATAATTTCATACCCCTCGGTGTCTGATTTGGTCATCCAGTCTTCGAGCATATACAACCAGACGCTCTTTTTCTGCTCTTCATCGTAATACATAAAGTCACGGGGGTTTATTTTGTCAGCGATACGCGAACCGAGACGCATCCACATGGCATCGAATCGGTTAAGCTCATCTTCATCAGCCAACCCCGAAGTGACCATGCGGCAAGGCGGCATTTCAACGATCAGAATGTCCGGCTCCCGTTCCACTTTCTCAGCAGCGGTCAACAATCGATTCACATTGGATGGGTTGCCGTTATAGTCTACATTGTTGATCTGCGTTTCTATTTCCTTTGCCTTTTCATAAAGCAGCTTGACATCTGATTCTTTGCCAAAATCGGCTTGCTCGATTTGATGGATAAAGTCTAGAATGATGTCTTTCAGTTCATGCAGAAGAGAGACTTCTTCATCGATGTCGTCAACTTTTTTGCCAAGCACCTCCAAAACAATCTCAGAGCCAGAGGTGTTGAATATGCGTTGTATATCAACAATTTTGATGTTCAGTTTGCGCAAGATCAATATCTGTTCCAACCGCTTTACAGCAGCTTCATCATATAGCCTGTAGGCATAATCATCGCTTCGGGTGCTTTTGATTAACCCCATATCCTCATAATAGCGGAGTGTACGAGCAGATATGTCGTATTTGGTGGATACATCCCTGATTTTCACCAACTCACTCATCGGTAATTCTCCTTCCGTCCATCTGAGAATAATATAGACTGTTCCCCAACGGAAGAGTCAACTACCTTCCAAGAGATATCCTCGGGCATTTGCCTCATTCTGGCTTGCGCCTGCCGTATATAGTTAATCGGTTGATTGCCCTTCGTAGCAAATAGCCCGCACTTGCTGTTGCGTGGGTTCAAGTCCCCCAGGCAAATGAAAAACCCGACCGCGAGGGTCGGGTCTTTCTATTTGGTGCCGAAGGTGGGACTTGAACCCACACATGCTCATCACATAACGGATTTTGAGTCCGCCGCGTCTGCCATTCCACCACTTCGGCATTTGGGTTTTTTTAATATAGCATAAGCAAACGATTTATGCAACATGGTCTGGATTGGATGTGTTATAATTTTTAGTATTGACAAATGTCAATTCACTTTGAACCAGGGGGTAACGCGAGATGACCGAAGCAGACATTCTGCTGATCAAGCGCGCCCAGAAAGGCGATTCAACGGCCTTTGAGTCGCTTTATAACCAGCACCTGAAGCGTGTCTACAACATTGCCTGGCGCATGATGGGAAGCTCCGCTGAAGCCGAGGATATCGCCCAAGAGGTTATGCTGAAAGCATGGCGCGCATTGCCGTCTTTCAAACTTAGCAGCGCCTTCGGCACATGGCTTTATCGCATCACAATCAACGCCTGCCATGACGAGCTGAGGCGCAGGAAGGCCAAGACCGTCTCCGTGGAGCAGCTGCATGAAGCGGGCCGCGAGTTGGAGACCGAAGGGTTTGAGGACCGGTCTGACACCGGCAACAGCATCGCCTGGGCCATCAGCCGGTTGAATGAAGAATATCGCGCCGCATTGGTGCTGCGCGATGTGGAGGGATATGCCTACGACGAGATTGCCCAGATTCTGAAATGCCCCATCGGCACGGTGCGATCGCGGATCAACCGGGCCAGGGAGCAAATCCGGAACATGCTGTACGGAAGCGGAACTTTAGTTGAAACGAACGCGTCCAATATGGCAGAAAGGGGCAGAACATGAACACTTGCAGCTTTGAAAAGCATATCAACCAATACCTGGACGGGGAGCTGTCCAGCTCGAAGCTGCGTGCGTTTGAGGCCCACCTGCTTGAGTGCCGTTCCTGCCGCGAGGAAGTGGAGCAGTTCCGCGGGCTGCTTGAAGACCTTCACGGCCTGGAGGATCGGGAAGTACCCCCGGCTCTGCGGGAGAGGTTGCACACTGCGCTTTCTGAAGAAATTGTGAAGGGTGATGGCAGGGTGAACCGCAAATTGAACCCCTGGGCGCTCACTGCGGCGGCCGCCGCGCTTGTTGTAGTGCTGGTGGGCGGCACGATGCTGTCGGGCGGCTTGATGGGCAACATAGCCTCTGACCTGGCCGGTCCCAATGCACCTGCAAATTATGGCATTACCAAGACGGATGAAGGGCAGAAGCTGGAAGACGGCCTGTATAACGGGGATCAGGTTACGGGCTTCGGTGTGCAGGCCGCACCCTCAATGGAACCGGCTGCCACCGCCGAAGCCAAGCCCGAGAAGCCGCAGATGGGCTTCAGCCGCGGCCCCGGCGGCGAGCTCGAAGCCACAGGCTCCGTCGGCAAAGAGAATTTTGCGCAAACCAAGACTCCTGAGGGCCGCAAGATCATCTATACAGCCTATATGGTGGTGGAAACCCGCGAATACGACAAAGGCATGAGCACGTTGGAGAGCTTGCTGGCCAAATTCAACGGCTATCAGGAAAACACGCAAATGACCGGCGTGCCCGATTCCGGCGACAGCCAGCAGGGCCGCACCGCCGTGGTGAGCGTCCGGATACCGATCGATCAATACGGCGCCGCCATTGACGAGTTTCAGAAGCTCGGCAATGTGCTGAGCAAAAACGAAAACACCGAGGACGTCAGTCGCCAGTATGTGGACACCGAAGCCCGCAACCGCGAGCTCATCAAGGCCCGCGAGACCTACTTCAAGCTGCTGGAGAAGGCGGATAGCACCGAGAGCATTGTCGCGATCCAAAACGAGATCACGCGCCTGACCATCGAAATCGAGCAGGCCACGGCGCAGCTGAAATACTGGGACGACAAGGTGAGCTATTCCACGATCACCATCGAGATCCACGAGTTGGTCACGCCCAAGACCGTGAGACCCGTGGACCCTGACCTCAACGAGCGCATGGGCGGCGCGCTCAACAGCACCCTGAACGCCATGAAGAAAAGCGCGGAAAATTTCGCAGTGCAATTTGTAGGATTCCTGCCCTGGCTGGCAATCATAATTGTAGTTGCCGCGATCTTGGCAGCGATCCTTGTTCCCGTGGGCGTGAGAGCCCGCCGGTCGGCGAAGCTCAAGGAGGCCGCCCCCAAGCAAAAGGAGGAATAACCATGAAATCCAGTCGGAGCAAGGCCGTCGCGGCAGTCATGATCGCGATGGTGCTGCTTGCCGCAACCCTGATGGGCACTGCGCTGGCCAGTCCGGCTGAAAAAGCGCCGGCCTCCGCGGAGGCCCGCACAGTGAGCGTGAGCGGCAGCGCGCGCGTTACATTGACACCGGACATCGCTTATATGAACTTTGGTGTGCAGAACCGTGCCGCCGACGCCGCCGCGGCCCGTGACGCCAACAGCGCCGCGATGGGCAAAGTGCTCACGGCGCTGAAGGCCAAGGGCGTGGACACGGATAAAGACGTGAAGACCACCAACTTCAGCATCAATCCCATTTATGACGACAAGAACCAAAAAGTGACCGAATACCAGGTCTATAACACCATTCAGGTGAAGGTGCGCGACCTGGACAAGCTGGGCGAGGTGATGGAGGCCGCCACGGCTGCCGGTGCCAACACCGCCGATGGGCTCTGGTTTGACGTGGAAGACCGCGAGGCTGCCTATAACCAGGCGCTTGTCAAAGCCATCGAAAACGCGAGGCAGCGCGCCCAGACATTGGCCGGCAGCGCAGGCGCCACGCTGGGCGATGTGCAGAGCGTGACAGAAAACGGTTCCTACAATCCCGGTCCATATCCAATCTTCTATGACAGGGTGAACTCCGGTGTGAAAGGCAGCGTGCCTGTTTCCGCCGGCAGCATGGATGTCAGCGCATCCGTCAACATCACCTTTTCGCTGAAGTGACGGAAGGAGGGAGCAAAATGATGCGTATCAACCGTAAGGCTTCCGTCACAGCCGGCCTGGTTTTGGCAATGGCCGCAACGCTCCTGCTTGGCGGGTGCGCGGGCCAGGTGCAGGCCTATGACGATAAAGGCCCCGCCGGCAGTGCCGGCAACCCCGCTGTATCCGAGCTGCTTGCCGGCGGCTCCGGCTCTGATGAAAAGGAGCAGGGTGGCATCACGGTTTCCGGCCAGGGCTCCATAACCGTGAAGCCCGATGTGGCCACCGTCACGCTCGGTGTGGAAACCACCAACGCCGACGCCTCCAAAGCCCGCCAGGCCAACAATGAGGCGATGGACAAGGTGCTGAAGGCCGTGAAGGCGTTTGGCATCGCCGAAGATGACATCACCACGGCAAACTTCAACATTTACCCGGTTTATGACGAAAAAGGCCAGAAGATCACGAGTTACCGCGTTTTCAACAACGTGAGCGTGCGCGTGAAGGACCTGGCAAAGCTGGGGCAGGTGCTCACCGCCGCCACCGACGCCGGAGCCAACACGTCCTATGGCATCAGCTTTGATGTGCTGGACCGCACCCAGGCCTATAACGAGGCGCTGAAGCAGGCGATGGAGAAAGCCCGCGCCCGCGCCGACGTGATGGCCACAGCCCTTGGTGTGAAGGTGGGGAAGGTGCTCACCATCAACGAGTCCAGCAGCTACAACGGCCCGGCTTATGAGTTGGCCGATGCAGCGATGGGCTCCAAGGGTGCAGCCGTGCCGGTGCAGTCCGGCACGCTGGAGGTCACGGCGTCGGTGTCTGTGGTGTATGAGATTGCGAAGTAGTCAGTAGTCAGTAGTCAGTAGTCAGTAATCAGTAATCAGTAGGCAGTAGTGGCAATAAGGACTGATCGCGAAGTGTGGGGGCCGGGCTTTGTACCGGCCCCTTCTTCAACCCCTGCCCCCTTAACCCAGCGTCATTTTGATGAGATGATGCGATCATGGGCGAGAGGGGGTTCTTGCGTTATAGGATGAATTCCCGTAATATGATGCTCATCAAATATTCGGAGATCCTTCATGAAGCTTACCGGTGAAAGAGTTTATATCCGCTTTTTGGAACCAGCGGATGCCGATGCCCTGCATGCGCTGCGCCTGCGCAACGCGGACTTCTTCCAGCAATTTTCGCCCGCCCACAGCAGCGATTACTACGCCATAGAGACGGTGCACGGCATCCTCAATGAAGCCGCGCAGAACCGCGAGACCGGGCGAGATTATTTCTTCGGCATTTTCCTCAATGACACCGACGAGCTGATCGGCGACGTGAATCTCTTTCATGTGTTCCGCGGCCCTTTGCAGAAGTGCATGATCGGTTACTCATTGGATCAGGGGCATAACGGCCATGGCTATGCCACCGAAGCGGCGAGGCTGGCGGTGCGTTATGCCTTTGACGAGTTGAAGCTGCACCGCGTGGAAGCGGGGGCCATGCCGGTCAATGTTGGCTCGATGCGGGTGCTGGAAAAAGCGGGCTTTGAAAAGGAAGGCATTGAGCGCAAGGGCGTGAAGATCAACGGTCAGTGGCAGGATCACCAGATTTTCTCGATTCTGTCTGACAGGGAAGTTTGATACTTGTACTCCCCCTGTCACATCGTGACATCCCCCTCAAGAGGGGGACAAGTACGTCTGGTTAAGGTATTCAAGTAGCCGGACTAAGGTTGCCAAAGGGCCGCGATCACTCGCGGCCCTTTGTTGTAGTTCTATCCGGTGCCTTTGCTACTTAGCCTTGACGGGAAGGGTGAAGTACTGCACATCGCCGTCTTCGGTGGCGTAGCGGGTGAGAATGGTAAAGTTGGAAGTTGGGTGGAATTTGGGGTTTTTATTGTGGATTGTCAGTACAAAAGACTTGCGAGAGAATTCCAGTGTAGCGACGCTGAGCATCCCCTTAACGAATACGCCGCGCGTCTTGTCATCGTCGTTTGCGGCGATGAGTAAATTGAGCTTATCCTCGCTGATTGTTGTTCCAACAAAGCTTTCATCGACCAGACCATCAATTAGCACGAAGATCAGATCTGAGCGAACCATGGGATCAAGTTCATATTTTGTGTAAGGACCGTTCTTGCTGGCCTTGTAATAGCGGTCGCAATAATCAAGAATCTCTTTGGTTGTATCCCCTTCGATCTCGTAAAATGTTCCGTAGTCATTGATCACTGCACGGATATAGTCGCAGTTGTTGCCCATGGCGATCTTTCCTTGACCGGAAGCTTCTACCGATTCACCCATGCAGGTCAAGGCCGTTGTCGCCGGCATGGATGTAATCTCTGGTGCAGGTGTGGGCTCCTGTGTGGGCTCTGGTGTGGGCACCGGCGTGACCTCCACGGTCTCCGTCGGCGTCTCCGTGGGGATCACCGTCTCCTGGGCTGTTTCCTCCGCAGTTTGCTGTTCCTCCGGAGTGGGAGCTGGGGTTATCTCAACGGTCGCCGTCGCTTCTTCTCCGGCCAGTGCCTGAAACCAATTGCTCATCCCATCAGGGTTCATCCGGCTCGCCACCGCCAGCCCGATCACCGCCACAGTCACAACAGCCATTGCTGCTGCCGGCACGTAGCGCAGAATGGACACTTTTCTGCGCTCCGGCAGCCTGTCCAGCGTTTGCCGCACCCTGCCCGCAAACAGCGGCGTGGGGGAAGGCATTTGCGCCTTCATCCTTTTCTTAATCACATCATCGCGCATCATCGCGGGATCCCTCCTTGTAGTTTCTCAATTGCTCCGCCAAGAGCTGGCGGGCCCGGTAGAGCCGGGATTTCACCGTGCCGCGCAGCAGGCCTGTGGCCTTCGCGATCTGCTCCACCTTCCAGTCTTCAAAATAGTAGAACACAACAACCAGCCGCATGTCCTCCGGCAATGCGGCAATTGCGCCGGACACATCCAGCCGCGCGTCGTGGCCTGGTTCATGGCTTGAAAACATTGTTTCGGCTTCCGTCCGTTTGGATCTGCGCAACTGCCTGTAGCACTGGTTGATGCAGATCCGGGCCACCCAGGCCGGAAAGCTCACGGCGTTTTTCAACTGCCCCAGGTTGCGCCAGGCCATGATCACGGTTTCCTGCACAGCGTCGGCGCAGTCGGCCTCGTTTCGCAGGATCGTGCGGCACACGCGGTAGAGCATGCCCTCATGCTCCAGGATGAGCCGTGAGAACGCCTCCGCATCGCCGGATGCGGCCAGCGAAACGGCACTGGCATAGGCGCGGGCACTATTCTGTTGCGCTTGCGTATGGATCACCATCCTTGCTACATGCATGCATTCACAGGATAGATACAAGAAGGGAGGTGTTTGGTTCAAAAAAACTAGAAAATGAATTTCTCAGCGGTGAGTTCAAAGGAAAGGCCGGTGAATTGGATGGGTTGGCCATCGGCAGCCTGTGCGAAGGAGCCTGTGTGTCGGCCTGTCTCGCGAAAGCCGAGGCGCTTGAGCAGCGTCACTGAGGGGCCGTTTGCCTCAGCGGTGCCGGACTGCACGGTTTCCACACCCCATGCTGCAAAGGCGTGATGCAGCACGGCGCGGCAGGCTTCCAGCGCAAGCCCCCGGCCATGGGCGGCGGAGTGGAAGCAATAACCCAGGTTGCGCCGTTTGGGCTCATCCCCGCCGTTGATGGCGACATAGCCCACCGGGTCGGGCGCTTCCTTGCCTTTCAGGCACACGGCCAGGAAGTCGTCGCCATTGGCAAACCACTGGCAGATGCCTTTGAGCTCCTCGTCGGTGGTGGGCCAGCGGTAATCATAGTCAGCATAAGGAGACGCCTGAAAGTCCAGCACGATGGCCTGCAGCGCCTGCCAGTCTTCCGGCAGGAAGTTGCGGATGATCAGGCGGTCGGTTTCCAGATGCACCATGGGGATTCCATCCTCTGCCGCTTGCGGCGATTTACTTGTGCATGTGTTGTTTCAATGCCCGCGCCAGCTGGTCCGGGCAGGAGGTGCCGTTGCGGCATTGAATTCCCTCCAGCAGCTTGATCACTTCCTCCACGGGGCGGTTCACAACCAAGCGGGCCAAGCCTTCCAGGTTGCCGTCGCAGCCGTCGGTAAAACGGCATTTAGTCAAAATGCCGCCCTCCACCTCAAGCT